>JAZNTS010000146.1:0-3658 GCA_045591905.1 Oscillospiraceae bacterium | reverse complement strand
TGCCGCTTCTGCCGAGGAAGTTACGGTTGAATGTACGCAGGGAAACGCCCTTGGAGTTGGGGGACTGACCCATGCCGATGCAGGGGCCGCAAGCGCTCTCAAGGATACGCGCACCGGCGTCGATAAGGATAGACAGCGCGCCGTTTTCTGCAAGCATATTGAACACCTGCTTTGAGCCGGGAGCGATAGCAAGGGAAACATCGGGGTGAACTGTCTTGCCCTTGAGGATATGAGCAACCTTTAACAGATCCTGCAGAGAGGAGTTTGTGCAGCTGCCGATGCAGACCTGATCTACCTTAACAGCGCCGATCTCCTCGATGGTCTTGATATTGTCGGGAGAGTGAGGACATGCAGCCAGAGGAACGAGCTTGCTGAGGTCGATATTCACTTCCTCGTCATATACTGCGTCGGGGTCAGCGGCGAGGGGAGTGTAGTCCTCCTCACGGCCCTGAGCCTTAAGGAACTTAAGTGTTGTTTCGTCAGAGGGGAATATAGATGTTGTTGCGCCAAGCTCTGCGCCCATGTTTGTGATGGTCGCACGCTCGGGAACGGACAGGCTTGCAACGCCCTCGCCGCAGTACTCCATTACCTTGCCTACGCCGCCCTTAACGGAGAGGATACGCAGAACCTCGAGGATAACGTCCTTTGCGGAAACCCAGTCGTTCAGCTTGCCTGTGAGGTTTATCTTTACTACCTTGGGCATTGTTATGTAGTAAGCGCCGCCGCCCATTGCAACTGCAACGTCAAGACCGCCTGCGCCCATAGCGAGCATACCGATACCGCCGCCTGTGGGAGTATGGCTGTCAGAGCCGATGAGCGTCTTGCCGGGCTTGCCGAAGCGCTCGAGGTGTACCTGATGGCAGATGCCGTTGCCGGGGCGTGAGAACCAGATACCGTGCTTTTTAGCGATAGAGCCGATGAAGCGGTGATCGTCAGCGTTCTCGAAGCCGCTCTGGAGTGTGTTGTGATCGATATAGGCAACAGAGCGCTCTGTCTTTACGCGGTCTACGCCCATAGCCTCAAACTGGAGATACGCCATCGTACCGGTAGCGTCCTGTGTAAGCGTCTGGTCGATCTTAAGACCGATCTCCTGACCCTTTACCATCTCGCCGTCAACGATGTGCGCCTTGATGATCTTTTCAGTTAATGTAAGTCCCATTTGTTTTGTGCTCCTTTATTAAATTAGTTAAACCAATACATTCTTATTATACTATATTGCGCGTTATATGTCAAGAAAATCACAATAATTTTTTGTTGTTGGCATGGACGGCGCACGTTATGCTTTGCAGTAAATTGCAGATTATCGTGGTTTAGTATGACATCAGCGGGAAAGACCGCTTAAATAACATCGAAAGGAGGAAAATCTTTGGGACTTAAAAATTGGCTGACCGGCAAAGCCGCAAAGGATAGCGTAAGCTTGCTTTCAACGCATTATGCGGATATCGCGCGATGGCGTGATATCTACAACGGCGGAGGAAGCTGGCGCTACACAAGAAAGGGCGGACTTAACGGCGGAACGCGTCGAATGGCTTCGCTCGGAGCGGCAAAGGCTGTGTGCGGCGAGCTTGCAAGGCTGTGCTTTACCGAAGGCTCGTCCATAAGCAGTGCAGACAAGAGCACGGAGGAATTTATCAAAAAGGTGTTCAGAGAAAATCGTTTCTACGAGCGATTTCCCGCGTTTTTGCAAAGCATTTTCGCACTTGGCGGAGGTATGGTAAAGGTCTACTGGGACAACGGCGTGAAGCTAGACCTTGTGGAGGCTGACAGCTTTATTCCTACAAAATGGGACGGCATAAGCATAAGCGGCGCGGCGTTCTGTTCAAAGATCACGCACGAGGGCAGGCGCTACCAGCTTGCGGAGGCGCAGGAGCTTTCGGGAGAGGAGCTTGTGACGGAAAACCGCCTGTACAGCGAAAACGGCGCTGCTGTAAAGCTTATGGACGTGCTCCCCGAACTCTGTGAAAAGAGCGTTATCAAGGGGCTTTCAAAGCCGCTGTTCGTGTATATCGGAACAGGGCTTTCCGCTTCCTCGGAATGCAGCTTGCTGGGGGCTTCGGTCTTTGCGGGAGCTGAGGATACGCTTAAAAGCATCGACGTTGTGTTCGACAGCCTTGAAAGGGAATTTGTTCTCGGCAAAAAGAGGATAATCGTGCCTTACTACGCAGTGAGGGGCGAATATGACGAGAACGGCGACATCAAGAGGTATTTTGATGTAAACGACGAGGTGTTTCAGGCTATGTCGGTGTCTGACACGGAGGAACTTAAGATAACCGACAACACCGCGGAGCTTCGCGTTGAGGAGCATACTAAGGCGCTCTCAATGCTGCTTGATATGCTGTGTATGCAGGTTGGGCTGTCCGAGGGGACGCTGTCCTACAAGGACGGGACGATAAAGACCGCCGCAGAGGTGATAAGCCGCAGCAGCAAGACCTACCGCACGGGCGCATATTACCGTACAATGGTTTCCGAGGCGCTGGCGCAGGTGATGCAGAATATCTGCATACTTGGAAAGATGGGCGGACTGCTTAGTGACGGCGCGAGCGAGAACGCTTCGGTTATGTTTGCGGACGGTGCTGCTGAGGACGATGGCACAAGGATAGAAAGAGCTGTTATGCTGTACAATGCAGGAATTATTTCCAAGGCGCGTGCGCTTTCGCAGATCTATGGAATTTCCATCGAGGAAGCAAGGAGTATAGAAAGGAGTGACAACGATGAACGAGAACATTACAGCGACAGAATCGCAGACAATTGATGCCGAGCCGACACAGGAGCAGCTTGCAGATGATGCTTGTTCCGGGGCGAGTGCGGAAGACGAGGAGCTTCAGCAGCTTCAGGAAGCGCTTATTGAGGCGAGGATAAAGCTTACGCTTCTTATGTGCGGAGTGGCTAAGTCAAAGCTTTCCGAGGGCGAAAAGCTTGCTGCGGGGTTTGTAGCTGCGGGAGCTTCTCCCGAGGAGGCCGCGGAGACTGCGGCACAGAGCTACCCTCATTTAAAGCTGACGGAGCGTGAGGTTCCCACGTTTGCTGCGGCAACAAGCGGCAAGAGCGACGGCTTCGCTGCAATACGCGGCATATTCGCCAAACGTTAAGGTGACGGGTGGGAGGCAGGGATAAAATATAGAGCGCACAGCACCGCGGCGGTAAGTAACGGGCTTTCCGAGATGGAACAGCCGTCAGCGGCTGTGCGTTTTTTGTTGAGGACTTAGGTATATTTGGACAAAAACGGCATAATAACGCCATCTTTTGATGTTTTTATGTATGGAGCCAAAAAAAATTCACAAAAAAACAAAATTTTTTCAAAAAATCTATTGACATCGCCCCACCCAAGTGTTATAATAGTCAAGCATTAAAGAACGGGCAAATGCCCTACTACAAAATTATTGGAGGAAACAAAAATGTCAACATTTATGGCTAACAACACCATTGAACGTAAATGGTATGTTATCGACGCTGCTAACAAGCCTCTCGGTAAGACAGCTGTTGCTGCTGCAAACATTTTAAGAGGTAAGCACCGTCCTGAATTCACACCACACGCTGACTGTGGCGAATTCGTAATCATCATCAACGCATCTAAGGCTATTCTTACAGGCAAGAAGCTTGAGCAGAAGTACTATCGCCGTCACTCCGGTTACATCGGTGGACTTAAGGAGGTTCAGTA
>JAZNTS010000145.1:0-2883 GCA_045591905.1 Oscillospiraceae bacterium | reverse complement strand
CTCACGCATCTCCGCAAGCTCCTTACGGATATCAGCAAGATGCTCCTGCGAAAGCTTGTCAGTCTCTTTTTTAAGCGCAGCTTCCTCTATCTCGTGCTGCATTATGCTGCGGCTTATCTCATCAAGCTCTGCGGGCATACTGTCCATCTCGGTCTTTATCATCGCGCACGCCTCGTCGATAAGGTCTATCGCCTTATCGGGAAGAAAACGGTCTGTGATATAGCGGTTGGACAGCGTTGCCGCCGCGATTATAGCATTGTCGTGTATCTTTACACCGTGGAACACCTCATAGCGCTCTTTAAGTCCGCGAAGTATCGAAATAGTATCCTCAACGGTCGGCTCATCGACCATAACCGTCTGGAAACGGCGCTCCAGTGCTGGGTCTTTTTCGATATACTGAGCATACTCGTCAAGCGTGGTCGCGCCGATACAGTGAAGCTCACCGCGCGCAAGCATCGGCTTCAGAATATTGCCTGCGTCCATCGCGCCGTCAGTTTTGCCCGCACCAACGATAAGGTGAAGCTCATCAATAAACAGCAGTATCTTGCCCTCGCTCTTTTTAACCTCCTGAAGGACCGCTTTCAGGCGCTCCTCAAATTCGCCGCGGTACTTTGCGCCTGCGATAAGGCTTCCCATATCAAGCGAAAACAGCTTTACATCGCGCAGATTTGCGGGAACGTCACCGCGCACGATACGCAGCGCAAGTCCCTCTGCGATAGCGGTCTTACCTACGCCCGGCTCACCGATAAGGCAGGGGTTATTCTTGCTCTTTCTTGAAAGTATACGGATAACGTTTCTTATCTCGCTGTCGCGGCCGATAACAGGGTCAAGCTTGTTCTGTCTTGCAAGCTCCACAAGGTCTTGACCGTACTTTTTCAGCACATCATAGGTATCCTCGGGATTTTGTGATGTAACTCTTGCGCTGCCGCGGATATCAGACAGCGCTTTCAGCAGCTTGTCTTTCTCGATTCCGAAGCTCTTACAGATACCCTTGACGCCGCTGCCCGCCTTTTCGATAAGCGCAATAAAAAGATGCTCCACCGAAACAAACTCGTCTTTCATGCGCTCTGCCTGCGCCTCAGCTTCTGTGAGCGCCTTATCAAGGTCGGGAGATATGAATATCTTGCCTGCTTCTCTGCCGCTGCCCGAAACACGCGACAGTCCCTCAACGAATTTCAACGCCGCCTGCTCAACCGCATTCGCGTCGATATTCATTCGTGTGAGTATCTGCGGCACCAGTCCGTTTTCCTGCGACAGAAGCGCGTAAAGCAGATGCTCCTGCTCAACGCAGTTGTTCTGATAGCTTACAGAAATGTCCTGCGCAGACTGGATCGCTTCAAGTGATTTTTGTGTGAACTTATTAGGATTCATAGCTTTATTCCTCCCTGTCAGATTATTACCTTTTGTCTTGAAATATTGATGCTATAGCTTTGCTCTGCAGCTCTCTGCGCCATCTCCATATCGGGGAGATACGAGAAATACTGCTTCATAGCAGCGTCGAACATAGCCATATAATCGGCTACCGCACCGCCCAGCGCCTCATCTCCGATATCGGGCTCGGGCATATTCAGCGTGCGCGTGAATTTACCGCTGTCGATGGTATACACTATATCCTGCGTAAGCTTTGATGCGATATAGCTCTGCTCAAAGTATGCCCAGCTTTTGAAAAAGCCTGTGAGATCGTCAATGAGCTGCACATTCTGCGTTCTGAACGACACCCGAAGCTCACCTGCTTTTCTTCCGCCGCGCGAGAATATCTCCACCGAATAGCGCACAGTAGGCTTGTAGCGATATTTCAGCGCAGTGCGGCAGGACAGCGTGCCCGCCGAGGGCTGCTCCAGATAATAGAAGCCGTCATTCATGGAGCGCTGCACCGCAGATAGTATCTCGCGCAGCCGCATTTCGGGGGTAGTGTATGCCACGCGCTCTGCCAAAATCTGATTTATCATAGCGGAACGGCTCAGCCCCGCCGTGCGCGCAAGAGCGTCAACAGCCTCGACCACGCTGTCTGACAGAACAAGGCTGTATATATTCTTCTCCAAAAACGTCACTTCCTTTCCTGTGATAATCGTACCACAAAATTATTAATTTGTCAAGCAATTTCAATAATTTTTCGCACAATTTTCATTCTCGCTTGACATATCAGCAGCTTTTTGATATAATAGTCAAGGTGATACGCGGGTGTGGCGAAATTGGCAGACGCACTAGATTTAGGGAGTGTTACGCTGTATATTTAATTTGAGGTATCCTATGTCAAGGGTTTTTATTTCATTAGAGGCACATATTTCCGTTGCCGGAATAGTGCATGATTCAATTATGAAAATTGAACATGAAACAGGCGTATTGGAAACAACAGATTACACTAATACTCTTGACAGTATAGGTATTATCGTTAATTGCTTCGATAAAGAGTGGATTGCTTTTGGCAAGGGAAAAGAACGAAAATATATCAACTATAAAAACCGATATGCTGATATTCGATTGCTTATTCCAGCAGAAGATTTGTTAGCGGCAGATAAAAAAGAACGGTTTTTAATGGTTAAAAATAATATCATTGAATCCATAAGAATTATCGACGAAAGACTTAACAAGAAAAAAGGCTGTTACTTTGACGGAAAACGCTTGATTGAATATATAGAAGAGAAAACAAAGAATTTGATTTAAGAAAGTTAATACGCGGGTGTGGCGAAATTGGCAGACGCACTAGATTTAGGTTCTAGCGAGCAATCGTGCAGGTTCAAGTCCTGTCACCCGTACCAGATTTAAAAATCCCACTCTGTCGAGTGGGATTTTTAAATAGCAAACGCTCGGCTCGCAGTGCCCTTATGGCACTGCGTTTTTGCTTCGCAAAAACGCTCACATTCGCATGGCAGCTCTCCTATT
>JAZNTS010000144.1:0-10518 GCA_045591905.1 Oscillospiraceae bacterium | reverse complement strand
GGCGGTTGCTGTATGCTATTTATCTGTATATGTTGAGCGAAAAGGATCTTTGCTACATAACAAAAGGAGATATACCGCGAACGTGAGCGGTTTTCGCGCAGCGAAAATGAAATGCCTTAAGGGCATTTCAAGCCGAGCCGTTGCCATTTAAAAACCCCACTCTTTTGGAGTGGGATTTTTAAATCTGGAGCTGGGAATGGGACTCGAACCCACGACCTACGCATTACGAATGCGTTGCTCTACCAACTGAGCTATACCAGCAAATGCGTTGTAAAAAACTGCTTGCAAAAAGCGGCAATATATGATATACTATAAATGTATTTGCAATTTGCGCTTTTAAACAACAAATCTATTATAAACTTATTTTTGTTTTTTGTCAAGTATAAAAAGAGGTGTTTTTGAAAAAATGGGCAGAAAAATTGCTCGCGGCTTCGGAACAGCGGTATGTGTGCTGCTGTTTGTTGTGTGTGCGTTTTTGATGATAGTGTCGCTGGTGTTCGGCTCAGAGGGTCTTGTCAGCGTGTTTGGATATAATCTTTATCTTTGCAGGGAGTCCTCGTTTGACGGGCTTAACAGCGGTGCTGCCGTTATCGTTGAGCAGTGCGAGCCTTACGATATCGTAGAGGGAAATCTTGTTCTGTGCAGCCTTAAAGCTGACGATGGCACGGACGAGCCGATATTGGGCTATACTCAGTCAATAACTATGAGCGATGGCGTTTATACATTGGTCATTTCCGACAGCGAGGGCAACACCACTACTGTCGGTGAAAGTGATTTTATCGGCAAAGCAGGCTGGAGCAGCAACGTTCTCGGCGGCTTTATCTCATTTGTTAGATCACAGTGGGGCGTTTGTGTTATGGCGGTGCTTCCGTGTCTTGCTTTGATAGTTTATTCGATACTTAAACGTGAATCTGACGAAAAACCTATTCCCGAGGTCATACCCCAGCGGAAGAACAGCGAGCCTGAGGAGAAGCCCACGTCTGCTTCGCTCGGAGTAAAGGCTGATGGAAATGCGGAATACAGCCGCTCTTCGGGAGGAAGATCCTCAAAGACCGCTGACAGTGTGCTGTTTACCTACGGAGATCAGGGTAAGAAATCCCCTGCAGCTATGAAACCGACTGCGCCTGCCGTTCAGCCGAAGCCATCTCCTGCAGTAATGAAGCCCACGGAGAGCGTTCCCGCGCAGAAAAAGCCCTCTCCCGCAACAATGAAGCAGGAAGCGTCTGCTAATAAGCCTACTGTTTCGGAGTCTGCAAAGCAAGGTGCTGTACCCACGTCGGTTGCGGCTAAGCGCTATCTTGACAGCGCAACGGCGGCTCAGAAAAAGCCAACCTCGCAAACTGCACCGAAATCGGTCAAGGCAGCTTCAAGGGTCAGCGGCTCAACGGCTGAGATACCACAGCTTCCCAAAAAGAAAAAGTCCGACGCTTTTTTTGTGCAGTCTGATGTTCCTCAGCTTGGCAGAATAAGCGATCCGCGCAGCCGTGCGGTCATTGATCTTGAGGACGCCATAGCTTCTGTGGGTGAACGAAAGGCTCCTGCTATGACGGCGACCTCGAAAAACACCGATGGAACGGTTAGAAAAAGCGCGGATATCCTTGCGTCGAGATCGCGCTCAGAGCTTATCACCGATGATGACGACAGCCGCGACAGAAACAGGTACGATGTTGATGACATTTTGGCGGGATTGGATCACCGCCGCAAATCATGAGAAAGCTTATCGCTGCGGCGGCGCTGATTGCAGTGCCGCTTGCTGCAATTTTAGGCATTGTATTGTGGAACGGCGAGCGTTGGGATATTGCTGCTGTTATCGCAGCGTTCCTATGCTGTGTTCCGTTTTTCTTCAGCTTTGAGCGGCGCGCTCCCATGGCGAGGGAGGTAGTGCTTGTGGCGGTAATGACAGCGTTTTCTGCAGCGGGCAGATTTATTTTCGCCGCAATACCGTTTTTCAAGCCTGTTACTGCAATAGTAGTGATAACCGCGATGCATTTCGGTCCTCAGGCGGGCTTTATGACAGGCGCTATGTCGGCGCTGATATCTAATATCTATTTCGGACAGGGTGCATGGACGCCGTTTCAGATGTTCTGTTGGGGCATGATAGGCTTTATAGCGGGCTTGCTGAACAAAAGCGGTCTTCTTGAAAAGCCTGTTTTGCTGTGTATATACGGAGTTTTTGCGGGTGCGATGTATTCCGTTATCATGGATATATGGACGGTGCTGTCCGTTGACAATATGCTGGATTTTGAACGCCTGTTCGCAACATTTGCGGCTTCGCTGCCTATAACAGCGGCGTACTGCGTATCCAATGCGGTGTTTTTGCTGGTGCTTAGAAAGCCGCTTGGCGGAAAGCTTCGCAGACTGAAAACGAAATTCGGTGTTTTCTGCGAGGATAACAGCATAGAATTATTGTCAGACAGCGAGTAAGCTGTTTTAACGTTTATAAAGGAGGTGCGGCATGAGATTTTTCATCAATGCCAAAACGGCTGATAGCTGTAACGCTATAGCTGCGGCACTGTCGGAGCTTAACGGAGATATCGTATGCTGCTGCACCGACGCCGAGGCGGATATTGCCGACCTTGCGGAATTTGACGTGGTGATAGTATCAACGCCGTTGCGTTCAGAGTTTGGGCTGAACTTTATTGCCGAGGCGAGAAAGCGCACAGAGGCAAGCATCATCTGTATTGCAAAGACTGAGATAGCAGACGATGTACAGAACAGGATAAAATTCACGGGCGCATACGTACTTCCGAGACCCTTTGCAAAGGCTTCGCTAGTGCAGACGGTAAAGATGGCACTGCTTGCAAGGGAGAATATGCGCAGGCTTTCGGACGAAAATACCGAGCTTTCGCGCCGACTTTCCGACGCAAAGGTGATAAACCGTGCGAAATGCTGTCTGATACAATATCTTAATTTTACCGAGGAGCAGGCGCAGCAGCACATCAGCCGTCTTGCTATGGATTCGCGCCGCACAAAGCGCGAGGTCGCCGAGGACGTGCTTCGCACCTACGCCAATATCTGAAAATCGTATCGGGTATTGATTTTTACGCGCACCCGTGATAGAATATAAGATAGAATATGATAAATGAAAGGCATAAAACATGGCAAAGCATTATAAACTAAGCTCAAAGAAAAAAGAGGCTGACGGCAGATTTTATATAAGCTGCGGTCTTTTTCACCGCTACACTGCAACAAAGCCCTGCGGCATTGCTATTCTTATACTGGAGATACTTGCGATAGTGCTTACCTCGGTGTTTGCGCTGTGTCTTGGAGTTTTCGGGTCGATATTCATGGGCTCGATGTATGATTTCACAATAACCGATGATATGTCGCAGAGCACGATCGATTTTGTAAACAAGATCGCGGGCTACATAGACCCTGCAAATATCCTGTGGCTGGTGTCCTCTATCGTTTACATAGTGGGAACATTGGTGCTGGTGCTTGGCTTTTCAAGAATTGCCGCGTCCATACACGCGTGTGCTACGGCGATGACGATAACCTCGTATTCGTTTTTCATGTCGGCGCATGAGCTTATGGGCAGTGAAAAAAGCCCCGCCGGAATAATGCTGCCGTGTATCTTTATAACGGTAGTATCTATCGCAACAGTGATATTGGTGCATTTCCCTAAGTGGATCGACCAGAAGAACGAGCGCGACAACGCCGTTGCGCCGTCTATACTTTCCGACAAGGAGGACTGATCATGGCTTCGATTATTTCCGAGGATATCCGCTTTCACCTCAAAACAAAAACAGGCGACATCGGAAGATATGTGATACTCCCCGGTGACCCCGGCAGAGTTCCGAAGATCGCTGAAAAGCTTGAAAATGCGCAGCTTATTGCGCAAAACAGGGAATACACCACCTATACAGGCTATCTTGACGGAGTTAAGGTCAGCGTTTGCTCTACGGGTATCGGCGGTGCTTCTGCCGCTATCGCAGTGGAGGAGCTTATCATGTGCGGCGCGGATACCTTTATAAGAGTGGGAACGAGCGGCGGCATGGATCTTAAAGTTATCGGCGGCGACCTTGTGGTAGCGTCTGCGGCTATCCGCAGCGAGGGTACAAGCTATGAGTATCTTCCTGACCATTATCCCGCTGTGGGTGATTTTGATGTTATGAGAGCGCTTAAAGACGCAGGCGACGAGCTTTCCACCGATGAGGACGGAAACCGCTGCCATGTGGGAGTTGTTCACAGCAAGGATAATTTCTACGGCGAGATAGACCCGAATACGACGGGCGTTGCGCATAAGCTTTCCACTTCATGGGACGCTTATGTGAAATGCGGCTGTCTTACCTCCGAGATGGAGGCAGCGGCGATATTCTCCGTTGCGCAGGTGCGCGGAGTGCGCGCGGGCGCAGTGCTGACCGCATTGTGGAATGTAGAGCGCACCAAGCTGAAAATGCCTGACAAAAACTGCGAGAGTAGCGAGAGAGCTATTCAGTGCGCGGTCAATGCGATACGCAAGCTGATAAAGTTTGACAATAAATAAATGGCAGTGCGGCGTGCGCGAGAATGTGTGCGCCGTTTCTTTTTTGTTTTGTTACGAAATTACGGCTTCGGCGTATAAAAATACAGAAATACAAAATCTACATGGAGGATATAGCTGTGGGTGTTATAGTAAAGATTGGAAATGATAATAGTAATAAGCTCAAAAGCTTTATTACTGATCCTTTATTTGAAGATCAGTCCGGAATGTTTGATCTGATGTTGGAAAATCCGGATCTGCCTGAAACCAACATGACCGAAAAAGCATTTGATACTGCTGTAAGATATGTGGATTCGATGCTTGATGTTATCGGTGCTATTGTCGGCAAACAATTCAAAGACGTTGAGGAATTAGAAGAGGCTGACTGCGCTAAATTTCTTAATTCTGTTAAGGCTATAAGCTTAGACTCCGATAAAAGCTTGTTTGAAGGCAAAACTATCAATAGTGAGAACTATATTATAGCAATGGGTTCCGCTTGTCTTACGCTCAGAGATGAACTTAGAGGTGAGCAGAAGAATTTTTATTTAAATGATGAGAAGCACCATTATAATGGCTATTTTCCGCTTCGCATCACCAACGCCATGACAGGCGAGGACATGATGTTTGATACCCGCGAGCTTTTTACGCCGCCGGAAAAACCAAAAAAACCTTCGGCTTTAAAGCGAATGTTTGGCAGATTTCATAAAGAAGCTGAGAAAAGGGACTATGAGAACCGTCAAAAAAAGATCGATAGAATGAGTGATAGACTTGAAAAAGGTATATTTGCTCATACCGACGAGGTTACCTCTAAAATTGATATTCATGGAAATAAAGCGCTGACGGTTGATGAAAAAGCAGCTTTATCAGCTAATGCCACTGTACATCTTGTTGAACAGGTGAACAAGCGCACGGCAGGCATTGATGTTAAAAAATATGAAGTGTTTAGTTTCGATGAATTCATGACGAGGACAGAAACCTATAAAGCAATGGAAGAAACTGATACGCTTGAGCAGGAGGTTCACGACCGCGTGGCAAATCAGACGTCGTTTGACAGCGAGCTGCTTGACTTCGTTACCCTTGAGATGGAGGAGGGTATCTTAACGGACAGTAAGGTCACAAAATCCAGTGGAACTAAGCAGAAAACGAAAACAAAGGAAAGTTCAGGCCCGAAAATAGGCAGAAAATAATAAATGCGATCGCCGCGTATACGGCTGCTTTGGGGCGGCTGTATGCGCGGCTTGACGGCGTTTATGACAGGAGAGAGCATGGAATACATAATACGCAAGCTTCGGGAAAATGAGCGCTTTATGCTGCGTGATTTTCTGTATGAGGCCATATTCATTCCCGAGGGAGTTGAGCCGCCGCCCCGAGAAATAACTGAGCAGCCCGAATTACAGGTATATATCGAGCGTTTCGGTGAGCGTGAACACGACCAATGCCTTGTTGCAGAGGTGAACGGAGAGGTAGTTGGCGCTGTGTGGACGCGGATAATGCATGATTACGGGCATATCGACGACGAAACACCGTCCTTTGCGATATCTCTATATAAGGAATACCGCGCTCACGGCATCGGCACTGCTCTTATGCGGGCTATGCTGGAGCTTCTTCGGGAAAATGGCGTGAAGCAGGCTTCGCTTGCTGTGCAGAAAAAGAACTATGCGGTGAAGATGTATGAAAAAGTCGGCTTTGTTACCGTAGATGAAAACGACGAGGAATATATAATGCTGTGCAGGCTGTGAGGTCAGGTGCCGCTTGTTTGTCGCTTTTGCATTCTGCGCCAATTGAAAAATCCGTACATATCGTTTGCGAAAAACATCACGAAGCAAATAACCATAGGCAGATATGATATGTTTTCGAGTGACGCAAGCACCCACAGCACTATCAGCACTATGTCGTTTGCCGCATAGCCTAAGGCGTAATACGGGCTTCTGAGGAATGTGAGCCATGACGCGACAAAGCTTGTTGTGACGGAAATTATGCTGAAAACAAGGTTTGCTGTGCCGAGAAGATACAGCACATATCCCATTATCGCCGTGACTATAACAGCCGCGGCGGTCATTACAGCAAGCTGTTTTGGGGTGACGTGGCTGACCTCGACCTCTCTTGTGCCGCTGTAGGGATTTTTTGCCCACGAGATTATTGACATCACGGCTATCGGCGCGGTCATACACAGATATGTTATCATCTCGCCGTAATAGCTGAAAAAGTATGATATAATTCCGTAGAATACCGCAAAAACTACTGTGAGTATCTGCCCAAGTACATAACCCTTTGCAACGAATATCAGCGCGGTCACTCCGATAAGAGATGCTATCAGCGTAAGGATATCTCCGCCGCCCGATACTATGAACGAGCCTATCGTAACGGCGGCTGAGGTGAGCCACAAAATTCTTTCAAAAAAGGTAAGGTCGCGGAATTGGTCGATAAACTTCATTTATGCCTCCAAAAAAATGAGCATCCGTTCAGCATATCTTCTAAGACCTAACGATATGCGAACGAATGCGGCGCATTCACTACCCGGTGGCAGTATTATTCAATAGCAGTATTTTAGCACAAACTGCGAAAAAAGTCAATACCTTATAAGAATGGAGAAATTATGTTCAATACTATATTGTTTGACCTTGACGGAACCCTCACAAATCCCTATATGGGCATAACTAACGGCGTAATTTACGCGCTGGATAAGCTCGGCATTGATGTTCCGCCGCGCGAAACGCTGAAAAGCTTTATCGGCCCGCCGCTGCTTGACGAGTTTCAGCGGCATTTCGGCATGAGTGCAGACGAGGCGGCCGAAGCGGTAAGGCTTTATCGCGAATACTATTTTGATAAGGGCTTGTACGAAAATGAGCTTATAGACGGTGCACGGGAGCTTTTGGAAAAACTAAAAGCTATGGGCAAAAGGATATGTCTTGCTACCTGCAAGCCCGATGTGGCATCGGAAAAGATACTGCGGCATTTCGGCATTGACGGATTTTTTGATTTTGTCGGAGCGGCAACGCTTGACGGCAAAAGACATACAAAGGCTGATGTGCTTCGTTTTGTGATGGAAAAGACAGGCGCTGACGTTTCTGATTGTGTTTTAGTCGGTGACAGAATGCATGATATCGTCGGTGCGCACGAGGTAGGAATGAAATGTATCGGTGTTCTTGTGGGCTTCGGAAGCATAGAGGAGTTTTCGGAATACGGCGCTGATCACGTTGCCGAAAAGCTTCGCGATGTTTTAAAATTTGTTTGAATAAAACAGTGATGCTTGCAGATAATATAACTGCGGCGGTCATGGTGTTCGCGCTGTGACCGCCTTTCTGTTTATTAAATAGTATGAAAGGACTGAATATCATGGGAACTGAATTTGCAAACAAGCATATCGGCTGTACCGTAAAGAACTGCGAGTATCACTGCGTAAGCGACAACTATTGCTCGCTTGACCGTATCGAGGTAGGTACTCACGAGTGCGACCCCTCCAAGAGCCAGTGCACAGACTGTCTTTCTTTTAAGGAGAAGTGCTGCTGATATGAGCGCAGATAAAAAGATAACAGAGCCTGACGGCGACGTTATCGACGAGCCTGCAAAGGATTTCTCGCGGACGTTGGCGATAACGCTGACATCGCGGCAGATAAACAATGGCTCGTGAGCAGTAATGCTTTCTGCTACGCTGTTATCGGGCAGCGGGTAATAGTATAGTCCTCGGCAGTCCCGTCGTTTTTCGGCGGGGCTTGCTTGTTTTGGGGAGATTTTGGAGCTATAGTGGTATATAACGGCGGTGACACAATATGTAGTTGTTGGATTAGGTGAATGTGCAAAATATAGTGATTTTACCGAAAATAAGGCTTAGACGACTGCTGTTGATTAGAGATTTTTGTGAAAAGTGCACAAAAATATGAACGAAAGTTTATTTCTATTTTTTTGTAAAACACTTGTCATAGCACTTGCAAAAAAATAAAATCCGTTGTATACTTTAAGAGTGGGGAAAAGTGGTGAGATTTTCACTAAAGTGGGGAGAAAATCCACTGAAAATCATAAAAATATAAAAAACCACGTTTCCGCAACATATTTGGGAAAATATATAAAAGCTACGGAAAACGCCGTCTGAGGAGGACGGCACGCGGAGCAGCCGCTCCGCACACCGACAGGATTTCACGGGGACTATGAGAATGGAAAGGGGGAAAAGAGATGTACGGCGAGTTTGAACATACGATAGACAGCAAGGGACGCATGAACTTCCCCGCAAAGCTGCGCGAGTCACTCGGCGATCATTTCTTTATTTCCAAGACCATAGGTGAAAAGTGTCTGACGGTACACACAGAGCAAAGCTGGAATTCCATCAGGGAGAGCTTAAAGGGAAAGCCCTCCAAGGTCGCGCTGCCTATTGAACGTTTTTTGTTTGGCGGCGCCTGCGAAGCAGAGCCTGACAAGCAGGGCAGAATTGCGCTGCCCGTGTCGCTGCGCGCATATGCTGAGATAACCTCCGAGGTCGTGGTCGTCGGAATGGACGATCGCGCCGAGATTTGGGACAAGGCGCTTTGGGCAGAGTATAATAACAGAATTTCTGCCGATGATATCGCTGCGTTTGCTGAGGAGATCGGCTTGTAATGGAGTTTTCACATATTTCGGTTTTGCTTAAAGAAACGGTTGACGGCGCGTTTACAGACCCAAAGGGCGTTTACGCCGACCTCACCACGGGCGGAGGCGGACATAGTCTTGAGCTTGCGAAAAGGCTCAGCGGCGGTCGGCTCATCTGCTTCGATCAGGACGCCGAGGCGCTCAGTGCCGCTGGGGAGCGGTTAAAGGGCTATCCCGTGACGTTCATAAAAAGAAATTTCTGCGAGCTTAATGCGGCTCTTGACGAGCTTGGCGTCGCAGAGCTTGACGGTATCATTGCCGATCTCGGCGTATCGTCACATCAGCTAGACACGGCTGAAAGGGGATTTTCGTTCCATAACGACGCCCCGCTTGATATGCGCATGAGCGGAGAGGGGTTCTCTGCGCGCGACCTCGTAAACGAGTATGAAGAGGAGGAGATCTCCCGCATATTGTTTGCGTACGGTGAAGAAAAATTCGCACGAAAGATCGCTGCGGGCATAGTGAACGCAAGGCTTGCATCGCCGATAGAAACAACAGGCGAGCTTGCCGATATAATAAAGAAAAGTGTTCCTGCCGCATATCGCAGGGAGAAAAATCCTTGCAGAAAGACCTTTCAGGCAATACGCATTGAAGTCAACAAGGAGCTTGAGGTGCTGGAAACGGCGCTTACAGACGGCTTTGACAGATTAAAGGTCGGGGGAAGAATGTCTGTTATAACATTCCATTCCCTTGAAGACAGAATCGTAAAAACGCGCTTTAAGGAATTTTGCACGGGCTGCACCTGTCCGCCTGAATTTCCTGTGTGTGTATGCGGAAAGCAGCCGAGGGGCGCGCTTGTCGGCAAAAAGCCGATCATAGCTTGCGAAGAGGAGCTCGCCGCAAATTCGAGAAGCCGCAGCGCTAAGCTGAGGGTGATCGAAAAGCTTAGGAAGTAAAAGACAAGGAACTAAAAGGAGGGCGATCTGATGCAGATTCCCGGAAGCTACAATACGAACCTTGCATATGACCTTTCCCATTTTGATGTAGCGGAGCAGGAGAAGCATAACGCTCACCGCGTCAAGGAACAGGAAAAGGCTAAGCAAGAGATAAGAATGAACAGCCGTTCCGTTTCAAGAAGCGGCTCAAGATTGAAAGTTATTGTTGCGGGCGGCGTGGTGTTCGCGGCGCTTTGCATCGTTAATATACAGCTTACAAGCGCCGATGACTGGGCGAGAAAGGTCACAGAGCAGCAAGCGCTGCTTACGGCGGCGCAGGAGGAAAACTCCCTCTTGCAGAGCAAACTTGACTCAAAGGTGAACATAGGCTATATAGAGGAGTTCGCTGCGAGTGAGCTTGGCATGGCTAAGGTAACCAATTCGCAGATACAGTATCTCAGCGTTAATACTGAGGCGCTTATCGAGGTCGAGGCTGACGGAGATGATTCGGTGTTCGGCGGCATTGGCGAATGGTGCGGCGATATGATAAGTCGGATCGTA
>JAZNTS010000143.1:0-14428 GCA_045591905.1 Oscillospiraceae bacterium | reverse complement strand
TCAAGTCCCACAAGACGACCTGCGCCGCTCACCTCGACCTTTACGCGGTTTCTCGCGTTTCCGACAGGAACGCCGTTCTCATCGCACACGGATATCTCAACAAACGCAATATCTCTGCCATCTGACCACAAAGCGTCCTTGTTCTTATATACATCAAGCTTTATTTTCGCGGGGTCACCGTTTGAACGCAGCGTTTCCTCTGCGATCACCTTGCCGCTCTCGTCATATCCCTTTGCAGTAAGCTCCCCTGCCGTGTACGGCACAACAAAATGCGCTCTCATTTCCTTATCGGTCAGCAGGTTCATTTCGTGCTTGCCAAGGCTCTCTCCGTTCAGAAAAAGCTCCACGGTGTGCGCGTTGGAGTAAATGATAACGTCTGTCATATCGCCGTCATTGAAATCCCAGTATGACGGTACGATGTGAATAGTCGGCTCATTCGTCCAAACGCTTTTATAGAAATAATAGATATCCTTGGGGAAGCCCGCGGTATCCACGATTCCGAAATAGCTGTTCTTGGTAGAATACGGGGTAGGCTCACCTATGTAATCGAAGCCTGTCCAGATAAACTGACCGCCGCAGTAATCATGGTCACGGTCAAGCCTCCAAGACTTTCTCGCAGACGCGCCCCAGCCTACCACGCTGTTGTCGAGCGAGCTGCACTGCAAATCCTCGTGAGTAAGCAGCGGAACATCTGACGGGAAGTGATATATTCCTCTTGAACGCACTGCTGAAGCTGTTTCACTGCCATAAATAAACCAATCGGGGTATTTTGCGTGATGCTCGTCGTAAAGGCGCTCGGTGTAGTTGTAGCCTGCAAGCTTCACCACATCGGAAGCTTTCTGCGCATTCTCGTTGCCCATGAAGTTTGAGCCGATGGTTGCGCGGGCGTTCATTTTCGGGTCGTATTTTAAAACATAGCCATTAAGTCTTTCGGCTATCTCAATGCCGTGCGGATCGTTTGTGTCGCTTATCTCATTACCTATGCTCCACATGATTACAGATGGGTGATTGCGGTCTCGCTCTACCCAAGATCTAACATCGCGCTCTGCGTGCTCGACGAAGAAGCGATGATTGTCGAACTCGGTCTTTGCGTTCTCCCACATATCAAAAGCTTCGCTGTCAACGAGCAGACCGAGGCTGTCGCATATCTCGGCAAGCTGCTTTGCAGGCATATTGTGCGAAGTGCGTATTGCGTTCACGCCCATTTCTTTCATTATGGTAAGCTGACGCTCCAACGCCGCGTCGTTATACGCCGCGCCAAGCGCACCGAGGTCGTGGTGCATACATACGCCGTGTATTTTAAGCGGTCTGCCGTTGAGAATAAATCCCTTGTCGGGGATAAACTCCGCCGTGCGGTAGCCGAAATCAACATACTGTATCTGAAGCAATTCATCGTCCTTATACAGCTCAACTGCAAGAGTATACAGCTCGGGGCTGTCAACGTCCCATACAGCAGGAGCGGTTATGTCGAAGCTGTTCGTAAATGTTTCAGTATCGCCGCCAAAATGAGCGCTCTGCTCAAACGCCGCAATAGTATCACCGCCCGGCTCCATAATGCTTAGCTTCATTTTAATATCACAGCAAGCACCGCAAATGTCGGTTTCTATCTCGGTGTGCCATGTGTCGCCCTGACCCTTTTCCGAGTGGATATAAATACCGTTAGTACGGATATAGGTAGCGGCACGCTTTTTCAGCATTACATCACGGAATATTCCTGCGCCCGCATACCAGCGGGTGTTCGGCGACTCATACTTCACACGGACAAGTATCTCGTTTTCGCCCTCGTGCAAAAGCTCTGTAATATCATATTCAAAAGCGGAATAGCCGTAAGTCCAAGTTCCTGCTTCTTTGCCGTTTACAAATACGGTCGAGTTCATATAAACGCCGTCAAAATTCAGCATCACTCTGCCCGAAAGCTCCTCTGAACTAACGTTGAGAACGCGCTTATACCAGCCCTCGCCTGTTTTGTAAAGCTCCGCTGTATTGCCGATAAGCCAATCATGCGGAAGCTCAACATCATACCAAGCCTTACCGTGAAGCGCAGAAAGCTCCGTGCCGATATCGCAAAGACAGAACTGCCAACTATCATTAAAAAGAATATCCTTTGCGGTCATTTTGTTTCCTCCGTGATATAAAGTGTGTTAAGCGCTTCAAGATACGCTTTTTCGGTGATCTCAAACTGCACAAAGCCAAAATCGGGCTTTGACGCTATATAAGGAGCTTCTTCAAAAAGCGCAAGACCGCCAAGCTCCAAAAACTCATAATACAGCATCGCATCATCTATCTCAGAAACCGCTTTCATCACCGCTTCATCATCTGAGGAAATCCCGAAGCGGCTGTAGATAACGCTTTGCAGCCTTTGCTCTATCTCCCTGTATTCGGGAAGTCCGCGCTTTACAGGGCGCGTGATATCCGAAATAAACGCTTCACTTGCATCGTGAAGCAGACAAGCAAGCCGTATCTCGCGCGAATATCCGCGCTGCCTTGCTTCATTTTCGCAGGCAAGACAATGCTGCGCCACAGAATAAAAGCCTGTAAAATGCCCATTTGCGCGGCACATATACGAAAGCGCATGGGCAATATCAACAGGCGAAATATCCTCTTTACGAGGAGAAAGCGGCGAGAAGCTCACGCCGCTGTATGTGTATATGCAATTTTTGGGAATCATTTCTCCTCCGTCAGTTAGGAATTACCACTATCTGATCATCAATAACTGTCACACGCGACTTGCTGTATATCTGCGTTATCTCAAGCGTTAAGAAGTTTATGCAGAACTTAGCGCCGGGATAAAGTCTGGTGCAGGTCGCAGAAAGGTTATCCTTGTTTTTAAGTTCCTCGTCAAGCTGCTCTATCAGCAGCGAAAGCTCTTTCTTTTTCAGTGTGCTGAACAGCTTGTTCTGCGTTTCAAGCTTCATCTGCTTTTGCTGCTCGTCTGACAACAATCCCGCCTGAACGCTCTTGCGGTGCTTTAGGTATTCAAGATTGCGTATAGCGTTTTCAAGGCGTTCCTGATACTGCTCAAGCTCGTTTTCCGCCTTTTTCTTTCTTGCAAAAGTAACCGAACCGTCACCGATGCTAATATGTGTCTGAGTATATTTTTCCGAGCCGATAACATTCGCCGTAACATCACGCATAGCAGTTATCTTGCCGCCGACTATCGTGCCGTTTTTACCCGTGGCTTTAAGCTCGCCGTAGCAGAACACCTCGCAAAAAGCAAACTCCTTGCCCGAAACAGTGCCCTTTGCCGTGATATTTGAATTATGGAAAAAGTCGGCGGTGACGTTGCCCTCGGCATTGATGGTGCTGCTGATGATACCGCCGGCAACCGTAACGCTGCCGCCTGCAGTGATATCAGAGGAATAAATACTGCCGTCAACCTTTAAATTCTTACCCGCCTTAACGGAAAACCCCTCCATGACGTTGCCCTTTATGTGGACATCGCCGAAAAAGTCGATATTTCCGACAGTGAGGTCAAGATCGCTGTGAACAACAACGGTATCCTCGACATTAAAACAGCCGACGCCATATTTGATGTGACCGTCGCAAGCCGCAATAATGTGCAGACTATCCGCTGTAATAACGGAATTCTTGCCTACCGTTACCTTTGCTGGCTTACCGGGCTCGGGAGGGATAGGCTCGCCAAAGATATTAAGTCCCGGCTCGCCCTCGGTCGGCGGTATGATATCGGCAATGATATCTCCTCTGCGTATCTGCAAAATTGTGTCAAGCTCTCGATAGTTAGTCACGCCAAATTCGTCCTTTTTGGGCTGAACCACGCGAGTTTTTTCATACTTATAGTCAACATATCCGTTTGCACCGTTTTTCGGAGGAATAGCCCTTGCGATACACACGAAAGTTTCATACACATGATTATCCAGCATATCGCGTATATCAAACTCGTCAACACCCGCAACTATACCCTTTGAGGCAAGACATTCAGCGACAAGCTCCATCGTGATAGGTCTGCCGCCGTTCTGTGGGGGGAACATTATCATATTTGCAAGCATACCCGAATTGTCAAACGTGATATCAACGCGACCATCAATAACTGGAGGCTTCTCCAGTTTCGGACCTGCTGCTGCAGTTTTCTCGGTAGTGCTGTTTACCATTTCATTAATCATATTCTCACCGCCGTATTTATTTTAGTAGTTCATCAAGTTTTTTGTATTATCGCAGGAACATCAAGCAGGCTGTTGGCCTTTGCGAAAATCAGTCTGCCAAGCTCTTCATCGGGCTGAGTAAGATCAGGCACCATCACGGTGACGCAGCCCGCGGCCGCAGCGGAACGAACTCCGTTGGGCGAATCCTCCAGTGCCATACATTCGCGCGGCGGCAGACCAAGCTGTTCAGCCGCATAAAGGTAAATATCGGGAGCAGGCTTGCCGCTCTCAACCATAGTAGCGCATACGATCTTATCAAAGCTGTCAAATATCCCAACCCTTGTAAGATATGCTTTTGCTCTCTCATAGTCTGTGGCAGTTGCCACAGCGGAGGGGATCCCGCTCTGCTTCAGATATTCCAGCAGCTCGCATATACCCTTTTTAAGCTGAAGCCCATCGCGCTCAAGCGCCTGCGACATAAGCTCCATTCTGCGGGAACGAATGCTTACATAATCGAAATCCTCGCCAAACTCCCCCTGCAGATAAGGGATAGCAAACTTTCGTGCAAGACTGCGAATATTCAGTGCGTGCTCTCTCTGCATAGGAAAGCCCGCCTCATTCGCCGCCTGACACCAGTATTTCACCAACAGCTTTTCCGTGTCAAGGATCAGCCCGTCCATATCAAAAATTACAGCCTTTATCATATGTATACCTTTTGGCGGATACGGCGAATTCCAACCCAAGCCGTTGCCATTTTGCACAAAATAATCTTTTCTAGTTTATACTATTTATAGTATTATACCACATTTATAAATGTATTGTCAATAATAAAATGGGTCAGAAGAACAATTTTCATTGACAATTCAAGATAGTTTTTTAACAGGTGCGCCCGCGATACTTGACAGATATCGCCGCGAGGATTATAATAAATAGGTAGCTTTGTTTGTAACTAAATACAACGCAGAAAAATATAATGCAGTAAAAAGGAGCAGCTATGGGGCAGAATTTTTTCGATATCAGCGAGGTTTTTGACGGATATCAGAAGCTCCGTGACAGCGACATAAACTGCAACACGCTGATGGAACAGCCTGAGATGGCTCGCTTGCTGCCCGATGTGCGCGCAAAAGCCGTGCTTGACCTCGGCTGCGGATACGGTCACAATTGTGCGCAGTTCTCCGACAGCGGTGCAGCGCGCGTTGTGGGGATAGATATCTCGCAGAAGATGCTTGATGCGGCTAGGCGCGAAAGCTCCCGCCCGAACATTGAGTACAAAAATCTCAACATGATCGAGATGTCCTCACTGCATGAAAAATTCGACCTTGTGTACAGCTCCCTCGCATTTCATTACATAGAGGAATTTGACAGGCTCGTGCGTGATATCGCGGAACTTATGAATACAGGCGGAACGCTGTTGTTCTCTCAGGAGCACCCTATATACACCGCCTCAGAGAACGGTCAAGGACACTACATTCTTGACGAGCAGGGAAACAAGAGCGGATATTGCTTTTCCCATTATCAGATATCGGGAAAGCGCGAGGACGAGTGGTTTGTAAAAGGGCGCGTGTATTATCACCGCCGCTTCTGCGATATCTTAAACGCGCTCACAAGCGCAGGCTTTTGCATAAAGGAAGTATGCGAGCCTGTACCGAGTGCGGAGATGAAAGCCAAACGCCCGAAATCGGATACACTGCACAAGCCGCTGTTTCTGATAATTAAAGCTGAAAAGCTGTGATACAGACATATTTTGAAAGGACGCAACCTACATGATAAGCAACAACATTCTTGAAGTTATCGGACACACTCCGCTGATACGCCTTAACCGCATGGTAGACGAGGACAGCGCCGAGATACTTGTAAAATTCGAGGGACTTAACGTCGGCGGCTCGATAAAGACCAGAACCGCCTACAACATGATAATCTCAGCCGAGCGCGAGGGACTTATCAACAAGGACACCATCATCGTTGAGCCAACAAGCGGCAATCAGGGCATTGGTCTTGCATTGGTTGGCGCTGTGCGCGGCTATAAGACCGTGATAATCATGCCCGACTCCGTAAGCTGTGAGCGCAGAATGCTCGTTCAGCACTACGGCGCAGAGGTGAAGCTTATCCACGATGACGGCAACATCGGCGAGTGCATTGAGGAATGTCTGCGCACCGCTCAGCGCATGAAAGACGAAGACCCCAATGTGTATATTCCCCAGCAGTTTGAGAACAGAGCTAATCCGCTTGTCCACAAGCACCACACGGGTCTTGAGATACTGGAGCAGGCAGGCAAGGAAATACACGGCTTCTGCTCGGGCATAGGCACAGGCGGCACTATAAGCGGCATCGGTGAAACGCTGAAAGCGCAATACCCCGACATTGAGATATGGGCGGTAGAGCCTGAGAACGCGGCTATTCTCGCGGGAGGAACTATCGGCACACATCTGCAAATGGGCATCGGCGATGGAATTATCCCCCAGAACCTCAATCAGAACATCTACAACAATGTTTACATAGTTACCGATGAGGAGGCTATTCAGACAGCCAAAGACCTTGCTCGCCTTGAGGGGCTTATGTGCGGAATTTCCGCGGGAACTAATGTTGCGGCGGCAAGAAAGCTTGCAAAGAAGCTAGGCAAGGGCAAGACGGTCGTAACGGTGCTTCCCGATACCGCGGAGCGTTACTTCTCAACACCTCTGTTTGAGGGCGACTGATATGACTCTATATGAGCTTAAAAGCGGCGTTGTCGTGCAGCACTTCAAGCGCGAGCTTATGACTGACGAGGAGCGCGAAAGTGAGCCGACTAAATACACGTATGAGATACTCGGCACGGCAATGCACACCGAAACGGAAGAAACGCTTGTTATCTACCGTGCGCTTTACGGTGATATGAAGCTTTACGCGCGGCCTGTCGAAATGTTCCTGTCGGAGGTTGACAGGGATAAATACCCCGAGGTAAAACAGAAATATCGGTTTGAGCCTATCAAGGACTAACGCGCTTTGCGCTGAAATACGAAAGGACGTAAAACTATGAAAATCTATTCCGTACTTGACAAAGAATTTGCACCCTACGGCAAGGTACTGGGCGGCTATGACACCACCTGCCTGTTAAAAGCGCTGGAGAATGAAACTCCTCTGCCCGAGGGCGTTGAGTATGTTGCAAGCGTTGCAGCATTGGAGAACACCTGCCTTTTCGGTCAGCTCCAGAACAACGCTTACGGCGGTATGCCTATCCAGATAGGCTACTGCAACGGTCACAACACAAAGCTCAACTGCCTCGAATACCACCGCGACAGTGAGCTTAACATCGGTCTGTACGACTTTGTTCTGCTGGTAGCCAAAGAGGACGATATCGTTGACGGAAAGCTTGATACCTCTAAGGTAATGGCATTCAAGGCTAGCGCAGGGCAGGTAGTCGAGGTATACGCGACCACTCTGCACTATGCTCCCTGCAACGGCGCAAAAGATAA
Organism: Oscillospiraceae bacterium; assembly: GCA_045591905.1. Taxonomy (GTDB): domain Bacteria; phylum Bacillota; class Clostridia; order Oscillospirales; family Ruminococcaceae; genus CAG-115. The sequence continues at coordinate 6,876 of JAZNTS010000143.1, read as the reverse complement.
GGGCTTCAAGGTAGTTATCGTACTTCCCAAGGGCACAAACGGCGTAATGCCCATGATAAAGCCCGTAAACGAGGAGGATAAATGGCTTCGCGCGTGCAACAAGTGGCTGCTCGCTCACAAGGACGCCGCCGAAGCTTCCGATGGCGCATATGTGGGACTTACAGGCGAGAACATCGACATAGCAAACGACCTTTAATATAAACTATAGGGACACGGCTTGAATGGCTACCAATATAGAAGTTTTCCGAAAATATTTAAATCTTAACACAGCGGATTATGTAGACAGGCACATGAAAATCAACCATGTGCCTGTTTTTCATTTATAACAATTTCATCAAAGAATTTTAAACTACTCTCTATGCTATCAATCAGCTGACCGTCTTCGTGCAATCGCATAAGGTAATTCACATAATCTTTCCTATCATCATATGAAAAAATTATAACATCTTCAGAATCGTGCATTGAAAAAAGATTTTCATTAAAACTTTTCTCGAATGAATACGCATTTCTGTTTTCATAAAGTAAAAACAACAAATGAATAATATTTATTCTATCTGGGTCTTCATAGTCTAAAAATGAAGCAAACTCAATAGAGTTGTTTTTATACTTAACAAAAGATGCCTTTAATTTATCAACCAATTTTTCTACAGCTTTAAATGTCAAAATCTTAGTGGATATAAGCTTCTGTAGTCTATCGCAAAAAATCTGGTGGTTTGCATTTATAACTTCTACTGCTGACGCAGAATGAATATGAAGTTTCCCTAATATGCCAAAACAGATTTTATTTTTCTCTCCATCAATACTATACGTAAATAATTCAAGTTCATTTACTACACCTTGATTTGTAAAAGGTTCATCACACATTCGGATTTTGTAACATATAATTCCCCAGAAAAACATAATTACATATTTATATCCATCTGTATCAGTATATTCAAACAGACCGTGACTACCTAAATCGCACATTTTACTCAGTGCTGTTTCTAAATTTAAATCTATACATATCTCAACAAATTCCTCGACAGGACATTTGCACAGAACACAATCAACAATATTTTGGTATTTATTATCATAAAAATCAATGTCATTAATATAACAATGCCATTCGTAAGCTGTTTTGGCTATTGTTCTCAACATTTCCTCAGAAGCAAACAAATCTTGTATGGAAAATGTTACACTTTCAACAACATCATGCATATCTAAAATTTCTATATCTTTTTCTTGAATACCATTCTTTTGTTTCAATTTATTTAAATTACCTACTAACACTTTTTTGTCATTATGGCTTCCACGAAAAAGTCTTTTCTTATCTTCATATAGCGATGCTCTGTCACTCAAAGATGTTTTATTAATATTCACTCCATTGATGATTAAATCAGTGGTGTATTTAATTACACTGCCATCTCTTTCTGTTAATCCAATCTTATTTCTAAAGAAATTCAGTTTTTTAATAGCAATGTTTTCGTATTGATTAGTAAATTTGTTATGGTATTTGCAGACAAATTTCCTTGTTACCTTTGCTCCTGTAAGTGCACATGATATTACATCTGATACAGATAAATCTTCAGAGTTACAGTAAATACATTTATACATTATATTTCTCCTTAAAATCAAATTATATAATGAAAAAGGAGCCTTTTACGGCTCCTTTGGTGAGGTGTTGAGGACTCGAACCTCTGGGTGTCTATTCCATCTCGTCAACTGATACCACAATATTAATGATTATCCACATATCGCTTGGTCACCCCAGTTACACCCATTGCCGCCGTTAAATATGTTGTCATTATAGCACCTCCAAATGTTACTACAGTATTTATTGTTGTAATCATAATGCTTATTACAGTTAATAATAAGTTGAGGTCTTCTATTGAGATAATATTAAATATTGCTAACAGTATCAGAGTTAGAATCTTGGTTTGCAATTATTTTAGCATATTTGCCTTAAAAAGTCAAATATCAAAATGTACCATTATTGACAACAAGTACCACCAAATGCTATAATATACCCAAACATATCCTATGAAAGGAGTGAACGCTATGCCGATGTCAATCAAGAAAGCAAATTTTTCACCATATATGCTCTGTGCAGCTTATACAATGAAGTAAGCGGCTGTGCACAGAGCGGTTTTGCCGCTTAACAATTTGATATATGCTGCACTCTGTTTTTTGAATTATACTTACTATGGAGTGATAAAAATGTCATATATCAACGCAGAAAAGGTTCTACCTGCGTGGTTGATTGATGAAATCAGAAACTACACAGGTGATGGACTTATCTACATTCCACCCGACAAATCCATTCGCAGAGAATGGGGTAGCAAATCGGGTGCAAAGCAAATGCTTGAAGCAAGAAACAATGAAATCCGTATCAGAAAAGGCAATGGTGTGACCGTTTCACAGCTTGCCAATGAGTACAATCTTTCCGAAGATACTATTAAACGGATTTTATATAGGTGAGTACGTTTCATAAGCCTCTTTTGAACTATCAAAGGAGGCTTATGCTATTTAACAGTGTATTTTTCCTATTAAACCAAACTATACACTTGTCCGCACAATAAAATCGTGGTATACTCTCCAAAAAGGAGTGATTATTATGAATGATTATACAAAAATTAATTCGCAGACTTGGGACTTGTGGGCTGATAACGGCTGTGAATGGTCTGTTCCGATTTCACATGATGAATATGAAGCTGTATCCGAAGATAATTTCGGCGTATATCTTACACCCTGCATAACTGTTCCCCATAAATGGTTCGGAGATTTAAGGGGCAAAAGGCTTCTTGGTCTTGCAAGCGGCGGCGGTCAGCAAATGCCTGTGTTTTCAAAGCTTGGTGCAATCTGCACTGTTTTTGATTATTCCGACAGACAGCTCGAAGCTGAAAGGACAGTTTCAGAGCGTGAGGGTTATCCAATACAAATTATCAAGGGCGATATGACAAAAAAACTCCCATTTGAAGATGAAAGCTTTGATATAATTTTTCACCCTGTTTCAAATTGCTATGTTGAGGATGTTTATCATATTTGGAATGAATGTTACCGTGTTCTGAAAAAAGGCGGACGTCTGCTTGCTGGGTTTGATAATGGTATAAATTTTCTTTTTGAAGACGATAATCCATTGTTAGTTGTAAACAAGCTCCCATTTAATCCGCTTAAAATGCCAAAGGAGCGATTTGAAGCAATGGCAAAAAATGGTGAGGGCATACAGTTCAGCCATTCTCTTGAGGAACAGATAGGCGGTCAGCTTAAAGCCGGATTTACTCTTAAAGCCTTATATGAAGACAGAGACAGAGTGGGTGGTGCAAGGATAAGAGATTATTCGCCGCAGTATATGGCAACTTTGGCTGTGAAATAGGGGTATATATGATTGAAAGAATTTTAAAGCATTGGGATTTCACGGATACAGAAATTCTTGAACAGCTTCACAAAGACTCTCCGAGACTGATATACAAGATTATGGCTGACAGTAAGCTTTACATACTGAAAGGTATTCCCGAAGAAAAACCCGAAAGCGTTATTGTCGGAAATGTTTCTGCTCACAAATATCTTGGAAACGAAAAAAGAATTGCTCCTCGTATTTTTGCAATGAGCAACGGTAATTTTTACGTTAAGGAAAACGGCTTTTGGTTTTATTTAATGGAATTTATAAACGGTATACCTATGGAAAATACAGAGGGAAATGAGTATCTGCTTGGCAAGCTTGCAAAACAGTATCATTCTTATACAGACTATGATAAGCCGTCTGAATTCAATGAGGATAAGCAGCGATTTTACGAATGGTTTTGTGACAGAGATTTAAAAAAAGAATTTGACCGTATTCTCGATGGACTACCCGATTTCAGCAAACTTGACAGGTGTTTTATTCATACGGATTTAGGACCGCATAATGCGATGATAACTGTGGAAGGAAAGGCTGTGCTTATTGACCTTGACGACGCAGGTATCGGCTGCCGCTATTTTGATTTGGGATATTCGTTTATATGTCAGTTTGTCGAACACGATGATAAGATGAATATGCGCTACCGCTTTGATTATGCAAAATCATTATTGAACGGCTATTACGGCACAAAAATTTCACGTTCAGAATATGACCTGCTTTGGCAAGGTGCAATATATATGCACGTTTCATATATGAAATGCTACGGAGAAGATGCTGTTGATTCGTTTTGGAAAATATTAAAGTTTGGTATTGCGCAGAAAGAAGAATTATGGGAATTATTATGAAAGGAAAAATCATGCACAGTGAACTTATAAATGGAATAAAACAGGAAGAAATCGACTTCCCAAAGCGGTTTGCCTCCTATGAAGAAAAGGAGTACGGCATTCTTTTCTATATGGCTGACAACAAAGATTCCTATGACGGAAATCATGCTTGCATTTATCCTGACAAAATTACTGATTTAGGTGCGGCTCTTGATGATATTACAGCTTTCTACAAAAAACTTGGTATACAAGCTTCAATTTATCATCCATTTGAAAAGGACTATTTTAGAAATAACATTGAAATTCTGAAAGCACACGGTTACACTTACACTGCCGAGGACGCCCACAGGGTTATGCTTCTGACAGCGGAGAACAGCATTGTTACTCCGAAACGGCTTGACATCCGTGTTATGAATGAATGGGATGAGCGTGTTGCAATGGATATTTTAATTCCAAGCGGCGAACCGTGGGAAATTGAGGTTACAAAGAAACGTACCAAACAGGATGGAACATATCTTTTCGTTGGATACCTTGACCGCAAGGCTGTTGTTTACTCTGATATTCACAAGTCAGAATACGGCAACACTCGTTTCGATTACATTGTTACAGCAAAGGAGGAACGTGGAAACGGCTATGCAAGCGAGCTGTTAAGCTTTATGGTGGAGTATTGCAACAAAAACGATTTTCCTATGTGCTGGCAGTGGGCTGGGCCGTCGGAAAATATCTGTTACAAGGCTAGCTTCCGTGAGACGTTTACTATGGAGGCTGGGTTTGCGACAGGGACTGAGTTAGTATAATATTAAACATTAACAGGCACACGAAAATTACTTCGTGTGCCTGTTTTTCGTGCCCTATGTATCAAATTTTCTTATTAAGCATTATTCTTGCTCAATACGATTTCAAATAAAGCATATACTTGATAGTAAGAATCGACTGCCAGCGGTGTTCGCTTACATGAAACTCAGTGTAATCCGTCCACCATTTCCATGGAACGTCAAAGCCGCCGTCAGCTCTCTGTATTGTTTTTATAAAATCACGTTCATATAGGGCTATTTCTGCATTATCTTCATAAAACATACTGTCAGGTGTGATGCTGTAATCGGAGGGCCTTGTAACATACTCAACCGCCCATTTTTCTGTATCGGGGCAGATTGTAAGCTTTACACTCTCGCGAAGTCCAGCTCTGAAGCGTTCAAGCATATCCTCGCTAATTATCGCTTCACCGTCAAGTGCATTATAAAGTCTGATAAAACACGCAATATCATGATTATCGTTTATGGGAGCAGACGAAACAAACCACTCTACCGCCTCTTTTGCAATTTTTAATCCCTTTTCATAAATTGCGGACTTTGCGTCAGCGTAAGAGATAATAAATGCAGCAAGTGCCGCCGTAGGATTGTAGCTTATGCTATCGCTTTTTTCGTTGTATTCCCACCATATTGCGTGAGGATAATCATTGTTTGACGGTATTGTATTAAGCCATTTATTCTGCTTTTCATCAAAATGCTCGCCGCTTTCAAGGAATCGGAGTATACCCTTTACTATGGGGTGATTTTTGTCAGTAAGTCCTATCTCTCTGAGTGTTTCTGTTGCCGCCCAGGTAGTCATAGGAGAGGAATTGGGGTTAAGAAAATCTGCTTCCAGCCCGTTTCCGAAACCGCCGTCCTCATTCTGATAAAAGCTCAATGCGTTGAGCACAGTTTCCTTGCTTCCGTTTTCAAAATGATACTGCCATTTTGCAAGCTCAAGCGGACGAGCGTTTTTGTAGATAAATTGTCTTGCTTTTTCAAGTGTATTCATATAGTAACCCTCCTGCGTTTTTTCTTAATCATAACACAAATAAAAGGATATGTATTGTAAAAATCCGACATTATAAATCCTTTCGTGCATATTCAGCTGCCACTTTCGGAGTCATAAGATGACGTTTCTTAAAGTCGTTCAGCAGGTGTGCCTGGTCGCTGAAACCGTATTTATCCACAGCATCAAGAATATTGAAACAGGGCGATAACGCAATATCCTGCCATAAAAGCTGGTATCGCAGCAGCGAAGAAAAGGCTTTTGGTGAAATGCCCATATTATAATTGAAAATGCGTTCAAGCTGACGTTCGGAAACAGAGGTATAAGCACATAAATCGGTAATTTTTGCTCTTCCGTGTGTTTCAAGCATATAATGAATTGCATTCATAAGATTATTATTTATGCGGTTGGTGCATAGCTTTTTCAGCAATAATTTTTCCGCTACGGCGATTTTCCCCTCTAATGTCGGAACATCAAACAACAGCGGTTCAAGCTCAGCTTTAAGCTTGCTGAAAAATTCCTCAACGGCAAACGCACTGTTTTTTCGTCCTGTAAAATCTTCTTCTGAAAAAAGAATGGCAGTCCAAGCGTAAAAGCGAATAGCGAAGGTTGCGGTAGTATCAGCAACTATTGCTCCGCCTGTGGAGTAGGAATGCTCATCGATTGTACAGAAAAAGCCGCTGTAATTATTTTCGGTGTAATTGATATCAAAGATAATATCCATACAGGTGTCAGGAATGACAATGCCCGATAAACCAGTATCGGGCTGTACTGAAACAGGCTTTTTCGTACCCCAGAAACACCTTATATACGGTCGCAAAGCCTCACAGGGCAGAATTTCGCAGTAGGTATCATTATTGGCAAATGGTGTAGCAGTTA
>JAZNTS010000142.1:0-2499 GCA_045591905.1 Oscillospiraceae bacterium | reverse complement strand
CCTCTACCAGCTTCTCAAAAGCCTCTGTATGTGTGGGGAATGTGCAGTCGATATCAACTGTGTTGCCGTTGTATGCAACGTGCTTGATGTGGCCGTCGATACCGATTCTGTCGCAATTGCCCTTTGCAATTACGCTCTCGTCCTCCATGTTGATGAGCTGATACTTCAGCGAGGAGCTGCCTGCATTGATGACCAGAATTTTCATTTGTCAAAAGTCCTTTCATATATGTATTTACCGCGAGTTTTTCCGCCGAGATATAATACGGCTGAACGCGGAAATAATTCACATATTATTTTATACCTTTTTGTCGGAAAAATCAAGTGTTTTGCTAAAAAAATATACGTTTTAGGGAAAAATATTGATTTTTTATGCTACTAAAAAATAAAAGTAAGCGCAGACCACAAAGTCTGCGCTTGATTTTTATCCTCCGAGCCTTATCATCTCGTCGATACAATGTCTTGCCTTAGCCGCCGTTTCAGCGTCAAAGGTTATTTCAAGACCACCCTTGCCGCATACTGCGTTGTAAACGTCCATCAGCGTTGTTGCTTTCATATCTGTGCAGATAAGGTGCTTTGACAGGTTTACAAAGCGCTTTGCGGGCATTTCATAGCTAAGCTGAGCAGTAATGCTTATCTCAGTGCCGATGATGAACTGCTCCGCGTCCGACTTTCTCGCGTAATCAATGATTCCTGCGGTAGAGCCTATGTAGTCGGCGTTTTCGCAGACTTCAGGCGGACATTCGGGGTGAACGAGGAATCTTGCCTCGGGGAATTTCGCCTTTATCGCTTTTACGTCAGCAGCGGTCATTTTTCCATGAACGGGGCAGCCACCGTTCCAGCAGACTATGTTCTTTTCGGGATATGCTTTCTGAACGAATGCGCCGAGATTTTTATCGGGAATAAACAGGATATCGTTGTTTTCTATCTTGCCGACAATTTCAACTGCAGAGGAGCTTGTAACGCACACATCGGTAACGCATTTCAGTGCCGCTGTGGTGTTGATGTAGGATACCACGCTGTAGCTAGGGTGTTCGGCTTTGAATTTCAGCACCTCTTCGGGAGTGAACTGCTCCGCCATGGGGCAGCCTGCTTCGTCTGAAGCGATAACGACAGTTTTTTCGGGGGAGAGCAGCTTTGCTGTTTCCGCCATGAAGTGAACGCCGCACATCACTATCTTGCGGTTTTTGACTTTCTGCGCTTCAACGCTCAGCTTGAAGCTGTCGCCAACTATGTCGGCTATCTCGCATATTTCGCGCGTCTGATAGCTGTGCGCGAGGATACATACATCGTTTTCCTTTTTAAGCTCTCTTATGCTCTTTTGAAGCTGTTCAACTGTCATTTTTGTCTCCTTTGAACTCAGTCGTCCTTATCCTGTGATTTAAGCTCCAGCTTTACCTTGTTTACACGCAGGCTCGCCGCGTCAAGTACGGTCACTGTGAACTCATCTGTGTCGTGGGTGTCGCCGTTTTTGGGGATATTTCCGAAAAGCTCCAGCACCCAGCCTGCAACCGTGTGAGCCTCGCTGTTTATTTCAAGCTCGATATCGCGCGAGTTGAAATATCTTTTCAGCGAATTGAGCGACACCTCGCCGTATATCTCAAAAACATTGTCCGAAACAGCGGTGACGGGCGCTTTTATCTCATCGCTCTCGTCCCAAATCTCTCCGACAAGCTCCTCAAGAATATCCTCCATAGTAACGATACCGAGCGTGCCGCCGTGCTGGTCAAGCACAACGGAGATATGACATTTCTGCTTTTGCATGGTGCGGAGCACCTCGCTTATCTTAAGCATATGAGGGAGATATATGGTCTCCTGAAGAATACTGTCGATGGAAAAGTCTGAGCCGTGCTGCTCATAAGCCTTGAAGAAATCCTTTTCTGTGATGATGCCGATGATATTGTCCAGGGTCTTTTCATACACTGGCATACGTGAGTATTCCTCGGAAAGGAACTTCGCGCGTACCTCGTCAACGCTGTCTGTGATATCCACTGCAACAATGCTTACGCGGGGAGTGATTATTTCGTCAACGGTTATCTCGTCAAATTCAAGCGCGCTTCTTACAAGGTTTGACTCCTGTGTTTCAAGAACACCCTCGTCCTCGCTCTCCTCGATTATTGCAAGAAGCTCCTCCTCGGTAAAGCTTACGCTTTCTTTTTTGCGAAGCATCTTTGCTATGCCTTTTTTCAAAAGGATAAACAAAGCGGAAAATGGTGTGAAAATAAGCATCAGAAAAGAGATTATCGCTGAAATGCCTATCGCAAAGCTTTCGGCAAAGTCTTTTGCAATGCTTTTGGGAAGAACCTCTCCGAATATCAGCACTATGATAGTTACGGCGATCGTAGAAACCAACGAGCCGTAGGCGTCACCCGAGCCTGCGCTGAGTTCGTTCATGAGATTTATAGTAAGCAGTGTTGCGATAGACGAGGTCGCAATATTTACGATGTTGTTTCCGATAAGTATCGTCGTCAGCGCCTTGTCGTATTTTTTCATTACTCTGAG
>JAZNTS010000141.1:0-4058 GCA_045591905.1 Oscillospiraceae bacterium | reverse complement strand
GTAAGGAAGCGGCAGTGGACTTGGTCAGAATCTCCTTTGGCTCTGATAAACCTTCTGCCAGAAATACATGCTGCTCCAGTCCCCAGAATCTGTTCGTGATAAATTTTGCAATATCAAGTAATTCTGCCTTTTTTGCTAAGCGCAGATGTTCCATTTCAGGCACCTCCATAGAGACCAAATTTAAAAACGACCCCGCACACAAGTGCGAGGTCGCAGGTTATCATGGTCGAGATGACAGGATTTGAACCTGCGACCTCTGCGTCCCGAACGCAGCGCTCTACCAAACTGAGCCACATCTCGAAATATACGGCGGCAATGCCGCCGTATCAAAAAACCGCCGAGAACTATCGGCGGCTTGATTGGTTGGGGTGGAAGGATTTGAACCCTCGAAATGGTGGAGTCAGAATCCACTGCCTTACCGCTTGGCTACACCCCAGTGACTTAACGAAATATATTATATCACAGGTGTAACGTTTTGTCAATAGTTTTTGAAAAAAATTTTAATTTTTTTGTGACAGCTTTTGACACAGGAACTATACAAAATACATTTTCACATAATTGCAGGCGGCTGTTAACACGAAAAGCCGCCTTTTTAGGAATTATTCGATTGAAACTACCTCATAGCCTGCTTCGGTAATTGCAGTTTTAAGCACCTCGTCCGATACGTCAGTAGTCAGCGTAACCACTGCTTTTTTCTCCGCTAGAAAAGCCTTTGCGCTTACTCCGTCAATGGCGTTCAGGGCTTTTTCAACGTGCGCCGTACAGTGTCCGCACATCATGCCGTTTATGAAGATTGTTCTCGATGTTTCAGCGCTTTTTGCAGTAGCTTCACATACAGCGTCAACCGCATCGATCAGCGACACATTACAATCTGCCGCGATATGCTCTGCCTGCTTAACATTTTCAACGCCCTTGACCTTGAAAAACCTCAATCTCAGTGCGTTTGTTACAACGCAGACCGAGCTAAGGCTCATTGCCGCTGCCGCTATCATCGGATTGAGCCTTATACCGAACGGCAGAAACAGCACACCCGCCGCAAGAGGAATACCAACTGCATTGTAAAAGAATGCCCAGAATAAATTCTGCTTAATATTTCTTATCGTTGCACGACCCAGCGAAAGCGCTGCGGCAGCGTCGCAAAGATCGCTCTTCATCAGCACTATATCGGCGCTGTCAATAGCGATATCCGTACCCGCATCGATTGCAATTCCCACATCTGCACACGCGAGGGCGGGCGCATCATTTATGCCGTCACCTATCATTGCTACGCGCTTGCCCTGCTGCATAAGCTTTGTGATATATTCCGCCTTGCCTGTAGGAAGCACCTCGGCGACTGCCTTGTCAACTCCCGCCTGCTTGCCGATGACTTCGGCAGTACGCGCGTTGTCGCCAGTCAGCATAAAGACCTGCGCCCCCATCTGCTTTAAGCGCTTTACCGCCTCGTGACTGGAGGATTTTATCACGTCAGCCGCAGCGATTATTCCTACCACGACAGTGGAGTTTGCAATATACATGACAGTTTTGCCCTCGCCTGATAGCTTCTCAAAATCCTTTTCCGCAGCAGTGCAGTCAATGCCCTTTTCAAGCATAAGATGCTTGTTTCCTATATACCACCGCTCGCCGTTAAGCTTTGCGGTAACTCCCCTGCCGAACAGCGCCTCAAACTCCTCTGCGTTTTGTGCGGTAAGACCCATCTTCTCGCCTTGTTCCACTATCGCGGCAGAAACAGGGTGTTCAGACAGCTTTTCAATTGAATAAGCCGCCGCAAAAGCACCGCTTTCATATTCTATAATATCCGTGCAGCGTGGGTTACCCTCCGTTATAGTACCCGTCTTGTCGAGTACAACAGTGTCTATTTTATACAGAGCCTCAAGTGCAGACGCAGATTTGATCAAAATGCCGTTTTCCGCACCCTTGCCCGTTCCCGCCATGATAGCCACAGGAGTTGCAAGTCCCAGCGCGCACGGACAGGAGATGACAAGCACGGAAATTCCCATTGACAGCGCCAATGTGAAGCTTTCACCAAGCAGCAGCCACACTGCGAATGCTATAACCGCAATACTCATTACGATAGGTACGAATATTCCGCTTATCTTATCCGCAATGCGTGCAATTGGCGCTTTTGACGCGGACGCGTCGCTCACAAGCTCTATTATATGCGAAAGAGTGGTATCTCCGCCGACTTTTTCGGCGCGGAATTTGATAAATCCGCTGCCGTTTACGGACGCAGCAAGCACCGTATCTCCCACAGTTTTTTCAGCGGGAACGCTCTCGCCTGTCAGCGCTGATTCGTCGATAGCGGCATTACCCTCGATTATAACGCCGTCTGCGGGAATACGCTGTCCGGGGCGTACTATACAGATATCGCCCTCGATAAGCTCCTCCGTGCGAAGAGTAAGTTCCTCGCCGCCGCGCTCCACTACAGCGGTTTCTGGGGCAAGGTCGATAAGCTTGTTCAGAGCCTCGGCAGTTTTTGCTTTTGAGCGGCTTTCAAGGTATTTTCCTACTGTTATGAGCGTCAATATAGTGCCAGCGCCCTCAAAATAAAGGTCATGACGGAACTGCTCCACAAGCTCGGTATCACCGTTTCCTATACCCCAGCACATCATATATACCGCAAAAATTCCGTATATCACCGACGCCGCAGAGCCTACCGCGATAAGCGTATCCATATTCGGCGAGCGGTGTATCAGCGCCTTAAAGCCTTTGGAATAATACGCGCGGTTAAGGTACATTATCGGGAGCGTCAGCAAAAACTGCGTAAATCCGAATGCCACAGCGCCCTTGACTCCGCACATGAAATCGGGCAGCGGTGCACCAAACATATGCCCCATTGAAACATACATCAGCACCGCAAGAAAGCCTATCGAAAGGAATAGTCTGCGCTTCATTGAAGCCGCTTCCCTGTTTTTTTCTTCAACTGCGTTTTGCGTAGGCTTAGCCTTTTCGGCAGTATCACCCTTTACGGTGCAGCCGTATCCCGCGCCGATCACTGCGTTAATTATATCCTGCTCGGTGAGGTCTGAATATTCAACCGTCATGCTTGCCTTCATAAGACTTACGCTTACATCTGTAACTCCGTCAAGCTTTTTTACCGCCTTTTCTACATGAGCAGAGCAGGCGGAGCAGCTCATACCCGTAACATTGAATTTGCTTTTCATAGAACGCCTTTCTATAAGGTTAGTTAAAACTAATATTACACTTATTAATTATACCGCTTGCAGGTATTTTTGTCAAGCGCACCGCATTTTTGCCGCACTCTGTATAAATAGTACACAAAAAGCGCGAAGAATGGCGAAAAAATCTGTCACTCTCGGCGATTGACAGCAGAAGAAAACAGGCGTATAATTAAATCGTTTGGATATTTGCTTTTAATAAGAAAAGAGGTAATCGGAATGTTAAAGAAATATGCCGCAGACCTGAAAACGGAATTCAGCGGCTACAACGGAAAGCGCCTTGCAAAGGACATGATGGCAGGACTTACAGTTGCGGCGGTCGCATTGCCGCTTGCACTTGCTTTCGGCGTAAGCTCGGGCGCTGACGCGGCGGCGGGCATGATAACCGCGATAGTTGCGGGTATCGTTATTGCGATACTCGGCGGCGCTTCATATCAGATATCCGGCCCTACGGGCGCGATGGCTGCGATACTTCTGTCGGTATCCGCACAGTTCGGCGTATCGGGCGTGCTTACAGCAGGCTTCATATCGGGCGCTATCCTGATTTTAGCCGCGATATGCAAGGTAGGAAAGCTTGTATCATATCTCCCCTCGCCTGTTATCACAGGCTTCACCTCGGGTATTGCAATAATCATCGCACTCGGTCAGATAGACAACTTTTTCGGCACTAGATCAGTGGGCGAAAATGCCGTTTCAAAAATAATCTCCTATTTCAACGGCGAGGGCAGCTTTGACCCCAACTGGTATGCAGTGATATTCGGCGGCATAGTAATGCTGATAATGATAATCTACCCCAAAAAGTGGAACGGTATTGTTCCCTCCTCTCTTGTAGGTATTATCGTCGCACTTGTTGTGAATATGATCTGCTTTGCAGAGCCTGTC
>JAZNTS010000140.1:0-12083 GCA_045591905.1 Oscillospiraceae bacterium | reverse complement strand
TTGACGAGATCGTTGAGAACTTCAAGAAGCTGTGGAGCTTCATGGGGGTAAGCTATGACCGTTATGTGAGAACGACCGACCCTTATCACATTGAAACTGTGCAGAATATCGTTACAAAGCTGTATGACAAAGGTCTTATCTACAAGGGCAGCTACACAGGAAAATACTGTGTTCCCTGCGAAAGCTTCTGGACGGAAACGCAGCTTGTTGACGGAAAGTGTCCCGACTGCGGCAGAGATGTCATCGACAGCGAGGAGGAGGCGTATTTCCTCAAGCTTTCTGCTTATACGGACAAGATCATCGACCTGCTGCAGAACACCGACTATCTGCGTCCCGAAAACCGCGTAAACGAGATGGTTAATAATTTCGTTAAGGACGGACTTGAGGATCTGTGTATTTCCAGAACCACTGTAAAATGGGGTGTTCCGATCCCCTTTGATGATAAGCATACTGTATATGTATGGCTTGACGCGCTTATCAACTATATCAGCGCTCTCGGCTACGAGAACAACACTTATGATGATTTCGAGAAGTATTGGCCGGCGAATATGCACATGACTGCAAAGGAGATCGTGCGTTTCCACTCCATCGTATGGCCCGCACTGCTGATGATGCTGGATATTCCTGTACCCAAGCGCCTTTACGGTCATGGCTGGATAACTTTCAACGGCGCAAAGATGTCAAAATCCCTCGGCAACGTTGTTGACCCGTTCATTCTTGGCGAGCGTTACGGCGTTGACGCGGTTCGTTATCAGATACTGCGCGATATGCCCTACGGCAGCGACTGCAACTTCTCCAACGAGATAATGATAGGCAGAATAAACACAGACCTTGCAAACGACCTCGGAAACCTTGTTTCCCGTACCGTAGCGATGGTTGACAAATATTTCGGCGGTACTCTGCCTGCTGACAGACAGGCTGACGCTCTTGATGAAGAGCTCAAGGGCATGGCTTCGGCGCTGCGCGACAAGGTAACGCCTCTCATCAATGACGCACAGCTTTCAAAGGCTCTCGAGGAGATATTCAAGGTGGTTTCCCGTGCGAATAAGTATATCGACGAAACGGCACCGTGGATCCTTGCAAAGGACGAAGCGAACAAGACAAGACTTGCTACAGTGCTCTACAATCTGCTTGAAACTGTTCGCATCTGCTCGGGTCTGCTGTTCCCGTTCATGCCTACAACTATGCCCAAGGTCTGGGAACAGATAGGCGCGTGCGAAAAGTGCACAGCATACGACACCCTCGGCACATTCGGCGGACTTTGCGAAACTGTAACAGTAACCAAGGGCGACGTTCTTTTCCCGAGAATCGACATGGAAAAGGAGATCGAGGCGCTCAACGAGATGCTGAAGCCTGCTGTAGAGATACGCGAGGACGAGGATCTTGACAAGGCGAATATAATCACCATTGACAAGTTTTTTGAAGTTAAGCTGCGCAGCGGTGAGATAGTTGCGGCAGAGAAGATGAAGAAAGCTAAAAAGCTGCTGAAGCTGCAGATAGACGACGGCAGAGGCGGCAGACAGATAGTATCGGGTATTGCAAACTGGTACACTCCCGAGGAGCTTATCGGAAAGAAGATAATCTTTGTTGCAAACCTTGCGCCGAAGCCTCTTTGCGGTGAGGACAGCAACGGCATGATACTTGCGGTTGAGGCAGGCGACAACGATGTACGAGTTATCTTCCTTGACAGCGATGTTCCCAACGGCAGCGCTATAGGATAAAGAGAAATTAGATTTCGAATTTGGATTCGTCGCCGTAAGGCGACACCAACATTCCTCGTTCCTCATTTCTCATTACTAATTTTAATTAAAAAGGGGGGGCATGAAGCATGGATATATCAAGAATGGCGAATATCGCCTCGGTAAATCAGACAAATCTGACCAAATCCTCTGAGCATAGGACGATGGATAAAAGTTCCACGCTTGCCTCCGAGCATACCGACAGCTTCATAAAATCACAAAAGGCGTTTACGCCCGCGTATACCAAAAGCTCCGCCAAAAAGCAGAACAGCGACAACAACCTTTTGCAGCGTGAGGACTCCGAGGATAAGGTCGGCGCGATAAAGCAGGGCGAGGGCAAGGGCAAGGCTGAGCTTATGGTAGAGGGCGTGCAGCACATTATCCGCGCTATGTTCGTGAAGCAGGGCGAGGTGCTGTCGGGAAATGTTCCGAGCGTTGGCGCAAAGCTTTACGCGGAGGAGCTTCTCGGTCAGCTCAGAAAGCTTTACGGCAACAGCGAGGCTGACGAAAACGATCCCGCGTATTGGCAGCCCGAGCCTACAGCGGAGCGCTTGATCCTGTTTTTTGAATGTGTTTCCATTGACGACGACAAGACTATCATGCTTGACCGCTCGTTCAGCGGCGCATTCAAGGAAACGGAGGAGCTTTTCGGCGGCAGAGGAAGACTTCCTCTCGAAAGCTATGAAACCAAGGCGCTGATTCAGGAAAAGTATTTCAACGCAAAGGCGGCAGTGTGATATATGGGTATTTTTGAAACACACGCACATTATCTTAAAGAGGATTTCGGCGACGATCTCATTCCGCTGCTCCAAAGTATGCCTAGCCTTGGCGTTGAGAAGATAATCGCGGTCGGCTATGACCTGCGTTCCAGTGCGGAGGAGATTGAGCTTGCGCACAGATTTGAGTATATCCACGCGGCGGCGGGAGTTCACCCGGAAAACTGCTATGAGCTTCCGACGGATTGGCTTGTACAGCTTGAAGCTATGCTAGCCGATGAAAAAGTATGCGCACTTGGCGAGATAGGGCTTGATTATCATTATGATAACACGGATAAAGAGGTTCAGGCTGAGGTTTTTGAACGTCAGCTAGAGCTTGCTCGAAGGCTGTCACTGCCTGTAATTATTCACTCGCGTGACGCCTGCGAGGACACCATGAATATACTGAAAAAGCACAAGCCGCGCGGAGTTCTCCACTGCTTTTCGGGCAGCGCAGAGACCGCCGCTGAGGTAGTAAAGCTTGGAATGTACATCGGCTTTACAGGCGTGCTTACGTTTAAGAACGCGAAAAAAGCGCTCGCCGCGTGCGAGGCAGTGCCGCTTGACAGGCTGCTGCTCGAAACGGACTGCCCGTATATGGCACCCGTGCCGCACAGAGGAAAGCGCTGCGACAGCTCTATGATACAGTTCACCGCTGCAAAAATGGCGGAGATAAAGGGCGTTTCCGCCGAGGAAATGATAGATATTGCAAGGCAGAACGCGGAAAGGCTGTTCGGCGTATGATAGATATAGTTAAGGTCGGCGAGGAACACATCAGCGCCGCGCTGGATATGCGCATGGAAATGCTTGGTGTTGTGAACGGCGTTACCGCCGAGAGCCCTGACAGAAAGCTTTTTGATCTTTCTGCCGAGTATTTCACAAACGGTGATCATACCACCGTGCTTGCCTATGACGGAGATGTTGCTGTCGGCTGCGCTTCTATCTGCTATATCACGCTTATGCCTACCTATAGCCACCCTACGGGTAAACGCGCGCACATCATGAATGTATACACGCGCGAAAGTCACCGCAGACAAGGTGTTGCCCGCAGAATGATGGCGGCGCTTTTGGACGAAGCAAAGCAGCGCGGAGTTACGCATATAAGTCTTGACGCGACCGAGAGCGGAAAGCCGCTGTATAAGTCGCTTGGATTTAATACATCAGACGAAGCTATGGGAATGAATTTAATATAAACAAACCAAAATAAAGGAGTTACTATGGACGCGGACAGTCGAAGTACAAATACAACAGAAGCCACAGAAAAACCGAGAGAGCATAAGGTGCGCAGATTTCTTCTGGGCTGGCTCATTGCGCTCAATAAGGGGATCACAAAGCTACTGAAAAAGGCGCTTGGCAACGATTATATGGAAGTGACCGAGGACGAGGTCATGGACATGGTCGACGCTCTCGCCAAGACCCCCAACGAGGACGGCGAAGAAAGCGGCATAGAGGAAGCGTCAGCGAAAATGATAAACAATATCTTCGAGTTTGACGACCTCACCGCCGAGGACGTAATGACGCACCGCACGAATATCGTAGGCGTTGAAAAAGGTGTTTCACTTGACGATATAATCTATCTCGCGCTTGACAAGGGCTTTTCGAGAATACCTGTCTATGACGGCAGTATCGACAAGATAATCGGTATCATCATCGTAAAAGACCTGCTGTGTCTTGTGGGAGAAAAGGATCTTTCTACCTTTGCGCTGACGGATTTTATGCGTGATGTTATCTTTATCCCCGAAGCCTGTCCGTGCTCTGATACGTTCCAGTCGCTCACTTCGCTTAAATCGGGCATGGCGGTCGTTGTGGACGAATACGGCGGCACTGCGGGCATAGTGACACTTGAGGATATCATCGAGGCTGTAATGGGCAATATTCAGGACGAGTACGACGACGAAAGCTCCGAGATAGTTAAGATAGGCGACGAGCAGTATGACATAGACGGCGAAACAGACCCCGAAGAGGTGCTGGAGCTGTTCGGAGTGCATCTGCCCGAGGAGCATGAATACGAAACGATTGCGGGCTTTATGACAGACAAGCTCGGCTATATCCCCGAGGGCGACGAGATAGTGCCTCCGAGCGTTGATTATGAGGGCGTACACCTTGTTGCACTCCATATCGAGGATAGATGTATCGTCAAAATACGAGCTTCAAAGTCAGAGCCTGTTGCGGAGAATAATGACGAAGAATAATAAGACCGCCTGCGGTATAGCAGGCGGATTTTTGTCGGTTGACTTTTGTAATGGTTGTTGGTATAATTGGAACAGACAGATAAATTAATTAGTAATGTGGTCGGACACATTAATTACTCATTCCTAATTCTAATTTCTCGTTTAAAAAAGGCTCTGCCTTGAAAGGATACAATATGACAAAATACAGATATATGGCGCCATGCCATTTTGGCTTGGAAAAGACCCTCTCGTTTGAGGTGAAGAAGATAGGCGGCGAGGACATCACCGTCAGCGACGGACGTGTTATGTTCAGCGGTGACGCCTCGGTTTGCGTTAAGGCGAATTTGTGCCTGTCGACTGCCGAGCGTGTCGGAATAGTTCTCGGTCAGTTCAAGGCTAAGACGTTTGACGAGCTGTTTGAGGGAGTGAAAAAGCTTCCGCTGTCGGAATATATCGGCAGATATGACGCATTTCCGAATACGGGACATTCGCTTAATTCGGTGCTGAAAAGCGTTCCCGCTTGTCAGAAGATAATCAAAAAAGCCATGGCGGTGAGCCTGTGCAAGTCCTACGGCTTAAATGCCATGCCTGAAAGCGGCGCGGTGTGTCAGATACGTTTTTCCATAATGAAAGATGAGGTGCTGCTGATGCTTGACAGCAGCGGCACGGGACTTCACAAAAGAGGCTATCGCCGCGAGAGTAACGCCGCACCTATAAAAGAAACCCTTGCCGCGGGAATTATAGATATTGCAAGAGTGTGCGAGAACGACATCATCTGCGACCCGTTCTGCGGTTCGGGTACGCTGCTTATCGAGGCGGCGCTGAAAGCGCTCAATATCGCGCCGGGACTTCGCAGAGGCTTTGCGGCGGAAAAATTCGGATTTATCCCCGAAAAGCTGTGGCAGACAGCCCGCGCCGAGGCGGTTGAGCAGATAAAGCGCGGCACGGAGTTCAAGGCATTTGGCTATGATATAGACGGCGGCTGTGTTGAGCTTACAGCGGCAAACGCGAAAAAAGCAGGTGTGAAGATAATCTGTGAAAAGCGCGCAATAAAGGATTTTTCCGCGCCCTCCGAAAATGTAAAGCTGATAACAAATCCTCCCTACGGAGAGCGTATGCTGGAGATATCCGAAGCGCGTGAAATATACCGTACCATGGGCGAAAAGCTGCTGCCGCTTGACGGAAAACAGCTGTATATAATAACTCCCGATGAGGAATTTGAGGACACATTCGGACAAAAGGCAGACAAAAACCGCAAGCTTTACAACGGAATGATGCTCTGCCGCCTTTATTCATATTTTAAGTAATGATAAAAACAAAAAAGCAAAAGATAAGATATGACGGTGCTCAGCCGCTTGGCGTGCTGCCGTATATCTGGGCGATAAGCATAGCGCTTATGTACACCATCTGCCGCGAACAGATCGTTGCGTGCTCGCTTGGTATGGCGGGGCTTTCTTCGGCTGTTTATATGCTTGTTTATTCGTTCAGGAAAAGACCTATAGGCGCAACCGTGGTGACTTCGCTCATGACGGCGCTTTGCTTTTGCGCCATCGCGCTGGTGGCATGGTCTTTCATGGATTACGCCGTAAAGGAGCAGCCTATGGGGGCTGAGATTGAGCACACCTTTGTCGGCTTTATCTTTTCCGCTTCCAGTTATTTCGATGCGGTATACGCCGTGGGCGCAATAATGCTGTTTTCGGTAATAGTGGGCTTTGTGTGCTGTTACTTTTCCGCCCAGCTGCCGAGGATATGCTTTCTGCTGTTGCCTGCATTTATTCCGCTGATATTGTCCGCGAGAACCGCGGGCGGTCTGCCGCTGTGGGTGCTTGTGCTTATGTTCGGTACATTTATCCCTGCTGTGTGCTGTTCGGCGCGCCCTTGCACAAATGAAGACGTTGCGGTGTTCGGCGCGGATAATGACGCTAAAAAACGCCTTGCGGCGGCAATGTGTCTTGGCGCTGCGGCGATAGGTGTGGCGTTGGTGATCCCGAGGAGCGACAATACTGTATTCGGTCAGTATATCGATTCGCTTATGAAAGACGGACGCGGCTTTTACCGTGCCGCTGAGAGCCTCGGTAACTTCGCTTCTCATTCCTCTGTGAACACAGGCGATAACTCGCCGTCCGATACGGTGCTTTTTACTGCGCAGACCTCTGTTCCGCAAAATCTTGACCGCTGGTCGTTTGACGTTTATGAGGGATCTGACGGCTGGTCTTATGCGGAGATATACAACACAGGCTACCCTGAGTGGGAGCTGTTTGCGAGATCGCGCGGAATGGCGTCGCTTTTTGAGAAATTAAAACAAGGAGCTCGCGACGGTCTGCTTGACGAATATGCAGATGAGCTGCTCAGTTTGCCCAATGTAAAGTCTGTAAATTCCGAGATATACATAAAGACGCTTGACACAAGCTGTGCTACTGCGGTGATAATGCACCCGCTCGGCACATATTCGGCGAACATCACTGACACATCGCAGACGGTATACCGTACATCTAAGGGCGAAATGTTCTCGCGCGATGTTATGTTTAAGCCGAATTATCTGCTGAGATTCAATGCAGATGAGCCGTGTGCGCAGTATTCGGCATTTGCGGAGGATATGGACTTTATGGCGCTGCTGGACATGGCTGTGCAGCGCGGCGTGATTTCGTCTACCGTTTATCTTGCTGTAAAGGACGAGTATAATTATGCTGTGTCATACAAAGAGGTAACGGGTCTTGACGGAATAAGCGAGGAGATGCTGGCGCTTGCCGCAGAGATAACACGCGGCTGTGAGAGCGACTTCGAAAAGGCTGCGGCAATAGAGCGCTGGTTTGCAGAGAACGATTTTGTGTATGACCTTGAGTTTGTTCCGCAGAGCAGCGAAACTGAGTATTTCGTTTTTGAGAGCAAACGAGGTATATGCAGTGATTTTGCGACTGCGACTACGCTTCTTGCGAGGGCAGCGGGACTTCCTGCGAGATACACGGAGGGCTTTGCGCTGTCCGAGGAATGTCTTGATGAGAACGGCGTGTACAATGTTAAGGCGGCGAATGCTCATGCTTATACTCAAGTGTACGTGCTGGGCTGCGGCTGGATAAATCTTGACGCGACAAGGTGTGTTCCAAAAGCAGAGGGCGCGGATAGCCTAATGCTGATGCTGATAATTGTAGGCGTTGCTGCTGCAGCGCTTGTTTCGGCAATAGTTATATACATCAACAGAAAGCGTTTGGCGCTGATGGTGTTTGGGTTTACTTATCCCATGCGCGCAAAGGGCGACCGTATAAAGGCGTTGTATCTGCAAACAAGGCAGATAGCCTGCGAGATAAGCGGCAGGGATATCCCGCCTGCAACTGCGGGAGAAACACAGAAGGTCATTTCGGATATGCTGTCTATGCATGATGATGCGGAAAAGATATGCCGTGCCGCAGACGAGCTTATGTATTCGGGAAATACCCCCGATGTTGATACGAAAGAGCTTTATCACTGCTTTAAGCGTATATGCAGAAGAAGGAGGGTGCTGAAACGATGATCGGTACAGTTTTGGGTATAGTATATACTCTGCTGTCAGTTGCTGTTATGCTTATGTTTATTGACGGCGAAACAGGCTGGTTGCTGCTGTACACGATAGGTGCGGCGCTTATCGCTTCTGCTACGCTTACTGCGATATCCAGAAACCGTGTAGAGATTACTGCCGAGGAGTTTTCGGGAGTTTCCTCGATAGGCGAGAAAACCGTTGTGCGCCTTAATATAAGTAAAAAAGGCTTCTGCTTTGTACCTTTTGTTAATGTTTGCGGAGAGTTTTCAGGGCAGAGATTTGAGGCGAGGGCGTCACTGTTACTCAATCACGAGCAGACGATAGAGCTTGTGTTAAAGCCCATGGAATGCGGTATGCAGACGGTTCGTTTCAGTGAATATACTTTGACGGACTTTTTCGGACTTGCGGTGATACGGCGAAAATCCGATTTGGTATCAAAAATAGCCGTACTTCCGCGTATTGTGGACTATTCGGGCCCCGAGGTCACGCCCAGTCTTTATCCTGCCGAAAACGAGCAGCGCGAGGAGGGCACAACGGTGATGTTCGGCGGCTCTGCGGGATACGAGCACCGCGACTATGCCGCAGGAGATTCGCCTAGGCGCATCAACTATAAGCTTTCGGCAAAAAAGCGCAGACTTATGGTGCGCATGGACGAAAGCAGCAGTATTGAAAGCACAAACATCGTGCTTTCGTCCGACGCCGATGGAGCGTGTGCGGAGCAGGCGTTGGCGCTTGCCAAAAAGCTTGTGTCAAACGGAGCAACGGTGACGGTGATACATGGCGAGGACAGCTTCGACGCAGCGCTTCCGGGGTCGGTGGATAAGCTGAGAGAATGGCTGTCTTTCAGAGAACTGGGCGTGGCGCAGGCGTTAGAAACAACGCTGCCCGAAAGAGGGACAAGTGTTGCGTTTTCTGCTGATGGTATTCGAGTGATAAATGCCGCAGTCTGATAATAAGGGATATTTTGTATGAAAAAACGAAAGGTTTTAATTATATCCGCGGCGGTCTTGGCGGTATTTTTGATATGGGTGATTATCACAAACATCACCGTGGGGCTTACTTGCTATACGATAACCTATTCATCTCTGCCCGAGCAGTTTGACGGCTTCAGAATAGCGCAGGTGTCGGATTTTCACAATGCTGATTTTTGGGGTGCCGAGGACGCGGTCGTGAATGCTGTCAAGGAGTCAAAGCCCGACATCATAGCTATCACTGGCGACCTTGTTGACTCAACCTATCCAAATGTGGAGGTGTCGCTTTCACTTGTGCGGAGATTATCGGAGATAGCCCCCTGTTATTATGTAACAGGCAATCATGAGGCTTGGATAGGCGATGATAGTTTTAAGCGGCTGACAGAGGAGCTTTCCCGATATGGAGTTACGATACTGCGTGACAGCACGGCAGTTTTTGAAAAGAATGGCGCGGAGCTGCTGATAGCAGGCATTGACGATCCTGTTTTCTCCTATGGAATAGACAACATTCCCGAAATAGCGGGAAATGACGAGCGTTTCACGGTGCTTTTGTCGCACCGTCCCGAGTGTTATGATGTTTACAAAGCTTCGGGAGTGCAGCTTGTGCTTTCGGGGCACGCACACGGGGGTCAGTTCAGGCTGCCGTTTCTCGGCGGACTTTATGCTCCTCATCAGGGAATACTCCCCGAATATGACTGCGGAATATATCAGGACGGAGATTTTGCGCTTGCGGTAAGCCGTGGAATAGGCAACAGCGTGTTCCCTGTGCGTTTTAATAATCAACCCGAAGTTGTGGCAGTGGAACTGCGCAAAGCGGAATGATATAGTGCCCTTGGCTCATGTCGAGGGCTTTTCTCTACTTTCAGTAGGTTGCATACACGAGAAAGCGGGTGTATAATTCAGTCATAAACAATTGAAAGAGAGGTATTATATATGAGTTATGTAACAGGCGACACGATAAAAGCCTTGCGTACTAAAAGGAAAATGACGCAAAAACAGCTTGCCGACGCGCTGTTTGTGAGCGACAAGGCGGTATCCAAATGGGAAACAGGTAAGGGACTTCCCGATATTTCTATTTTGCCTGAGCTTGCGAAAGCGCTTTCTGTGAGCGTTTCGGAGCTGCTGACAGGCGAGCTTGCACAAAACATGAACCGAAGCTGCAATATGACAAAGGCTTTGTTTTACTGCTGTCCCGTATGCGGAAATATTATATTTTCGGCAGGTGCGGGAAGCTTTAGCTGTTGCGGCATAACACTTCCGCCGCTTGAAGCGGAGGAGAGTGCCGACCATGTTATAGACTTGCAGATAATTGACGGTGAGCTTTATGTCAGCCTTAAACACCCGATGGAGAAAGACCATTACATCTCGTTTTTAGCCTATGTTACGGCAGATGGTGCAGAGGTGCGGAAGCTGTACCCCGAACAGGACGCCGAGGCGAGGTTTTCCCGAAAGGGAAGCGGTATCATCTACGCCTATTGTAACCGACACGGTCTGCAAAAACTGAAGCTTTGAGCAGTGCCTGCTGTGCTTAAGCGCATAGTGGGCGCTGTTTTTTCGCTTTGTTTCGCCAAAGAGTAAAAAAGTTTATGAAAAATTAAAAAAACACTAGCAATTTTCATAAATATCTGCTATAATAGAATATGTAGCGGAGTATGCCTGTTTTCAGGAAAAATCTGGTACAAAGATGTTAAAAATGCCGCGTTTTGCCGTGCACGGCGGGCGGGGCGTAAATAAAATTCAGGAGGAATATTCCAATGGCAAAGAAATATTGTTATCTGTTCTCCGAGGGTAACGCTGATATGCGCGAGATCCTCGGCGGTAAGGGTGCAAACCTCGCAGAGATGACCAACATGGGTCTGCCCGTTCCCCAGGGCTTCACAATCTCTACTGAAGCGTGCACAGCTTACTATGATGATGGCCGCAAGATCAATGACGCTATTCAGGCTGAGATCAACGAGTACATCACAAAGATGGAAGAGGTTACAGGCAAGAAGTTTGCCGACAAGACATACCCCCTGCTCGTTTCCGTTCGTTCCGGTGCGCGTGCTTCCATGCCCGGTATGATGGATACAATCCTCAACCTCGGTCTTAACGAGGACGTAGTTGAGTACATGGCAGAGGCTTCCGGCAACGCTCGCTGGGCTTACGACTGCTACAGAAGATTTATCCAGATGTACTCCGACGTTGTTATGGAAGTTGGTAAGAAGTACTTCGAAGAGCTCATCGACGAGATGAAGGCTAAGAAGGGCGTTACACAGGACGTTGACCTGACTGCTGAAGACCTCAAGGAGCTTGCAAACCAGTTCAAGGCTGAGTACAAGTCCAAGATCGGTCAGGACTTCCCCACCGATCCTAAGGAGCAGCTGATGGGCGCTGTTAAGGCTGTATTCCGTTCTTGGGACAACCCCAGAGCTAACGTTTACCGCCGCGACAACGATATCCCTTACTCCTGGGGTACTGCTGTAAACGTACAGATGATGGCATTCGGTAACATGGGTGACGACTGCGGTACCGGTGTTGCATTTACACGTGATCCCGCTACAGGCGAGAAGAAGCTCATGGGTGAGTTCCTTACAAACGCACAGGGTGAGGACGTCGTTGCTGGTGTTCGTACTCCCATGCCTATCGCTCAGATGGCTGAGAAGTTCCCCGCAGCATTCGCTCAGTTCCAGGAAGTATGCAAGACTCTCGAAAACCACTACAGAGATATGCAGGATATGGAGTTCACAGTTGAGCACGAGAAGCTCTATATGCTCCA
This sequence comes from Oscillospiraceae bacterium, assembly GCA_045591905.1. Taxonomy (GTDB): domain Bacteria; phylum Bacillota; class Clostridia; order Oscillospirales; family Ruminococcaceae; genus CAG-115. The sequence goes on along the minus strand of JAZNTS010000140.1, from coordinate 175 downwards.
GACCCGTAACGGTAAGAGAACAGCTCAGGCTGCTCTCAAGATCGCTTGTGATCTCGTTGACGAGGGCATGAGAACAGAGCAGGAAGCTGTTCTGATGATCGATCCCAGAAACCGCGACACACTGCTTCACCCCCAGTTCGACGCTGCTGCTCTCAAGGCTGCAACTCCCGCCGGT
>JAZNTS010000139.1:0-3574 GCA_045591905.1 Oscillospiraceae bacterium | reverse complement strand
AAAGCAGAGGTTTACTTCGGCTGAGGCGCTGCTTCGACTGATAGACGATGTTCACGGCTTTGTGCCGCCCGACCTGTTTATTACGGCGGCGGAGAGAAACGGAACTATCCACAAGATAGGCAGCATCGTGCTTGAAGAGGTGTGCCGTTTTATTGCCAGTGACGAGTTCAGGCGGCTTGGGCTTGAATACATAGAGATAAACCTTTCGGTTGCTCAGTGTATGCAGAGCACTCTTGCTGATGATATCCTTGCGCTGCTTGAAAAGTATAACATATCGGTGTCGCAGATAAACCTTGAGATAACCGAAACTGCTGCGAACTATGATATGTCGGCTATGTCGGAGAATATCCGCAAGCTGAGCGAAGCGGGAATTTCTTTCTCGCTTGACGATTTCGGAACTGGCTACTCGAACATTGAGCGTGTTGCATCGCTGCCGCTTAAGATAGTGAAGCTTGACCGCACATTCGTAAACAATCAGGACAACCCTCATATGAGCGTTTTCCTTGAGAACTTTATCCGAATGTTCAAGCAGATGGATATGGAGATAGTAGTTGAGGGTATAGAGACCGAGCAGATGGTGAAGCGTTTCTCCGACCTGCACTGTGACTATATTCAGGGTTACTATTTCTCAAAGCCTATTCCTGAGCGCGATTTCATTGGTTTTATTTCAAACAGTAACAACAAGGCTGTATAAAAGTATGCTCCTCCGATGAGAAGTCGGGGGAGCATTTGTTTGCGGATAGGGTGAATAATTTTGATTTAGGTATTGACAAATTCGTAGCGAGATGTTATAATACTAATGTTGAATAAAGCGTTGAAGCGGATCATTAGGCAAAATGCTTTCGCCTTACAGAGAGATGTCGGTCGGTGCAAGACATTGGGTGGGCTTTGCTGAACTCGCCGTGGAGCTGCTGCATTGAAATCACAGTAAATGCAGACGGGAACTCCCGTTACAGAGTTGGAGCGTGTTAGCGTTCAAAGGTGCATCTGCTTGCAGATGAAGAAGAGTGGTACCGCGGAAGACAGATCATAAAAATGTCGCTCTTTCGTCTCTTTGGTTATCAATAGGATAACAAGGGGCGATGGGGCTTTTTTGTTATTCGCAGACAAACAGGAACAAATACGGAGGTAACAAAATGAAGATCAGTTTTTCAACCTTGGGCTGTCCCGATTTTTCATGGACAGACATCTACAGCATGGCTAAAGACTTCGGCTTTAACGGTATCGAGGTCAGAGGTCTTGGTGACGAGATATACGCGGTAAAGGCTAAGCCTTTTACCGATGAGAATGTTGCGGCTACGGCAGAAAAGCTGAAGAAGCTGGGTCTTGAGATACCCTGCCTTTCCAGCGGCTGTTGCCTTAAATTTGCGGACAAGCACGACGATATCATGGAGGAGATCACACAGTATGTTGAGCTTGCAAGCAAGCTTGGCACTCCTTATATAAGGGTACTCGGCGACCTTGAGCCTGCTCCTGCGGGCGAGGTTGACGACGCTGTTGTTGCGGCTACACTGAAAGAGGCTGCTAAGATAGCCGAGGCAAAGAATGTAACCCTGCTTGTTGAAACAAACGGCGTTTATTCCGACACAGCAAGGCTGAAGAAGCTTCTCGATGAGGTCGCAAGCAAGGCTGTTGCAGCGCTGTGGGACGTTCATCACCCCTACAGATATATGGGCGAAGCTGCCGATACAACTATCGCAAACCTCGGCGCATATATCAAGCATATCCATGTAAAGGACTCCGTTTACGAGGGCGAGAAGCTCACCTACAAGCTGATGGGCGAGGGCGATATTCCGCTGCGCGAGATGCTCAACGCTATCCGCAAGATGGGTTATGAGGGCTATATCTCTCTCGAATGGGTAAAGAGATGGGCAAAGGATCTGTATGCGGCAGGTATCGTGTTCCCGCAGTTTGCACGCTTTATGAAGCCTTATCTTGAGGCTGACAAGAGCAAGCTTCAGGTGGACGCACGCGGCACGGGCTACTATCCTTGGCCTAAGGAGACCATCATCAACGAAACTTTCCCCGATGTACTTGACCGTATCTGCAAGGAATTCCCCGAGCAGTATGCTTTCAGATACACCGAGCTTGACTATACAAGGACTTATCCCGAATTCCGTGAGGACGTTGTACGTTTCGCAAGAGCGCTGATCGCTATGGGCGTCAAGAAAGACGATCACGTTGCTATATGGGCGACTAATGTTCCTGCATGGTATATCACATTCTGGGCTTGCACCTATATCGGCGCTGTGCTCGTTACTGTAAATACCGCTTATAAGATCCACGAGGCGGAGTATCTGCTGCACCAGTCCGATACTCACACTCTTGTTATGATCGACGGCTACAAGGATTCCAACTATGTCGGTATCATGAAGGAGCTTTGCCCCGAGCTTCAGACCTGCAAGCCGGGTGAGCTTAAGAGTGAGCGTCTGCCGTTCCTTAAGAATATCATCACGACCGACAGCAAGCAGGACGGCTGCTTTACTTGGGACGAGGCTATGGCTCTCGCTGACAATGTTCCTGAGGAAAAGGTCAATGAGATGCGCGCAAAGATCGACAAGGACGATGTTGTAAATATGCAGTACACCTCGGGAACAACAGGTTTCCCCAAGGGCGTTATGCTTACTCACTACAACGTTGTAAACAACGGTAAGGCTATCGGCGACTGCATGGATCTGTCTACTTTCGACAGAATGATGATTCAGGTGCCTATGTTCCACTGCTTCGGCATGGTGCTTGCTATGACTGCAAGCGTTACTCATGGCGTTACTATGAGCCCGATCCCTGCGTTCTCTCCGAGAAAGGGTCTTGCTTGTATCAACAAGGAAAAGATCACCTGCTTCCATGGCGTTCCCACTATGTTTATTGCAATGCTGGGTCACGAGGACTTTGAAAAGACTGATTTCTCGCACATGAGAACAGGTATCATGGCAGGCTCGCCTTGTCCTATCAAAACGATGCAGGAGGTTATCGAGAAGATGCATATGCCTGAGATCTGCATCACATACGGACAGACTGAGGCTTCTCCCGCAACGACCATGTCCAAGACCACTGACAGCATTGAAGTTAGAGTTAATACCGTTGGTGCTTCGCTGTTCGGCGTTGAAACAAAGATAGTTGACCCCGAAACAGGCGAGGAGCTGCCTGACAATATGGACGGTGAGTTCTGCGCACGCGGCTACAACATCATGAAGGGCTACTACAAGATGCCCGAGGCTACTGCGGCTGCCATTGACAGCGACGGCTGGCTGCATTCGGGCGACCTTGCAAGACGTACTCCTGACGGATACTACAAGATCACAGGCCGTATCAAGGATATGATAATCCGCGGCGGCGAGAACATCTACCCCAAGGAAATAGAGGAGTTTTTCTATACGCACCCCAAGGTAAAGGACGTTCAGGTCATCGGCGTTCCCGATAAGGCTTACGGCGAGGAGATCATGGCTTGCATCGTGCTGAAGCCCGGCGAAGAGGCTACTGTTGAGGAAATGAAGCAGTATGCTCTGGAAAGACTTGCAAAGCACAAGGTGCCCAGATATATCGCGTTTGTTGAAAGCTTCCCGATGAATGCGGC
>JAZNTS010000138.1:0-7437 GCA_045591905.1 Oscillospiraceae bacterium | reverse complement strand
TCACCAACTCCTTGGCTCACAGAACGACATGGCTACGATCCGACTTCTGTAATGGCGGCGGTCGATATGGTGCGTGATCGTATGGCAGGCGAGGAGATACCCGAATTTTCGGAAGATGAAGCTCTTCCGTATATCTGCGAGGAATGTGGTTTTGTGCTTAACGGAATGGCAAATTTCTGCACGAACTGCGGTAAGGAAGTAAAGAAATAATTAATTTTGTTGATAAAGCAGCGTTTTTTTAAAACCTGCTTTTGATAAATTTTGAACTTAACTTTGAAAGAAGGCTTGGAATGATAGCAATAGGCTGTGATCACGGCGGCTATGAGCTGAAGCTCGAAGTCGTAAAGCACCTCCAAGAAAAGGGTGTGCAGTTTATCGACTGCGGCTGTAACGGCGAGGCTGTAGATTATCCCGACATCGCGGAGGAAACCTGTAAAAAGGTGCTTTCGGGCGAGTGTGATAAGGCAATACTTATTTGCGGCACAGGCATCGGCATTTCGATGGCTGCCAACAAGATAAAGGGAATACGAGCGGCGCTCTGCGGCGACTGGTATTCCGCGAAGTACACAAGACTTCACAACGACGCAAATGCGCTTTGCATGGGCGGTCGTGTTATAGGCGCGGGTCTTGCCTGTGAGATTGTTGATGTCTTCCTCGAAACTGAGTTTGAAGGCGGCAGACACGCAAGACGCGTTGAAAAAATCACTAAATTGGAGGAAAATTAATTATGGAAAAGGTTCATGTTTGCGATCACCCCCTCGTGCAGCACAAGATCTCTCTGCTGCGCGATAAGAACACAGGCTCTAAGGAGTTCAGAGAGCTTGTTTCTGAGATATCCATGTTTATTTGCTATGAGGCTACGCGCGATCTGCCTTTAAAGGAAGTTCAGATCGAAACACCTCTTGCACTTGCAAATTCCAAGATAATCAGCGGCAGAAAGGTCGCTTTTGTTCCGATAATGAGAGCGGGTCTTGGTATGGTCGACGGTGCGCTTGCGCTCGTTCCCGCTGCAAAGGTTGGCCATGTGGGAATCTACCGCGACAAGGCTAACAGCAATTCCGCAGCTGAGTATTACTGCAAGCTGCCCTTTGACATCGCTAACCGCGAGGTAATTATCCTTGATCTTATGCTTGCAACAGGCGTTTCCGCAGTTAAGACCGTTGAGATCTGCAAGAACGCAGGCGCAAAGAATGTTAAGTTCATGTGCGTGCTGACCTGTCCTGAGGGCATCAAGGCGCTTCAGACTGCTCACCCTGATGTTGAGATAATCACAGGTGCTATTGATGAGGGATTGAATGAAGATCTTTACATCGTACCCGGTATCGGCGACGGCGGCGACAGATTGTTTGGTACAAAGTGATACTACAGAGGTAACGACATCATGATAGAATGGATAAACAAGGAGTATGACAGTTGGGAGGGCGTTTTCAAAAGCCGCATTTTCCGCGATGACGAGGGCGGCGACGAGCTTTCTGTCTACATTGAGCATCATTCGATAGCTGATTATGCGCAAAAGTGTATAGAGGCGCTCAATTCGCTCCCTGACAGCGTGGTCGAGAAGATATGCAAGGGCATCATCAAGGCCGCAAAGGAATACGGCGAGCTGCCTGAGATGGATAGTTCGCTTGATATCCTTAATTACTGCTGGTTTACTGCTGTTTATGTCAGTGTGCCGAAAAATGCCAAGTACCTCGAATATGTTGTAGAGGGCGAGGGCGACTGGGGCGATGTAATAGGCTTTAAGATGAAAGACGACGAGCCTGTTTATATCGGTGTTGATTATTTGCCGTAAGTTGCTATTTACGCGAATATAATAAAAGAGAAATAACTAAGCCTTAAATGGGGGAACATAATGTGCTGCTCTGCGAAAAGCGGACATATTTCCCTTGTTTAAGGCTTTTTGTTTTGGAGGAAATTATGCCTGAGCTTAACGATTTTTTAAAAGAACTGAGAAAATTTTATAAGACCAACTCTGCACCCGACGCGGAGCAGATGTCGGATTTTATACGCACTTACGCTGACGAAAAGGGCGAAAATTACACCTATGATTGTCCTGACGAGATACCTTACAGATACGGAGGATACTTTGACAGCAGCAAGCTTCCGAAATACAGCTCGCAGACACTGAGCAAGCTTGGAAAGCTTATGACAGCGATAAATATAGAAATTCCGCCGCGCCCCTGTGTGCGCTTTAAGCCTGTCCGCTCCGAGTGTTCAGTGTTTGACTCAAAGCTTGGCGGTACGCCGTATTTTCCGAAAGATATGGAGTATCCCACAGTTCGCGAGGGCGAGCTTCAGGGCAGACCTCTGCGCCTGCTTGCACAGCTTAATTTCGGCACACTGCCCCATATCGAGGGCTTTCCCGAAAAGGGAATACTTCAGCTTTTCGCAGGCTGTGCCGATGATGATGTGGTCGGCGTTGATTTCAAGGACTATTTCAATCAGAACGGCTTTCGTGTGATATATCATGCGGATATCATCGCAGATGAGAGCAAACTTATAAGCGATACCGATATGCCTGAATATGATGAGGAAGAGTTCTGGGCATTCCCGTTCAAGGGAGAGTTCCTGCTTACTGCTTCCGCTGTTGAACAAAGCGCGATAAGCTCCGTGGATCACCGTTTTGATGCTGCCGTTGTTAAGTGCTACAATAAGCTTTTCGATGCTGAGATAGTGTCGCTTTTCGGCAACAAGCGCAATAATGAGTTTGGACTGCGTATGGTTGACGAAAAGCTTTATGACGCATTGTGGGATGCGTTCGACGGCGGCGTTGGTGCGAAGATGGGCGGCTCTCCGTACTTCACACAGGACGACCCGCGCGGCTACAACGAGGACTACGCAAAGTGCGACACGCTGCTGTTCCAGCTTGATTCAGAGGGCGACGGTGAGGACGAGATAATGTGGGGCGACTGCGGCGTTGGTAATTTCTTTATTAACTCAGACGACCTTAAAAACTGCGACTTTTCCCGCGTGCTGTATAGCTGGGATTGCTGTTAATGTAACGCGTTACACCTTGAGCGGAGCTGACTTACACTGTCAAGACGGAAAAATGTACGGAAATAACCATGCAGATTTGTGCAATTTTTTGCCGTGAAATGTCCCAAAATATCGTTGACAGCCACAATAAACTGTGATATCATTATAGATGTTGTACTATATATTGATTTTAAGGAAAGGCAGAACATAATGATAAGGGTAGTTAAAAAAGATAACACCAAGGAGGAATTTAACGTACAGAAGGTCGTCAATGCGGTCAATAAATCCGCAACACGAGTTATGTACAAATTCACCGAGGACGAGATAAAATACATCTGCGACTATGTTTCGGACAAGGCGAGGGCGCTCGGCAAGGACGAGATCTCAATAGCGGAGATGCACTATATAGTTGAGGGTGCGCTTGAAGCCACAAATCCCGCCGTTGCGAAAAGCTACAAGGACTATCGCAACTACAAGCAGGATTTCGTTTCTATGCTTGACGAGGTGTATAAAAAGAGCCAATCCATCATGTATATCGGTGACAAGGAGAACTCCAACACCGACAGCGCGCTTGTTTCCACAAAGCGCAGTCTTATATTCAACCAGCTGAACAAGGAGCTTTATCAGAAGTTTTTCATGACTACCGAGGAGCTGCAGGCGTGCCGCGAGGGCTACATTTATGTTCATGATATGAGCGCGCGCCGCGATACGATGAACTGTTGTCTGTTCGATGTTAAAAACGTGCTTGAGGGCGGCTTTGAGATGGGTAATCTCTGGTATAACGAGCCGAAAACTCTCGCGGTCGCTTTTGATGTAATAGGTGATATAACGCTTTCCGCGGCTAGTCAGCAGTACGGCGGTTTTACAGTTGCGAGCGTGGACGAGCTTCTCGCGCCTTACGCAGAAAAGACCTATAAAAAGCAGTTTGAGCGCTACAAGTCTCTCGGCGTTTCAGACGAAGTCGCAGACCGCGAGGCTATGGCTGATGTGCGCGTTGATTTTGAGCAGGGCTTTCAGGGCTGGGAGTATAAGTTCAATTCGGTATCTTCAAGCCGCGGCGACTATCCGTTTATAACTATGACAGCAGGCACGGGCAGAAGCAAGTTCGCGAAGATGGCGAGCATCATCATGCTTGAAGTGCGCCGCAAGGGACAGGGCAAAAAGACCTGCAAAAAGCCTGTACTTTTCCCGAAGATAGTGTTCTTGTATGATGAGAACTTACATGGCGAGGGCTGTGAGCTTGAGGACGTTTTCGAGGCGGGCATTGACTGCTCACAGAAAGCAATGTATCCCGATTGGCTGTCGCTGACGGGTGAGGGCTATGTTGCGTCTATCTACAAAAAATACGGCAGAATTATCAGCCCCATGGGTTGCCGTGCGTTTCTTTCTCCGTGGTTTGAGCGCGGCGGAATGGAGCCTGCCGACGAGAATGACAAGCCTGTGTTTGTGGGTAGATTTAATATCGGTGCGGTATCGCTGCACCTGCCGATGATATACGCAAAGGCTCAGCAGGAGAGCAAGGATTTCTTTGAGGTGCTTGATTACTATCTCAACCTTATTCGCCGCATACATATCCGCACCTATGATTATCTCGGAGAGCTTAAAGCAAGCACAAATCCGCTTGCATACTGCGAGGGAGGCTTCCTCGGAGGTCATCTCGGTATCCATGATAAGATAAAGCCGCTGCTTAAATACGCGACTGCGTCTTTTGGCATAACCGCGCTGAACGAGCTTGAGCAGATTGCTGCGAAAAAATCCATCGCCGAGGGCGGCGAGTTCTCTCTCAAAACGATGGAATTTATAAATCGCCGTATTCAGGAGTTCAAGAAAGAGGACGGTCATCTCTATGCTATATACGGAACTCCCGCGGAAAACCTCTGTGGACTTCAGATACAGCAGTTCCGAAAGAAATACGGCATAGTGGAGAATGTTTCAGACCGCGAGTATGTTTCCAACAGCTTCCACTGTCATGTTTCGGAGGACATCAGCCCCATTCAGAAGCAGGATCTTGAAAAGCGCTTCTGGGATCTTTTCAATGGCGGAAAGATACAGTATGTACGCTATCCCATAGACTACAACCGCGAGGCTGTAAAGACGCTTGTGCGCCGCGCGATGAAGATGGGATTTTATGAGGGCGTGAACCTCTCACTTGCTTACTGCGACGACTGCGGACATCAGCAGCTTGAAATGGACGTTTGTCCGAAGTGCGGAAGCTCCAACCTTACCAAAATAGACCGAATGAACGGCTATCTCTCATATTCGCGTGTTAAGGGTGATACACGCCTTAACTATGCGAAAATGGAGGAGATAAAGGACAGGAGAAGTATGTGATGGAAATACGCTTGATGACTATAGAGGACTATGACGATGTATATTCCTTGTGGCTGTCCTGCAAGGGAATGGGACTTAACGACCTTGATGATTCACGCGAGGGAATAGCACGCTTTTTGCAGCGTAACCCCGAAACCTGCTTTGTTGCGGTGAAAGACGGCTGTATCGTCGGCGTTATCATAGCGGGCAACGACGGACGCCGCGGATACATTTATCATACCGCAGTGCGCGAGGAGCAGCGCGGCAGCGGAATTGCTACAGCTTTGGTTGACGCGGCTCTTGACGGACTGAAGCGCTGCGGAATAAACAAGGTCGCGCTGGTTGTGTTCGACAGAAATACGCTTGGCAACGGCTTCTGGGAGAGCCGCGGATTTACGGCAAGAAACGACCTTGTTTACAGAAATAAGGCGCTCACCGAGATAGTAAGGATTGATACATAAGCTTGGAGGTTACCATGAGAAAGGGCAGATTGGTCGTTCCCGAGAGGTCGGTTTTGTTTAACGCCGCGCTTGTGTGCTTGGCGATCCAGCTTTTTATCAGGTGTCTGTCTATAGACGGGAATTGGCATATCAGTCCGCGCATTCCGTTTGTTTCCGATGCCATCAATTATTTTATGTTTTACGGCGGCTCGGAGTATGCGCCTTTGATAGCGCCTTATCTTATGCATGATTTGCTTACTCTTGCATATTTTGTGCTTACTCTTGTCGGAGTGATCAGAGCGCGGAAAAGTCTGATGATACTCTCGGTATCGTGGATATTGCTTGCGGTAATTCCGTTTGCTGTAGATATCACTACTTATATTGCGGTAGCCTGCTGCGGTTACGGCGAAATTTTTGCCGAGGCAGGGCTTCATTACTGGTCAAACACAATAATACCTGCAATCTTGTCGGCTTTGTGCTGCGTTTTGGTTGCGGTGCTTTTGATACTTATTAATAAGGGGATATACAAAAATAAGATAGTGCCGATCATCGGCATTTTAGCAGTGTATCTGCTGAATTACGGCATGGTGCTTTTCCAGTACTTGTCGCACGGATATTTTCTGTATTTCCTTATACAGCTTGTTGCTACACTTTCGGGATTTATGCCTGCTGTGTTTATATTGCTGTCTATGTACAATCTGTACACCCCCGTTGAAATGCCCGAAGCTATGGCGCAGCGGCTCAATCCCTATCAGCCTCCCGAGCCTTATGAGCAGGAGGTAACGCTCCCGAATGAAAACATAGATCAAGGAGAATGATATGCGTTATCACAACATAACAACAGACGATATGCTGAACGGTGACGGACTTCGCACCGTGCTGTGGGTATCGGGCTGTCCTCACCGCTGTCAAGGCTGCCACAATCCCATAACTTGGGACATCGATGGCGGAATACCCTTTGACGAAGCCGCAGAGAAAGAGCTTTTCGAGAAGCTTTCGGCTGACTACATAAGCGGGATTACTTTCAGCGGCGGCGACCCGTTGCACCCGCAGAACAGGGAAGAGGTAGCCCGTCTTGCAAAGCGTGTGAGAGCCGAGTTCCCCGAAAAAACGATATGGCTTTACACAGGCTACAACTGGGAGGAGATATCCGACCTTGAGGCAGTGACTATTTCAGATGTGTTGGTTGACGGCAGATTTGAGAAAAATCTGTTTGACGCAAAGCTCCACTGGAAAGGAAGCTCAAACCAGCGTGTTATTGATGTGAAAGAAACACTGGAGCACGGAAAAATAGTGCTTTGGGATTAAAAGGAGAAATCATGAAAAGAATTGCAAGATTTGAAAAGGTAAGTGCGGCACAGTTCGCTGAACGGTATGAGGGCGCGAATGCCGCCGAAGTATATGAGAGTATAAAGCTTCCGAAGCGCGCTACATCAGGCTCGGCGGGGTACGATATTTATGCGCCGTTTGATATCAGGCTTGCCCCGGGCGAAACTATAAAAGTCCCCACAGGCATACGCGTGTGGATAGAGGACGGCTGGGTGCTGAAGATATATCCGAGAAGCGGTCTTGGCTTCAAGTTCAGACTTCAGCTCAACAACACCGTTGGCATAATCGACAGCGATTATTACAATTCAGATAATGAGGGACATATCTTTATCAAGATAACCAACGACTCAAACGAGGGAAAAACGGTTGAGATCCCCGCGGG
>JAZNTS010000137.1:0-7696 GCA_045591905.1 Oscillospiraceae bacterium | reverse complement strand
CTGTGGAAAGAGCGGCTGCGAGGTACTTCATACCCTCTGTAAAGCCGTCAGCGGCTGCTGCGGTGTCGCCTGCGGCAAATGCACCTGTCATAGGGATAACGGTCATTATCGCCATAACTCCGATAAAGGAAGCGATATTTGTGATAACTGCGCGCTTTCTGTTGGTGGGCTTGTGCTCCTTTGTGCGCTTAAGGTTGATGAATAAGGGAAGCAGTATCGCAGCTACTGCGATAAGCGGCATTGCAAAAAACATTACGATCTCCATTTTTAGTTACCTCCGAGTCAGTTTTGTTCAAATGTTATTTCAAGCGGGCGGAAGCTCTGTCCGTTTCCGCTGTAGAAGCGGTTGAATATCTCGTAGAATTCAAGTCTTAGTATCTGGATACCTACCAGCAGACCCTCAACGCCCATTACGAACAGGTTGCCTATGATGTAGGTTATGATTGTTGTTACAGATATCTGTGCGTCGGGAGCATTTGTTCCCGCAAGCTGTGCAACTACCAGCATCATGCCCGCGTGGCTCAGGATAAAGCCACCCACGCGGAGGAACGACATCGTGTTTGAAAGGAAGCTGAGCGCCGCCTCAAACAGCTCGATGAAATTCTCAATGATGAAGTTTCCGACAGAAACCTTTTCGGCGTGCTTTTTGCCGCTGATAAGGTCAGACAGCGGGTGCTTGAAGAATATCAGCACCAACGGCAGAACTATAAGGCATATCACATACGGCGGTGTAAACAGCTCTGCGCCGAACATAAACATTCCTGCTGCGCCTGCGACGAGCGAGATGTAGAACACCAGACCGCAAACGCCGTTTATGCTGAACAGCGCTTCGCCTATCTTGCGCTTTTTAAAGTTCAGCACGGTATTGAAAGTCATGGATATCGTTATCAGTACGATACCGATAGCGAGCGCCGCTATAAGCAGCATAGTCGCAACCTGGAATATATTTTCGGGTCGCTCGGTATAGCCGAGAAGCTTCCATATCTCCTCGCGGTGGAAGAACGGCTCAATAAGCGTTTCTATTCCGAAAACCGAGCCGTAGACAACGCCCATTGCCGCCGAGCAAAGACCTATTCGCGTCATTATCGGGGCAAGTCCGTTTTTGGTTAGCTTGCTGAGAACAAGTCCAAGCAGTGATATCAGAAGTCCCTGTCCAACATCTCCGAACATTATTCCGAACAGCAGCATATATGTCACCGCAACATACGGCGTCGGGTCAAATGTGCCGTATTCGGGAAGCCCGTACATCTTTACGAACATTTCAAAAGGACGGAATATGATGTTGTTTTTAAGTCTTATCGGAACATCGGCGGAAGCCGTTCCGCTCTTTACCGCAACTCCGACTGCGCTGACGCCCTCTATAGCGTTGAGCTTTTCGCAAAGAGCCTTGCTCTGCTTTGTCGGGCAGTATCCCGATAGTGTAAAGTTCTCTTCTGAGATAAACGCCTTTTTCCTCAGTTCAAAGCATTCGCTGAGGTATTTAAGCTTGCTCATTACTGCAAGAAATTCGTCTTTGCGCCTTTCGATGTATTTGTCAAGCTTCTGCTGAAGCTCTGCCTGAAGCGCTGTTTCGTCCTCGATCACCTTTTCAAGTATCTCATCTGAGGTCGCTGCGTCAGCCACAAGATAATCGGGTAGCTTCGTGCGCTCAAAGAACAGGGAGTTCATGACTGTATCCGCAAAGCTTGCGTTATCTTTCGGTGCAAGATACAATCCCCATGTATAGTCGCCGCTGCTTTCAAATGGTACGAAAAGCAGAGCCTTATTGTCGTAGTATTCAAGCTTCTGCAGATTTTCGGTTGGAAGCCTGCCTATGCGAACCTTTGTATATTTCAGGTTATACAGGTCGTGGAAGCTTACGTTAAGACCGATGAGATGCTTTATATAAGCGTCGGTACGCTTGTGTTCCTCAAGAGAAGCGGTGATATCATCGTATTCTTTTTTTATCCACACAAGCTCCTCGCTTGTTTTATCGCAGTAGTCGGAAAATTCCTCCGCTGTTTGTAGCGTGACCTTGCTGAAATCTGTGAACTGCGGCTTTATCTTAACTGAAGCTGCTATATCGCATATCGCGGTGTAGGCGCTCTCGTAGGGATTTTGCTCGTTCAGACTGCGCAGCATGGCAGTGTCGCCCATTTCGGATATCTGAAATATCTTGCTCTCACAGCACAGCATCAAAGCATTGTCAAGCTTATCAATGCTGCCCTCAACTGTAAGGCGCGACATTTTTTCAATACCCATTCAGTTACACCCCTTTCATATTACCAGCATATCGAGTATCTCGCTGCTGCTCAGTCCGTAGCGGATACCCTCGATTGCGGTCTTTACATTTCTTTGTTCTATTTTAAGGCACTCTATCAGCGCGTAATAAACTGCCGCCGAGTTTCGTGACAGCCTTATCATACGCCTGAGATGGTGCATTGTTATCTTTTCTGTGAGCTGTTCAACTGTGTCAAACTGCGCAGGTGCGTCTGTTCTGTAGCCAAGCTTTTCAAGATGTGCCTCGACCTTTGTGGCGCTGTCAAGCTGCATAAGGTACTCGGTCTGCTCGTCGTTAAGACGATATCTGAACGGCAGCAGAAGCTCTTTGACTTCGCTCTTATCTGCGCCAAAGGCTCTCATACGTAAGCAAGTGACAACATTCTCCATATCTACGCTTTTGAGAAGCGCACGTTTAAGCTCGTCGCGCTGTTTTCCGCGGTATATCTTTTCCGCTGATTTCAGCGCTGACATATAGTATGCGGTATACAATCTGCGCTCACATTCTCTTATGCTTATATTGCCGCTTTCCTGTGCGTCGATAAGCAGCGGACGCAGAATCTTATCATACGTCGTACCCGAAAGAAGCTCTGCGATATCGAGGTAGCTTTGGGCTTTTCCCAGCGCGATGAGATCGGTCTGCGAGTGGTTGGTAAGAAATACAGGCAGTTCAGCGATATAGCGCTCTGCCGAGCCTGCCCCGATACCCTCGATAGCAGTCAGAAGCTGTTCTGCTTCAAGTTCCATTATTATATATCTGAAAAACGCACGGCTTTCGCTGAAATCAAAGCTGTGAAAGCGATCGAATACTTCAAGTATTGATCTTGTAAGCAGAGCTTCAAGCTGCCCGCGGTGTACTGTCTGAGGATTTATTGCAGCAAGCGCTTTTTCATAGCGCGGAGTTTGCTTTAGAAATGCGGCAGCCTCAGCAACGGAGGTTCTGCTGCAAAGCACAGCGTAATCCTCGTGGGTAAGCGCCTTGCCATACACCGCTCTCGCCTTTGCGATAACGGAATTAAACGAAAATGACATGATATCCTAAAGCTCCTATCCCGTGATACGGCTGATTATCTCGCTTTGCCACTGCTCGCTGTGGGAAGAAAACACCTCATCAATGCGAGCCTTGCTTTGTAAAAGCTCAGCCTCGGAGTTTGCCTTTTTCTCATTCAGAAGCTGCTCCTGCTCTGCGTGCTTGCTGTCAGCAATACCACGCTGCTTTTCGATAAGCTTTTGCTGCTTTCGCTCGGCGTTTTTGTCGACGGTATCCAGCTTTTGAAGCTCTGCCTTGCGGATATCCTCTGTGCGGCGTGCGGCAGCCTTATCCAGCTCAATAATACTCTGTATAATATCCATATAATTCAACCTGCCTTGTGGTCTACATATTTATATATAAAATGCGCTATTTATTATAATAATCCAAAATCCGAAATACTTCAATAGCAATATTGTACAAATATCGCGGTTGAATACTAACTTTTACCGTTTTTTAGCTACGACTTGTATTATATTTACAAATATCCCCCTGTGCTAACAGGGGGATATGAAAAGTCAACATTTTATCAAGGTTTTTAATGCTTACAATCTTTGTTTTGCGATTATACAATTTGTATATAACGCCGCTTTTATGTCGAATAGTAGATATGCAAGCACTGATAATATATTACATTTTGTAAATTATTGTCGAAATATTTCTTAAAGTGTTTCTATTTGAGCATTGATGTGATATACTCTTTTGTTTTCAGTCCCACAGCGGCGTTTACTATCTCGCCGTTTCTGAACACCAGCAGGGTAGGGATACTGCTGATCCCATACTCATCGGACAGCTCCGGCTGTTCGTCGATATTCACTTCTCCGACGAAAACATCGGGATTTTCTGCGGCAATATCGGCAATTACAGGCGAAAGTGCAATACATGGCGCACACCAATCTGCTCTAAAATCCACAAGAACTGTTTTGCCGCAGTTTATGGTATCGCTGAAATTTTCCTTTGTGAGAGTGATAATCTTCATAGTTTTTCCTCCGTCATATTTTCGTTTAATATACTCAGTTTTTGGCGCGGATATTCGATGTATACCAAAAAAGGCACCCGTGGCGAGTGCCTTTTAATTTATTCAACCGTAACGGATTTTGCGAGATTTCTCGGCTTATCAACATCGTTGCCTTTCAGCACCGCGGTGTAGTAAGCAATAAGCTGAAGCGGCACGACAGCCGTCATAGGCGCGAGTATATCGGGGCATTCCTCAAGCTCTATCACATAATCGGCAGCGTCGGAATCAATCGAGATACCGTCAGCGCATACGGCGATAACATATGCGCCGCGCGCTTTCATTTCTTTCATGTTGCTGACGGTCTTTTCAACGAGAGAGCGCTGGGTAACAACTGCGATAGCAGGCATTCCCTCGGTTATAAGCGAGATAGTGCCGTGCTTCAGCTCGCCCGCAGCGTAGCTTTCGCTGTGGATATAGCTAAGCTCTTTCAGCTTTAAGCTGCCCTCCATGCTGAGCGCATAGTCAAGACCTCTGCCGACATACAAAAGGCTTTCCGCATTGACCAGAGTAGACGCCGCATACTGCGACTTTTCTTCAAGTGCGACCGCTTTTTCGATGCGCTCGGGCATTTTCAGAAGCTCCGCTGTAAGCTCGCGGCATTTTGCTTCGTCGATAGTGCCGTTTGCAAGCGCCAAAGAAAACGCAAACAGATACATGACCGCTATCTGGACCATATAAGCCTTGGTCGAGGCTACTGCTATCTCAGGCCCTGCAAGTGTGTATATCAGCATATCCGCTTCGCGCGCGATGGAACTGCCCTTTGCGTTTACAATGGCAAGCGTTTTTGCGCCAAGCTCCTTTGAGAGCCTCAGTGCCGCAAGGGAGTCGGCAGTTTCGCCCGACTGCGAAATGATTATCACAAGGTCGTCCTTTGTGACCAGCGGCTTTCTGTATCTGAACTCGGACGCAATATCAACATTAACGGATACGCGCGCAAGCTCCTCTATTATGTACTTTCCTACAAGTCCTGCGTGCATTGCAGTGCCGCAGGCTACTACGTGTATATTTCGGAAGCTGCGCAGCATTTCGAGCGTTATGCCGCATTCTTCAAGGTTAGGCAGACCGTCCGAAATACGGGGAGTTACCGTTGTCTTGACCGCCTCGGGTTGTTCGTGTATCTCTTTAAGCATAAAGTGCGCATAGCCCTGTTTTTCTGCCGCATTCTGATCCCAGTCTGCGTGCATTACGGTCTTGTTGAGCTTGTTGTAGTGCAGGTCGTAAATATTCGTTCCGTACGGTGACAGCACCGCTATCTCATCAGGCTCTAAAAGGTAGTAGTCGCGGGTGTAGTTCAGTATAGCGGTAACGTCCGAAGCGATAAAGCTTTCGTCTGTACCAAGACCGACTATCAGCGGACTTTCCTTTCTTACCGCAAAAACGGTATTTGGGAAATCGCGGAACATTATACCAAGCGCAAAGCTTCCGCGTACATTGTGCATAGTTTCCACGATAGCTTCGACAGGGTCGCCGCTGTAGTAATAGTCGAGAAGCTGAGCTGCAACCTCGGTATCGGTCTGGCTTACAAAATGTCTGCCCTTGCCAATGAGGAAATTTTTTATTTCCTTGTAGTTTTCGATTATTCCGTTATGAACGATGGTTACATTTCCGCCGTTGTGAGGGTGAGAGTTCACATCTGACGGCTCTCCGTGAGTTGCCCAGCGCGTGTGACCTATACCCGCACAGCCTGACGGCACACCGTCCTTTTCCATTCTGCGGCGCAGGTCTGCAAGTCTGCCCTGTGCCTTTCTTACTTCAATATTGTCATGGTCGAACACCGCGATGCCCGCGCTGTCATAGCCGCGGTACTCCAGCTTTTCCAGTGTACCGAGCAGTATTTCGGCGCAGGTGTTTCTGCCGACATAGCCCACTATTCCGCACATGATATTTCCCCCTGTTTTTGTTTTTATTTATATTAGGCGCAAAGCCGTTTATTTGAAAATATGCGGTTTTTCCGCATAAAATTCCTACCTTTTATTTTACAGCATTACAGCCCGATTGTCAATAATTTTACAAGCGTTTTTGTGCGCTGACGGCATTTTTTATGAGGAATTATCTGCCTAAAGTCTGAAAAGCTCCTTTTCAAATCGTTCTATGGCATATTCGAATGCGTCTAAGCTGTCGATATTAGTTGTGCCGTTATCAAGGCGCGTATCGCGGTGTATATCACGCTCGTCCCACACGGCGCTGTTTATCGCTTCGATAAGCTTCGGACATTCGTCAAGAACGTAAAACCGTTCTGCTGATATCAGCCTACACAGCATATTTATACGCGTGTTTATAGGGCGCTTCAGCGCGTTTCGCACCTCCAGTCTTACAGCGCTGCGAAAGCTTTTCACAAGAAGCTGCTCCGCGCTGTCGCAGTAGGCGGCGGCGAGGGTAGGGCGCTGCCTCTTTTCTTCTGCGATATACTGCGAGAATGCGGAAATGAGGCTCTCCGCCGAGCGGTTGCGGCTGTCGTAGTATTCCGACAGCACATACACGTTTTTAAAGCCTACGTCAAAGCCAACATGACAGAATACGCTTGCGCTGCCGTTGCCGCCGTAGTCCACGCCTACTACCGAGGTCAAAAGTCTGTTCTCGGACAGCTTTTGTGAAAGCTGCTCGGCGCTTATTACGCAGTTTTGGGAAAATCCATCGTATATCCTGCCCTCGGCGGCGACCCAGTTTCCGAGGATAAAACGGTCATAGAACACGCCCGAAAATTCTGATTTCAGCGCCTTGACGTAATCCGAGGGGAGATGTGGATTGTCGTCAAGCGTGAATTTCAGCGACAGCAGGTCAGGAAGATCCTTGTCGAGATAATCACGTTTAAGCCAATGCGACGGGGTGTCGGGGTTCGTGGTCGCAAAAAGCTTTGCGCCGTCTTCCGAGAGTCTTGACAGCAGCATGGCGAAGAAATCCTCGCCAAACAGCGAAAGCTCATCGCAGTATGCGCCGCGCAGCGTCATGCCGCGTATCTTGCCCTCTGCGCCCGCATTTGCCGCGCCCTCCAGATATATCCTGCGCCCGAAAAGCTGAGCCTGTTTTTTTGTGAGGCTGTATGAGAAACTGCTTCCGAACAGCTCGCACATAGGCTCCAGCACGTTTCTTTTAAGCGTGGTGAGAGTTTTTCCCGCCATGAGGTACGCCTGTTCACGCGGACACGCCGCCACCCAGAAGCCCCATAAAATCATCGAGATATAGGTTTTTCCGCTTCTTACGCTGCCCTCCAAAATGTTTATGCGTCGAAGCTTTCCGCTTTTCAGCATTGACAGCGCTTGCTGCTGCTTTGGCGAAAGCTCACTCATCGCACTCCACCTCCGAGTACGCCTTGATGAGCTTTGCAAGTCTGTCGTTCTCGTCTGCAGAGGTGTTTTCTTCCACCATGTCAAACACCAGCCTGAACACCT
>JAZNTS010000136.1:0-8657 GCA_045591905.1 Oscillospiraceae bacterium | reverse complement strand
TCTGTCGGTGCGATAAAGGTAGAGAACAACCACGCAACTATCGACGGTGCAAAGTGCAACGGCTGCGGTGACTGTGCAAATGCCTGTCCACAGAAGTGTATTGCGCTGATCGGAAAGTAAAAATTGCGAGCGTTCAACGCTCACAGAAAATAAAGATTTCGGAGGAATTTTATGAGCATTACTACAACAGAATTCGGATATTTCCGCGGCTATAAGTGCCATCTTATAACGCTGACCAACAAAAACGGCATGACCGCACGCATCACTAATTTCGGCGGCGCGGTAGTCGGTCTTGATGTTCCCGATAAGGACGGCAATATGGCAGATGTGGTTTTAGGCTACGATACGCTTCAGGGCTACATCGACGGAAACAGCTCGCATGGTGCGCTTGTAGGACGTTATGCAAACCGTATCGGCGGCGCTAAGTTTACCGTTGGAGGCGTTGAATACAAGCTCACACCTAATGACAATAAGGTAAATCATCTGCATGGCGGCGCATTCGGCTACAATAAGCGCGTGTGGACATTGGAAAGTATGCTTGACGGCGCTGAGCCTTGCGTTGTTCTTGGCTATGTAAGCCCCGACGGCGAGGAGAACTACCCCGGTACTGTTAAGATAGCAGTAAAGTATACCGTTACCGAGAGCAACGGACTTGAAATAGAGTACATTGCAAAATCCGACAAGGATACTGTAATCAATCTTACAAATCACTCCTATTTCAACCTCAAGGGTGCAGGGAACGGCGATATCAAGGATCATATCGTGCAGATAAATTCCGATAAGTACACACCCGTGGACGAGCTGCTTATTCCCACAGGCAAGCTTGCTTATGTTACAGGAACAGCATTCGATTTCACTGCCGCAAAGCGCGTAGGTGAGGATATGGACAACGGCAGACTTCCTAACGGCTATGACCATAATTTCGTTCTCGGTGAGCCGGGTGTTATGCGCACCGCCGCAGAGGTTTACGAGCCGACAACAGGCCGAGTTATGACAGTAAAGACCGACAAGCCTGCTATCCAGTTCTATATCGGAATCGGTCTTGACGGCGAAGTGGGAAAGAACGGCGCAAGCTACAATAAGTATGCGGGTCTGTGCCTTGAAAGTCAGTACTCACCCGATTCTCCCAACCAGCCGCAGTTCCCGAGCTGTGTTCTGAAAGCAGGGGACACCTATCATTTCACAACGACTTATGAGTTTTCAGTAAGATAAAAAACAAAAGCCGCGTTTGAAACAGAACAAACGTGGCTTTTATGTTATTTGGATCATAAGACACAAAAACGGCAGGAAACAACTCCTGCCGTTGGTTTTTAAATTACAGATAGATCTTCTTTGCTTTGTAAGCTACCATAAAAGTGAAGTAGCGGCGAATGTAGAAGTTTATGTATGTGAAAACGAAACACGCAATCGGCACACAAATAACCACTGCGATCGATGTGAGCATTTTTACAAAGTCAATTTCTTCTTCAGCGAGGAAAGGAGAAGCCACAGAGAATATCTTGAGGATCTCAGTAACTATCAGCCATATCCTACCTGCGCCCTTTCCGAAGAAAATGCAAAGACTTGCAATAAGTGTAAACAGAAGAATAACAAAGATCAGGAAGCCTGTAATATCGCTGTTTACAAAGGAGATAACGGCATTATAAACAAACAGTACGATGGCAATTATGCACGCACGGGTCTTGCCCTTTTCTGCGTCTTTGAGCCATGCTCTGTGCTCGTTGATTAATTTTGAATCTGCCATAATGAAAAACCCTTTCCGAATCTGCCATGTAAACGTTTTAGCGCATGGCCGAATTAATAAATTTCCTTATATTATTATACATCACAATACAATATCAGTCAACATACTTTTGTCAAATTCGTTAAAATCAACAAATCGTTTGTGGACGCTTTAGAGATTTCGCCAAGGTGCAAATTCGGCATTTGGCTGTTATCAGTCGAGGAAAACGCGCAGATTTTTGCTTCTGGAAGCCTGACGCAGCTTTCTCAGAGCCTTTGCCTCGATCTGTCTGATGCGCTCTCGTGTGACCTTAAACTCTCTGCCAACTTCCTCAAGTGTATGTGAGCGGTCGCTGCCGATACCATAGCGGAATTTCAGAACATCTCGCTCTCTGTCGGGGAGCGTGTCCAGAGCCTTGTTCAGCTCATCTTTGAACACTGCCTGCATTGCGCTGTCGATGGGAGCGGGAGCGTCTTCAT
Organism: Oscillospiraceae bacterium; assembly: GCA_045591905.1. Classification (GTDB taxonomy): domain Bacteria; phylum Bacillota; class Clostridia; order Oscillospirales; family Ruminococcaceae; genus CAG-115. The sequence continues at coordinate 6,455 of JAZNTS010000136.1, read as the reverse complement.
CTGGGATAAAGTCGCCGAGATAGCTGTCCTCTTCCTCGCCCACGGGAGCCTCAAGAGAAACGGGATCTTGCGCAATACGCACTATCTCGCGCACGCGCTCGGGCTGCATATTAAGCTCCTTTGCAACCTCCTCGATAGTAGGCTCGTGACCGTTTTTGTGAAGAAGCAGATTCTGTGCTTTCTTAACCTTTGTGATGGTCTCCACCATATGCACGGGAATACGGATAGTTCTTGCTTGATCTGCGATAGCACGGGTGATAGACTGTCTTATCCACCAAGTTGCATAGGTTGAGAACTTGTAACCCTTGGTGTGGTCGAATTTCTCTACCGCCTTAATAAGACCGATATAGCCCTCCTGAATGAGGTCAAGGAAAGGCATACCTCTGCCTACATAGTGCTTTGCGATACTTACCACAAGGCGCAGATTGGCTTCGATAAGTCTGTCCCTTGCGTTTTCATCGCCGCTGGATATCTTTTCGGCGAGCTGTATCTCCTCCTCTGTAGACAGTAGGGGGATTCGGCCTATTTCTTTGAGGTGTATTTTAACAGGGTCATCTACGGAAACGCCGTCGGAGGAATATTCGTCCTCCTCGGTGAAATCCAGTGCTCCGTTAAGGTCGGCGTCGATGTTGTAGTCATCAACTATCTCGATATTATTGCTTTCAAAATCATCGTACAGCTTGTTTATCTGCTCAACATCGAAATCAAGCTCTTCGAGCGCGTCGGTTATCTCCTTGGTGGTCAGCTTGCCTGTGCGTTTTCCGTGTTCAAGAAGCTCGGCAAGCACCGATTTTGCGTTATTTGCCATATTTTTATCCTTTCCATGAAAGTATGTAGCCGTTTTTATTCCAGGAAGTCCTTGAGCTTTCTGCTTCTGGTGGGGTGTCTGAGCTTTCTCAGAGCCTTTGTTTCTATCTGACGTATACGTTCTCTTGTAACGTCGAACTCCTGTCCGACCTCCTCAAGCGTACGCTGTCTGCCGTCTATCAGACCAAAGCGCAGTATTATTACGCGCTTTTCGCGTTCGGTAAGTGTATCAAGCACCTCTCCGAGCATCTGTCGCAGAACGCTGTTGCAGGCTTCGTCTGCGGGAGCGGGAGCGTCCTCGTCGGGGATAAAGTCGCCGAGGTGGCTGTCCTCCTCCTCGCCGATAGGCGTTTCAAGCGAAACGGGGTCTTGTGCGATGCGGATTATCTCGCGCACCTTGTCGGTGGTCATTCCAAGCTGCTCTGCGATCTCGTCCTCGCTCGGCTCACAGCCGTTTTCGTGGAGAAGCTGACTTTGCATCTTCTTGACCTTAGTGATTGTTTCAACCATGTGCACTGGGATACGGATAGTTCTCGCCTGATCGGCAATCGCACGGGTGATGGACTGCCTTATCCACCATGTCGCATAGGTGGAGAATTTAAAGCCCTTGGTGTAGTCGAACTTGTCCACTGCCTTGATAAGACCGAGGTTTCCCTCTTGGATAAGGTCAAGGAACTGCATTCCGCGTCTGACATATTTTTTGGCGATACTTACTACCAGTCGGAGGTTAGCCTCGCTAAGACGCTTTTTTGCGGCAGGGTCGCCTATCGCCATGCGCTCGGCAAGCTTTATCTCCTCCTCGGCGGTAAGCAGCGGGATACGTCCTATCTCCTTGAGGTAAAGCTTTACGGAGTCATCAGCGAGCATTCCGTCAGTGTCGTAGCTTTCGTCATAGTCCTCGCTTTCGGCAAGTTCGAGAATGTTGTCGATGTCGAGGTCTGCGGTGTAGTCATCGACTATCTTTATGCTGAGGCTGTCAAGCTCCTCGTAAAGACTGTTTATCTGGTCGGCATCGAAATTCAGCTCTTCAAGCACATCGGTTATCTCCTTTGTGGTGAGGCTGCCTTTTTGCTTGCCGTGATTAAACAGCTCGCGCAGTGCGGCTGAATTTGTTGTGTTCTCTGTCATTTGCTTTTTTTCTCCTTTTGCTTTTGTGCGAATGCAAGCAGCTCGTCTGCGGACATACTGCCTGCGGTGGCGTTTGCGTTGCTCTCGCTGTACTCGTTGAGTATTTTTATATAATCATCGAGAGCCTGCATATCGTGCTTGAATGCGGCAAAATCATTCAGTATACCTGTTATTCTGCCCATCTCCGCACTGTTGAATACTTCGTTGAACGCTGTCATTTCAAGGTCAGCGTTCAGGGATATCCTGTCTTTTATAAAATCAAACACGCGGCGGTTAAAATCTGTCACAAACCCGCTCGAAAGCCTTTTTTCGATATGGGAAAGCTTGTCGGGATTATGGTAAAGAAAGCAGATTATACCGCGCTCCGCCTTTTCCTCACGGGGAAGCTTTGCGGACTGCGGGTTTATCTTATCGGTATTGCGCGGTGAAACAAGATTTCGTATCTCGTCACGCTGACTGCGCTTTTTTTGACGGTTTATTTCGCCGTTTACGGCAAAACGCACTGTTTCTGCGGGAACTCCCGCTGTCTGTGCAGTACGCGATATATACACGTCGCGGTCAAGCGGATTGCTTATTTGCGCAAGGAAGCCTACTGCTCTTTTCAGATAAGAGGAGCGATCCTCGTCTTTATTTACAAGGTCAAGGCCGTTGCTGAGCTTTGAAAGCTCGTAGTCGATAGCACCGCCTGAGTTTTCTATCAGGTGAGCGAATGCCTCTGCTCCGAATTTTTGTATAAACTCATCGGGGTCTTTTGCGCCCTGCATTTTCAGAACGCGCGCTTTTACGCCCGCTTCGGTAAGCAGATTTATTCCGCGCGAGGCGGCTTTCTGACCCGGCCCATCGGAGTCGTAGGAGAGTATAACTTCAGGTTTTCCCATACGCCCTATAAGACGAGCCTGACTTGGTGTTATCGCCGTTCCGAGGGTAGCAACGGCGCTTGTAAAGCCTGCCTGATGCATGGCTATGACGTCCATGTAGCCCTCGCAGAGTATAAAGTAATTCGATTTGGAATTTTTCGCATAATTCAGCGCGAACAGCGTTTCTCTTTTCTGAAAAACGAATGTTTCGTCGCTGTTAAGGTATTTAGCGGGAGCGTCAGCCGACAGCGTGCGTCCTCCAAATGCGATTATATTTCCGCGTGTATCGAATATAGGGAACATAACGCGATGACGGAATTTGTCGTAAACGCGGTTGTTGTTTCGGGCAAGCAGCGCGCCGCGCTCAAGCTCGTCCTCGGAAAAGCCCTGACTTTTCATGTAGTAGTGCAGCTTGTGATAGTCGTCCGCGGCATAGCCCAGTCCGAAATGCTTTATCGTGTGCTGTGTAAGTCCTCGGCGTGTAAGATAGTCAAGTCCTACCTTACCCTCGGGTGAGAATAGCTGCTGATGAAAGAATTTTCCCGCAGTGCGGTTCATTTCATAAAGCCGCTGACGAAGCCTTGTGCTGCCGTCGTCCTTGTCTTCGGGCATAGCCATGCCCGCTCTTTGGGCGAGAAAGCGCACAGCCTCCATATAGTCAAGGTTTTCAATGCTTTTTATAAAGGTAACTACATCGCCGCCTGCGCCGCAGCCGAAGCAATAGTAGCTTTGTGTGTCGGGGTAAACGTGAAAGGACGGAGTTCTCTCCGAATGGAACGGACATCGGCAGGAATAGGTGCTTCCCGCACGCTTAAGCTCCACATAGCTCTGCGTTACCGACACTATGTCATTATTATCGCGCAGATCGCGCAAAAAACCGTCGGGCAAAGCCATAGGAACGCTCCTTTCGTTTAATTAGGAATGAGGAGTGAGGAATGAGAAATTATGGTGCGCTGCTTTGCAGCGATTACAATGTGAAAACATTTTATTTAAATGCAAGTTAACGGCGTAGCCGTCATTCATAATTTATCTTTCCTGATTCCTAATTTTCATCTGAGTCCCAGCCAGCCCTTAGGGATACATATCTCCTTGAAAAGGCTTACTGCGTAATCGTCGGTCATGCCGCTGATAAAGTCGCCGACAGCGGTTTCAAGACCGTATTCCTCCGCAAGTCGGAGATAAAGAGCGGGCATTTTTTCGCTGTTGCTTTTAAAATAGTTGAACAGAAATTCAACTATGTAGTGTGCCTTGCCCATCTCGGCGATTGTCGGCTCGGCTCTGTAGACCTTTTCAAACATGAACTGCCGCAGCTCGTCGTGCGCCTTTTTTACCTCGGCGTCCATGCCGATATTTTCCGCACCGTGCTCTACCAGTGCCCGAACAAGCGATGATATGCGTTCGGTCTTTGTTGCACCGAGCACCTTTACAGGAAGTGCGGGCAGGTCGCTGTCTTTAATAACGCCGCCGCGTATCGCGTCCTCTATATCATGGTTTATGTAGGCGATCTTGTCGCAGTAGCGCACTACCATGCCCTCGCGCGTGTAAGGCTCGGGTGCATTTCCCGATGTGGTGTGACCGACGATCCCGTCTATTACCTCAGCGGTGAGGTTAAGCCCTCTGCCGTCCTTTTCGATAAGCTCCACAACGCGTTTGCCCTGAATATTATGGGAAAAACCATTTGGCAGCAGTGCGGCAAGCGCTCTTTCGCCGTCATGTCCGAATGGAGTATGACCGAGGTCGTGACCAAGCGCGATAGCTTCTGTGAGGTCTTCGTTAAGTCCCAGCGCGCAAGCAACTGTACGGGATATCTGATTTACCTCAAGTGTGTGTGTAAGACGCGTTCTGTAGTGGTCGGAATGGGGTATCAAAAAAACCTGCGTCTTGTGCTTCAGGCGGCGAAATGCGTTGCAGTGGATTATCCTGTCGCGATCGCGCTGAAAATCTGTGCGGAAGTCACAGGGTGTTTCAAAAACGGCTCTGCCGCGGCTGTCCGAGGACTTGCACGCATACTCGCTCAGAGTAAGCTTTTCATTTTCCATTATGCGCTCACGCGGTAGCATTGCCGTTCACTCCTTTTTAGTTGTTTTCAAACCGCTCCTTGCCCCACCAATCGGGCATAAGCTCTGATAATGTTACCGTCTTGCGGCTGTTATAGTCTACAAGTATCTCGATGTCGCCGCTCTCTTTGTCAAGCTGCATCATAAGCTCTCTGCACGCTCCGCAAGGCGAGCCTACACGCCCATCGGGCATCACTGCGACAACTTTATCAATACGGTGTTCACCGTTTGTTATCATGTTCATTATTGCATTTCGTTCTGCGCATACTCCCAAAGTGGAGCAGGTGTCGATACATACGCCAACGTAAATATTACCGTTTTTGGAAAGAATTGCGGCTGCAACGCCGCCTGCATCAACAAAAGGAGATATCTGTCTGCCGTTCTGTACGCGAATAGCCTCGTTGTAAAGCTTTTCCCAGATGTCCATGCAGTCCTCCTTTAAAATAAACATTCACCTATTATTATATACAGATTTCGACCGGCTTAAACCTTTTTTTACGATTTTATTTCGTTACTTTTGTGCAAAATCATAATTTAACTTTTGTGCGATTTCTACAAAAATACTGCCGTTGCAAGTGTCGATAAGCTTTTCGCGCAGCTTTTCGGCGCTTTCCTCACGGACATACAGTGTAATTTTCACATTGTCGGCGAACTCCTCGTTTTCTACGCGAGCGTCGAAGTCAAGGAATACCTGTGCAAGTCTGCCGTAAAGCCCATAATCAACTGTTACAACAAGCTGCTCAGCCGCCGCCATGCACTTTATCCGCGCCGCGTCAACGGCGTCCTTAGCGCCTTTTGTATAGGCTCTTACAAGACCGCCCGCGCCAAGCATTATGCCGCCGAAATAGCGTGTAACCACACAGCAAATGTCCGTCAGACCCTCTTTTCGCAGCACCTCGTATATCGGTACTCCCGCAGTGCCGCCCGGCTCTCCGTCGTCGGAGTGCCGCGCCGCGTTGTTCTCGCGAAGAATATAGGCATAGCAGTTATGCGTAGCCTTGCGGTGCATGGCGCGTATCTGCTCAATGAACGCTATTGCCTGCTCCTCGGTCTGCACAGGGCAGAGGTAGCCTATGAACTCGCTCTTTTTTTCGATAAATTTCGCCTCGCATGGAGCGGCGATGGTCTTGTATTCCATAGGAACCTCCTTTTTATATTCTGATTTCAGAGTCGAAATACTGCTCCTGAAAGCGCACCTGCTCGGCGATCTCCTCTTTGGTGAAAGAAACTCCCTCAGGCGCAACTACCCACTTTTCCTCAACATCGTCAAAACGGTGTATCACTGCGATAACGCGCCCTGTGAATTCCTCAACAGGTACATCGACTCCGAGGATATACGCGTCCTGTTCCTCGCCGTCGGGGGCGGTTATACCCTCAATATAGCCATAGTTTACGTGATAGTACATATCGGGGTGCTCGGGGTGATAGCTGCCGAGGGGGCGGTCTATTGTTACGGTGACGATGTCGCCTATCATATTACACCTCATAGAAACAAAAACTCACGCAAAATATCTATCTGCGTGAGTTTTGGTTATACTGCAATAAATAAATTACTTGCCCATGTTGTAACGCTTCTTGAATCTGTCAACGCGTCCGCCTGTGTCAA
>JAZNTS010000135.1:0-3847 GCA_045591905.1 Oscillospiraceae bacterium | reverse complement strand
GCGGTGTGCTGTTCAAAAAAAGGCGGATAGTTCCGTTGGAAAATATATAGCGGGTAATGCACCTCAGATGTGTTTTTTGGAGGAACACCATTTTATCGGTTGTTTATACCGCCTCGGGTAAACTTGTTATATTTGCTCACTTTTCAACTGAAAGTTTATAAAATGTTGAAAACCGCGGTGTAAAGCGAAATGTTTTCAACGTTTTCAACACGCTTTTTAACAATTTGTAATAAAACGACACGTCACACAAGCATAAAGCTCTGCCGCATGATTTACACGGCAGAGCAAGCTGTTTTACAATCCCTTTTTGTCACGAAGCTGCTCCTCGGTGAGCCTGTCGGGCGGAGGAGGCAGAAAGCTGTACACGTCCTGATAGCTTTCAAATTCCGCGTCGTCAAGCGGCGCAGAGGGAATAAGCCCCGTGCAGTCGCTCGATGAGCCGCTTTTAATATAGTCCTGCTGGTTAAATTCATCTGTGCCCTCGGGAATAAGCGGACGGTCGTTCATTGTATCAGCTCCTTTCGTGATTAGCATTTGCGGCTGATATCAGATATATGCGTAAGGTAAATTTTGCGCTGATTTCACAGAAGTTTCTCAATTCGCGCGGTTGACAAAAGCGCCGCATTGATGTATAATATATGTTGAGTATTTATATTTCACGATAAGAAACAATATACAAAGAAAGGGATAATTAAAATGGGATTATTTAAATCATTGTTCGGCACATATTCCAGCAAAGAATTAAAGAGGATAGAGCCGATAAAGCAGGCGGTGCTTGACCTCGCAGACAAATACGGAGCGATGGACGACGCCGAGCTTAAAGAACAGACAAATATACTGAAAAACCGCCTCGAAACAGGCGAAACTCTTGATGATATCCTGCCCGACGCTTTCGCTGTGTGCCGTGAGGCTTCCACAAGAGTGCTAGGTATCCGTCATTATCCCGTGCAGATAATCGGCGGTATCGTTCTGCATCAGGGCCGTATCGCAGAGATGAGAACAGGTGAGGGTAAGACCTTCGTTGCAACTCTCCCCGCTTACCTCAATGCGCTGACAGGCAAGGGCGTTCACATCGTAACAGTAAACGACTACCTCGCAAAGCGTGACAGTGAGTGGATGGCTAAAGTTCACCGCTTCCTCGGTCTTACCGTAGGACTTATCACACATGAGCTTAATAACGACGAGCGCCGCGAGGCTTACAAGTGCGATATCACTTACGCAACCAACAACGAGCTTGGCTTCGACTATCTGCGTGACAATATGTGCAAGCGCAAGGACGACAGAGTAATGCGAGTGCCCAACTACGCCATCGTTGACGAGGTCGACTCTATTCTTGTAGATGAAGCGAGAACTCCCCTTATCATTTCGGGCAGAGGCTCACGCTCAACAGAGCTTTACGAGAAGGCTGACGCTTTCGCAAAGACCCTTGTAATGGACAAGGTAATTGAGCTTGACAGCAAGGACGACTACGACAGCGCTTTCAAGGGCGACTATATCGTTGACGAAAAAGCAAAGACCTGTAACCTGCTTCCCAGCGGCGTTGCAAAGGCAGAGAAGTATTTCGGCGTAAAGAACCTTATGGATCCTGACAACACAACTCTGTTCCACCACATCAATCAGGCTATCCGCGCAAACGGTATCATGAAGCTTGATATAGACTATGTTATCAAGGACGGCGAGATCGTTATCGTTGACGAGTTCACAGGTCGTCTTATGTTCGGCAGACGCTACAACGAGGGTCTGCATCAGGCGATCGAGGCTAAGGAGGGCGTAAAGGTAAACCGCGAGAGCAAGACGCTTGCAACAATTACGTTCCAGAACTTCTTCCGCCTTTATGCAAAGCTTTCGGGTATGACCGGTACAGCTATGACCGAGGAGTCCGAGTTCCGCGAGATCTACCACCTCGACGTAGTTGAGATACCCACCAACAAGCCTGTTATCAGAGTTGACCATCAGGATCAGGTATACAAGAACGAGCGCGGCAAGTTCCAAGCTGTATGCTCTCAGGTCGAGGAATGCCATGCAAAGGGTCAGCCCGTTCTTGTAGGTACTGTTACCATCGAAAAATCCGAGCTGCTCTCGAAGCTGCTCAAGGCGCGCGGAATCAAGCATGAGGTGCTCAACGCGAAGAACCATGAGCGCGAAGCTGAGATCATCGCTCAGGCAGGCAAAAAGGGCGCTGTTACCATCGCTACCAACATGGCAGGTCGTGGTACGGATATCAGACTTGGCGGTAACGCTGATTACCTTGCACGCCATGAAATGAAGAAGCAGGGCTACTCCGACAAGCTTATCCTTGAAGCGACAGGCTTCGCTGAGACCACAGATGAGGCTATCATCGAAGCAAGAAACAAGTATCAGGAGCTTAACAAGAAATACGAAGAAAAGATCGCACCCGAGGCTGAGCAGGTACGCGAAGCAGGCGGTCTGTTCATAATCGGTACAGAGCGCCACGAGAGCCGCCGTATCGACAACCAGCTCCGCGGTCGTTCCGGACGTCAGGGCGACCCCGGCGCAAGCCGCTTCTACATCTCGCTTGAGGACGACCTTATGCGTCTGTTCGGCGGCGACAGAGTAATGCGCTTCATGGAGACCATGAATTTTGACGAGAACCAGCCCATCGAGGCAGGCTTCCTCACGAATACCATCGAATCCGCTCAGAAGAAGATAGAGGGCAGAAACTTCTCTATCCGTAAGAGCGTGCTGGACTTCGACGATGTTATGTCCCAGCAGCGTATGACCATCTACACCGAGCGTACAAGAGTGCTTGACGGCGAGGATATCAGCGAGAATATCCAGAAGATGATGAGCGACAGCATCGATGCTAATGTAAATATGTACTGCGCTGACAGTATCGCAGAGAACTGGAATCTCGACGGTCTGCGCGCACATTATCTCAATCTGTTCCTTATGGACAGCGATCTGCGCTATTCCACAGAGGAGCTGAACACTCTCACAAAGAAAGATGTTTCAAAGCTCATTAAGGATCGCGCTCAGCTTATCTTCAGCACAAGAGAATCTCAGATCGGCGCAGAGGGTATGCGCGAGGTAGAACGTCTCTGTCTGCTGAATGCTGTAGATAAGCACTGGATGGATCACATCGACGCTATGGAAGAGCTGAAGCGCGGCATCTATCTGCGCGGTATTGCTCAGAAGGATCCCGTTGTTGAGTACCGTTTCGAGGGCTTTGCAATGTTTGACGATATGATCGCAGCTATTCAGGAGGAAACTGTAAGAATGGTTCTGACCGTTCCCGTAAGAGTACGCAGACCCTCCGCACCCGAAAACAACGCTTAAAACAGAATACCACACACCGCCGCTTAACGCTGCGGTGTGTTTGACAAAGGTGAAAAAATATGGTTTCAACAGAATTTCGCAGCGAGCTTACACAGCACATAATCCCTTTCTGGAACAAGCTTCGCGATGATGAAAACGGCGGCTTCACAGGCTTTATGGACAGCGCACTGAATATCGACAAAAAGGGCGAAAAGGGCGTTATTCTTCATTCGAGAATACTGTGGTTTTATTCCAACGCATATCTGCTGCTGAAGGACGAGACGCTGCTTGATAACGCAAAGCACGCGTTTAAGTTCCTCACAGAAAAGTGCGTTGACAAAGAATACGGCGGCGTTTACTGGTCGATGAACTACGACGGCAGCGTAAAGGACGACATAAAGCACACATATTGTCAGGCGTTCTTTGTGTATGCGCTGTCAAGCTACTACAGAGCAAGCGGTAACAAACAGGCGCTGGAGCTTGCTTACAGCGTTGTCGACCTCATCGAAAAGAATGCGACAGACGACGTTGCATATCTTGAAAAGCTTTCGCGTGACTGGAAAACAGTGCT
>JAZNTS010000134.1:0-8782 GCA_045591905.1 Oscillospiraceae bacterium | reverse complement strand
GATTTTATCGCAAAGCCTTTTGTTCCTCAGGTAATGAAGAGCAGAATAAGCCGTATCTTAGAGCTTAACAGCTTAAGAAACGACCTTGAGCTGCGTCTTGAGGAGAAAACGCGCGAGGTCGAGAGCGTTTCTATTAATTCCATCATGGCTATAGCAACTACGATCGAAGCTAAGGATCGTTACACCAGCGGCCACTCCAACAGAGTTGCAAACTGCTCGGTAGAGATCGCAAAGCGTCTTGGCTGGGACGAGGAGAAGTGCAGAAATCTTTATCATGTTGCGTTGCTGCATGATATCGGAAAGATCGGTGTTCCCGACCTTGTTCTCAACAAGCCCGCGCGACTTAATAAAGAGGAATATGCGCTCATCAAAAAGCACCCTGTTACGGGCGGCGAGATACTGAAAAATATCCGCAGTATCCCCGATGTTCATCTTGGTGCGCTTTATCACCATGAGCGCTATGACGGTACGGGTTATCCTTTAGGTCTGAAAGGCGAGCAGATACCGCTGATAGCGCGTATCATCGCTGTTGCGGACTCCTATGACGCGATGACATCGAACCGTGCATATCGTGATAATCTAAGCACCGAGGCGGTTATCGAGGAGTTTAAAAAATGCCGCGGAACTCAGTTTGATCCGCAGATCGCAGACATTTTTGTAGAGATGCTGGAGAGCGGCTTTAAGATCAAGAATGAAACCGTTGTTGAGGCAACGGGCGACATAAACAAGGCTATCCGCAAGGCTATGGACGAGTACATTTCGGGTGTTAGCGCTGAGAGCAAGCGCGATATTCTGACAGGTCTGTACAACAGGCGTGGAATTGAAGCGATGGTAAACGATTTCATAGCAACAAGAAAGCGCGGCGTGCTGTTCGTTCTTGACCTTGATAACTTCAAGTCGATAAATGACAACTACGGTCACATCGCAGGCGATGTTGTGCTGAAGGAGATAGCAAATATCCTTGTCAACAACACTGAAAAGTCAGATGTCGTTTGCCGTATCGGCGGCGATGAGTTCGTTATATTCTTTACAAGAACGCTCGACAAGCAGCAGGCTGCCGATTGCGCACAGAGCATCATTTCCGATGTGAATAAGATGCTTAACGAGCATAATTATACAAATTCGTCCGTTTCCATCGGTATCGCGCTTGCGCCCGATAGCGGTGCGAATTTTGAGGAGCTGTTCAGCAACGCCGATAAGTCGCTGTATCATGTTAAGCGTAATGGCAAGAACTCTTTCAGCTTTTTCAGCGACAGCAAGCTGCCTAAGGATAAGACAACGGCGGATATAGACAATATCTACGCTATTTTAGAGGGAAACGTCAGCTTTGAAAAGGGCTGCTACAATGTAGATTACAGCGAGTTTGAAAAAATATATTGCTATATTGCGCGTTTTGCGTCAAGAAGTGAAAAGGATATCCAGATACTTTTGTTTACTCTGAGTGATACGCATGATGGCTACATCATGGACAACAGCGTGCTTGACATGGCGATGAAGGTGCTGCAGAGCGCAGTTATCTCATCACTGAGAAGGGCAGATGTTGGTACTAAATATTCGGGAAATCAATATGTTATCCTGCTTGTCGGCACTGATACCGAAAACGGCAGAAGTGTTGCTGAGCGCGTTATCGAATGCTTCTACACCACAAGCCCTGATATCGGAGTATCGCTGACCTACGATATCAAGAAGCTTTCGGCGCCTTCGGAAGAACCCGAAGAGTAATTAGGGGGGATCTTCAATGAAAAGAGAATCCACTTTTTCTTTGCTGCGTGAGGAAGCGCACAATCAAAGCCCCAGAATGCTTGTGTCAGGCTGTATAGTTTTTGCCGGAGCTTTAGCCGTAATGACTATCATCAATCTTATCACAGGTGATAGCAGCATGGCTTTTGTTACAGGTGTGCTGAGCCTCGGTGCTATTCTTGCCTTGCTTTTGTATGCAAAGATCAAAGATCAATTTTTATTAGTTCTTGGTATTTTCAGTGCGGGCTATCTGATGATGCTGTTTTTCATCGTCAGTGGCGGAATCGAGGGCTTCAGTCTGATTTGGGTGCTTGTCGTGCCGCCTGCCGCCATGTTCTGCTTCAGCCTGTATTACGGAGGTATTCTCAGTATACTTGTCGGCGTTACGCTGCTGCTGTATATGTATACTCCGCTGCAGCAGTTGGGCTATGATTATTCTGCTACATATGAGATGCGTTTCCCGGTGGTATATTTCTTTCTGACTGTATTGTGTATGATAATCCAGTATCAGTTTTTCCGTATTCGCCGTAGGCAGAAAGCACTCATTGCAAAGCTTGAAAACGCAAATCAGATAAAGAACGACTTCCTTGCGAATATGTCGCATGAGATACGCACTCCTATGAATGCGATCATAGGTATGTGCGAGCTTGTGCTTCGTGAGGACATAAGCAACAGCGTTCGCGAGAACTGCTTCAACATTCAAAATTCGGGCAGAAGTCTGCTTGCTATCATCAATGATATACTTGACTTTTCAAAGATCGAATCGGGCAAGACCGAGATAATCAACGAGGAGTTCAACATCGCTTCCGTCATCAACGACGTTATCAATATGGCGGTAACGAGAAAGGGCGACAAGAACATTGAGATAATCGCCCATGTTGACCCGAATATTCCTAAGGGTCTTGTCGGTGATGAGCTTAGAATAAGACAGGTAATGATAAACCTTGTGACGAATGCCGTGAAGTTCACATATTCGGGCTGCGTTGTCATAAAAGTTGGCTTCAGCCGTCACGATTACGGAATCAATCTGAATGTTTCAATTGAAGATACAGGTATCGGTATATCTCCCGAGAATCTTGAAAAGCTGTTCACTAACTTCCAGCAGGTAGACACCAAGAAGAACCGTGCTATTGAGGGCACAGGTCTGGGACTTGCGATATCAAAGAGGCTCGTTTGGAAAATGGGCGGCTTTATCAATGTAAGCAGCGTATACGGCGAGGGCTCTGTGTTTAAGTTCGTTATACCGCTTAAGGTTTACGATTCCGACCCGTTCCTCAGTATCGAAAAAGCCGATGATATGAAGCTTGCGGTATATCTTGATATGTCGAAGTATTCGCACCCGAGAATATCAAAGGAATACGAGGAGCTTATTTCCGATTTCAGCAAGAAGTTCAAGATAGAGCTTGAGCTGTTCCGTGACCTTGATGAGTTTTGCACGGCGGCGCAAAGCGGCGAATACGGCTTTTGCTTCACTGCGAGGGAGGAATATACACAGCATTCCGACCGTTTCGACAACCTTGCCGATAAGGTGAAATTCTCTGTTATTCAGGACAGATTTTCACTTTTGCAGCTTCCTAAGAATATTAGCTGCGTATTTAAGCCGATTTATTCGCTCACCTGTGCGTCGGTGCTCAATAATGAGAGCTACACACATAACGACGGCACAAGGGGCAGATTCAAGAATTTCAAAGCGCCCAAGGCTAAGGTGCTTATCGTTGACGACAACGCGATAAATCTGAAAGTTGCGTCCGGTCTGATGAAGCCGTATGAGATGCAGATATCTACCGTAAACAGCGGCAGACTCGCTATTGAAGCAGTTAAGTCAGAGAGTTTCGACATCGTGTTTATGGATCACATGATGCCTGAGATGGACGGCGTCGAGGCTACACAGAAGATACGCGAGCTGGACGGAGATGAATTTAAACATCTTCCTATCGTTGCGCTTACCGCAAACGCCGTAAACGGTGCGCGCGAGGGCTTTATGGAAACGGGATTTACCGACTTCCTTGCAAAGCCTATCGAGTTGTCGCAGCTTGACCGTGTGCTTCGTACATGGCTACCTGATGATTATATCGAGATAATGACCGATGAGGAGGTCGTTGAGGCGGCGAAAAATCCTCCCGCTGCAAGCGGAGCTTCGTCAGAGCTTATTGATTTTGAAAAGGGTCTGATGTACGCAGGCGGCAGCAACGAGTGCTATTATGAAAATCTCAGCCTGTACGTTGAAAACGGTAAGGGCTACAGAGAGTCGCTTTGTAAGCGTCTTGAGGACGAGGACTGGACGAATTACGTTATTGAAGTCCACGCACTGAAGAGCACGTCTATCAGTATCGGCGCCGAAACATTGTTCGAGTTTGCGCGCTCACTTGAGTTTGCGGGCAAGGAGGGCAACTATTCGTATATCCGCGGTAATCACGCTGCGGCGGTAGACCTTTATGACAAGGTAATGGCAGAGGCGGCGAAGTATCTTTCCGATAACGGATATGTTGCAGAGCAGCCCGAGATACTGCCGGAGGATCAGCTTACTGAGATCACTTCCGAGGAGCTTGAGACTCAGATACAGCGCATAAGAAACGGCTGTGACAATTTTGACGGCGATGAGATAGCTGCTGCTGCGGTTGAACTGAGTGCGTGTATTTTTGGAGGAAAGCCGCTCAGTGAATATTTCATCAACGTTAAGAGCTTGGCTGACAGCTTTGATTACGACGGCGCTCTTGAAGCCGCTGAAAAGGCTGCTGCAGAGCTAAAGGAGGGGTTACAATGAGTAAGCTTGGAATAACCGCAGACTGTACTTGTGATCTTCCCGAAGAGCTTTGCAACGCGCTTGGCGTTAAGCTTCTGCACTTTAATGTAACCACAGAAACGGGCTGCTTTAAGGATATGGCAGAGATAACCGCAGGAAACATTATTGAATATTTCGATAACGGCGGAAAGTCCATCGTTACTGCTGCACCGACATATGATGAATATGTGGAGTTTTTCGGTGAAGCTCTCCAAAACAATGACGAGCTTATACATATCACCATAGGTTCTGCTATGAGCCGCTCCTATGGCAGGGCCGTGCGCGCTGCAAAGGTGTATGAGGGCAAGGTCAAGGTGTTTGACTCGCAAAATCTCACCACGGGAATTGCGCATACGGTTGTCGAGGCTGTCGAGATGGCGCGAATGGGAATATCCTCTGAGAAGATTATAGAGCGCCTTGAAACTATTCGCGACAAGGTAATGGCAAGCTTTATCGTTAATAATGTTGATTATCTTTACATAACAGGTAGAGTTAAGCGCGCATTAAAGGTTTTGTGCGATACTTTCAGCATTCACCCTGTTCTCTGCGCAAAGAATGGCGAGATCAAGCTGAAGCGCCTGTATTTCGGCGATTATGACAAGTGCATAATCCGATATGTTAAAAAGGAGCTTGCCGATCCTGTGTGCATCAACAAGAAAAAGCTTTTTCTCACTCATTCCGATTGCTCCGTAAAGGTGCTCAACGAGGCAAAAGAGCTCATATCATCGCTGTGCAGCTTTAAGAGCATTGATGTCGCGATGACATCTGCGACGATAACCAGTAACTGCGGTGCAAAAGCACTTGGACTTATGTACATGCTTGAATGATAAAATTACAAATCCGCCGAACTTATGCTCGGCGGATTTTTTGTAATATTTTTTTAAAAACTGTTTACTTTTGCGCTTTTTTGTGGTAAAATATAAGAAGTGCGTATTATTAAAACAAATCATGAATGAAAGGAAAGTCATATCATGCCAATTACCGAGATACTGGAGCGCAATGCCGAGCTTTACGGCAGCGATATCAGCCTTGTTGAAGTAAATCCCGAGATAAAGGAAACACGCCGCGTTACATGGAAAGAATACGAGCTTATTGAGCCGAATCCTGTTTCTACATATCGACGCGAGATATCTTGGAGCGTTTTCAATGAAAAAGCAAACCGTTTTGCAAATCTGCTGCTTTCACGCGGAATCAAAAAAGGCGACAAGGTTGCAATACTGCTTATGAACTGCCTTGAATGGCTGCCGATCTATTTCGGCATTTTAAAGACAGGTGCGCTTGCAGTACCGCTGAATTTCCGTTATGCTCCCGATGAGATCAAGTATTGTCTTGATCTTGCCGAGGTAGATGTGCTTGTGTTTGGCCCTGAGTTCATCGGCCGTGTTGAGGGTATTGCTGACGAGATCAGCAAGAACAGGCTGCTCTTCTATGTGGGTGAAAGCTGCCCAAGCTTTGCCGAGCACTACGACAGTCTTGCTGCAAACTGTTCCAGCACCTCGCCTGATATCAAGCTTACCGACGAGGATAATGCTGCGATTTATTTTTCATCTGGTACTACAGGCTTCCCCAAGGCGATACTCCACAACCACGAGAGCCTTATGCACTCCTGCAAGACGGAGCAAAATCACCACAGCCAAACAAAGGACGATGTTTTCCTTTGCATTCCTCCGCTGTATCACACAGGCGCGAAAATGCACTGGTTCGGAAGCTTCCTTGTCGGCGGCAAGGCGGTGCTTCTTAAAGGTGTTAAACCAAAATACATACTTGAAACAGCTTCTAAGGAAAAGTGCAGCATTGTTTGGCTGCTCGTTCCGTGGGCGCAGGATATCCTTGACGCACTCGACAGGGGAGAGCTGAGCCTTTCCGACTATGAGCTTTCACAGTGGCGTCTTATGCACATCGGTGCGCAGCCTGTTCCTCCAAGCCTTATTGCGCGTTGGAAAGAGAAGTTCCCGCATCACCAGTACGATACAAACTACGGTCTTTCCGAGTCTATCGGCCCCGGCTGTGTTCACCTTGGCGTGGAGAATATCCACAAGGTCGGCGCTATCGGCAAGGCAGGCTATGGCTGGCAGACCAAGATAGTTGACGAGCAGGGAAATGAAGTAGAGAAGGGCGGCGTAGGCGAGCTTGCTGTGTTCGGCCCCGGCGTTATGACCTGCTACTACCGCGACGAAAAGGCTACCGCTGAAACACTTCACGATGGTTGGCTCTTCACAGGTGATATGGCACAGGAGGACGAGGACGGCTTTATCTTCCTCGTTGACCGCAAAAAGGACGTTATCATCAGCGGCGGCGAAAATCTTTACCCCGTTCAGATAGAGGACTTCCTCAGAGCACACCCTGCGATAAAGGACGTTGCCGTTATCGGACTTCCCGACAAGCGCCTTGGCGAGATCGCGGCTGCCGTTATCTCAATAAAGGACGGCATGACCTGCACAGAGGACGATATCAACGATTTCTGCCACAAGCTGCCGAGATACAAGCGTCCTCACAAGATAATCTTTGCCGATGTTCCGCGTAATCCCACAGGCAAGATCGAAAAGCCCAAGCTTCGCGAGATCTACTGCGGTGAGAGCCTTGTCGCTTCGCAGAACAGAGGATAATTTACAGCTTTCAAAATATAACAAAGCCGCTTTTGAAAACAAAAGCGGCTTTAATATTGCATTTGATTTTAGATCATGCTGTCAACCCAGCAGGAGGGAGCTTCAAGACCAAACATCTTGACAACTGTGGGAGCAACGTTTGCCAGACCGTAATTACCGTCCTTGATAGTGTACTTAACGTCCTTGTCGTAGATGATGAAAGGAACAGGGTTGAGGGAGTGCGCAGTTCTTACGTTAACTTCGCCCTTCTTGTTCTTCTCCAGCATCTCGTCAGCGTTGCCGTGGTCGGCGGTAACAAGCATTGTTACGCCGTATTCGTCGCAGACCTCCTTCAGACGCGCAAGACCGATATCAACGGACTCAACGCCGATCATTGTTGCTTGCATAGAGCCTGTGTGACCAACCATGTCGCCGTTGGGGAAGTTGCAGCGCAGGAAGTCGTACTTCTTAGACTTAATTGCCTCAATGAGAGCGTCAACGATCTCAGCGGACTTCATCCAAGGACGCTGGTCAAAGCTTACGTTATCAGAGGGAATTTCAACGTATTCCTCAAGCTCCTCGCTGAACTTACCGCTCTTGTTGCCGTTCCAGAAGTAGGTAACGTGGCCGTACTTCTGTGTTTCGGAGATAGCGTACTGCTTAAGCCCTGCGTTTACGAATACCTCGGAGAGTGTGTTTGTGATCTCGGGAGGATTTACGAGGAAGCGTGCGGGAAGCTTCAGGTCGCCGTCATACTGCAGCATACCTGCATAGCAAACATCGGGCTTCTTGCCGCGGTTGAAGTAGTTGAACTCGTCCATGTCGAATGCCATAGACATCTCGATAGCGCGGTCGCCGCGGAAGTTGAACAGGATAACGCTGTCGCCGTCTACGATCTTTCCGACAGGCTCGCCGTTCTCAGCAATTACGAAAGCGGGAAGATCCTGATCGGAGCTTACGCCTGTTTCTGCAACGAGTGTATCGAATGCTTCGATTGCGGAAGCGAACTGTCTGCCCTCGCCCTTAACGTGGGTATTCCAGCCGCGCTCAACCATAGGCCAATCAGCCTGATAGCGGTCCATGGTGATCTTCATTCTGCCGCCGCCCGAAGCGATGCGAGCGTTAAAGGAAGCGTCGTTCAGCTCTGCGAAAACGTCCTCAAGCTGCTTCAGATACTGACTGCCTGTCAGCGGGGGAACGTCACGTCCGTCGAGAAGAGCGTGAACTCTTACCTTGGAAACGCCGTCAGCCTTTGCGCGCTTGACCATGTTGATGAGGTGACTGATGTTGGAGTGAACGTTACCATCGGAAAGCAGACCGATGAAGTGCATTGTGGAGTTCTTGTCCTTTGCGTTCTTTGCAAGCTCCTGCCAAGCGGGGGAGTCGTACATCTTACCGCTCTCGATGCTTTCGTTTACGAGCTTTGCGCCCTGAGAATAGATCTGACCGCAGCCGAGTGCGTTATGACCTACCTCGGAGTTGCCCATGTCGTCGTCGGTAGGAAGACCAACTGCGTCGCCGTGAGCCTTGAGTCTGGCCATAGGGCAGTTTTCCATCAGCCAATCAAGAGTGGGTGTATAAGCCTCGGTAACAGCATCGCCAAGACCTGTCTTGGAAAAGCCGATACCGTCCATTACTACTAATAATACGGGTTTAGCCATATTTGTATCTCCTT
>JAZNTS010000133.1:0-2966 GCA_045591905.1 Oscillospiraceae bacterium | reverse complement strand
GTCAAAGCCGAATACCAGCTTCCCCGCGCGTCTGCAAAGACACATTGTAGATAGCGCCTTATTGATCCGAACTCAGCTCCTTTTCAATATTGTCGTATATCTCATCGGGAACAGCACATTTCAGTGAGCGTTCAAGCTTTCGTGCCTTGCGCACCATCGCAAAGCACTCGTTGTCGCGGCATACATAAGCGCCGCGACCTGCTTTCTTGCCTGTGGGGTCAAGCGTAATCTCGCCCTCCTTGCTGCGCACTATCCTGACTGCGCCCTTTTTTCCGATCATTTCGCCGCAGCCTAAGCATTTGCGAAGCGGTATGTGCTTTTCCTGCATAATCTTCTCCTTATTCCTCTGTCTGAGTCTCAACAGCCACGGGCTCTTCCTCGATCTCGGGAAGCTCGATGACCTCAAGATCCTCGGGAGTCACCTTGCTCTCAGCCTTGATGTCGATCTTGAAGCCTGTCAGCTTAGCTGCAAGCCATGCGTTCTGACCCTTGTTGCCGATAGCGAGCGAAAGCTGATTATCAGGAACGATCGCCTTGCACGCGCGCACCGCAGGATTGTTGATAACTACCTGTGTAACCTCTGCGGGCTTCAGTGCTTGCTTGATAAACTCCTCGGGATCGTCGCTGTAGAGAACTACGTCGATCTTCTCGCCCTTTATCTCCTTTGTAACAGCGGTGATACGGCTCTTCTGCGGGCCGATGCAGGTACCGACAGCGTCAACGTTGGGATCGTTGCTGATAACAGCGATCTTGGAACGCGAGCCGGGAGCACGGCTGATGGACTTTATCTCAACAGTGCCGTCGTATATCTCGGGACATTCAAGCTCGAAAAGGCGCTTGATAAGACCCTTATCTGTTCTTGTAATTCTGAGGGACTGCTTCTTAGCACCCTCCTTATATTCTCTTGAAACGCCTGTGATGTACACCTTAACGACCTGACCCTCGGTAAGTATCTCACCCGGTATCTGGTCGTTTCTCATGAGCAGTGTTTCGTTCTTGTTTATCTCGATAGTCGCGTGACCTGTCTTAGGCTCAACACGGGTAACAAGTGCGGACACTGCCTCATTCTCGTACATACCCCACATTTCGGAGAGCTGCTGACGCTCAACATCGCGGAAGCCCTGCTTGATGAGGTCCTTTGCGTTCTTTGCGGCAATTCTCTTGAATTCGTGAGTGTCAATGGGGCAGCGCACCATATCGCCTACCTGAAGTGTGGGATCGATCTTTCTTGCTTCTTCAAGCACGATCTCGATCTCAGGCTCGTAAAGGCTGTCAACTACCTCGATGACCTCCTTGAGAATGCTTACATCGAATATCTGCTTCTCAAGGTCGATGTTTACCTGTACAGCATCGCTTTCCTTATCCTCAATGTGAAGATTGGTCTTTAAGCTCTTTTCTATCGCAAGCTTGATCTTGCCGACGAAAACATCGGGGTCGATGCCCTTTTCGGTGGCGAGGTCTGCCAACGCGTTGAAAAACTCGCCGATCTCGTTTTCTTTTGGTGCTACCTTTTTCTTAGCCATTTTGTGTTTTTCCTCCATTATTAAATATCATAGTCATCAAAATCATCGTAATTTATTCCTGAGATATCGGAAATAGCCATCGTCAGCGCGCCGAAATCTCCGTTTACCGTAATGTTTTCACCGTCAAATCCGTCAAGAACGGCGCTGAAAGCCTTTGAGGGAGCGCCCTCAACAAGCTTGTAGGTCTTGACCTTAACTTTTTTGCCGACAGACGGCGCAAGCTGCGCAGCACGGCGTATCGGTCTTTCAAGACCAGCCGAACCGATCTCCACATAATCTACCCTGTCGATAAAATCCTGCTTATCAAGCTCGGCGTTGATAAGCCCGTCGACCGCCTCACAGTCGTCAAGAGAAACGCCCTCAGCCTTGTCGATAAACACACGGAGATACCACTTTGCACCCTCTTTTGCAAACCACACGTCCCACAGCACAAAGCCATGCGACTCTACTATCGGACGCACAACAACCTCCGCGGCAGCCTCGACTGAGCTGAACCCCTTTGCTAAAGCCATTCAATAACCCCTTTCATTGGTTTTCGGGTGAATTTCCCCTAATTAAAACTTAAAGACCGGAGCAAGCCCCAGTCTTTAGTCTAATCTATCATTAGTATTATAACACTATTTTATAATAAAATCAAGTAGTTTTTATAATTTTTTGAAACAAATTTATTATCCGCAGAAAATATCTTGTTGATGTTGTTTATATCAGGAAGATGTGCAGAAATATCGGTGCTGTAAAAATCAAATAACCAAATAGACAACATTTTCATAAAATCAAGTCGTAAATGTCAACAAGTGCGCAATAATATACTACAATATGGGTATAGTAAAAAACAAAAGGAGTGAGAAATATGTTTACCAACAGAACGCCAGACGGCAGAAACAATATCTGCGGTATCAAAGTTGCAATACTCCGTAAAGGATTGAAAATATCTCAGCGCGAGGTCGCCGACAGATTACAGCTGATAGGACTTGACATAGATAAAAACGCTGTTCAGCGCATCGAATCAGGACAAAGATTTGTCACCGATATCGAACTCATTTCTCTCGCAAAGGTGTTTTCGACTACCATTGATGAGCTTTTAAAGATATGATAAGTTTTTACGGCAGAGTTCAAATCTGCCGTTTATTTTTTATACAAGACCAAGAAATTCTTCAAGGCACAAGCCGCTGTCATGGACAAGCCTCGCTGTGCTCTCGCCAAGGTATCGGATATGCCAAGGCTCATATATATAACCTGTTATATCTGTTTTATTCTTGGGATAACGAATGATAAAGCCATATTTATGGCAGTTTTCGGCGAGCCATCTGCCCTCCTCCGTTTCAGCGTAATCAGTTTCTATCGAGGTCACGTCTATAGCAAGCCCTGTCTGATGCTCAGAATGACCCGCCATTGCGGAATACATGACCGCGGCTTCGTAACCGTCACGGTCGCACCAGAATT
>JAZNTS010000132.1:0-18755 GCA_045591905.1 Oscillospiraceae bacterium | reverse complement strand
TGGTTTTGAACAGCGTCAAACTTCTCGTTGATACCATCAATAGCCGCCTCGCTCTCGCCTGTCTTTTGCACGGCAAGAAGTGTTTGATAGCCTACCTGCGACAGCGCATTTGCCATCTGATACAGCAGATTAGCGGCAGCGTCGATCTGCTGCTTAGGAACGATCTTTATCTTACGCAGAGCCTCGATATATTTATCGGGATCAACGCCGATCTCCTTTGCTATCTTGCGGAATTTCTCCTCATCGGGAGGCTCGGGAAGCACCTGACCGCCGATAAGCGAGCCGATATGCTTGCCGTTGAGGATAATGGGAGCCGCAAAATCCACCAGACCGCCGTGGCAGTAGTACACCGCGGGTCTGCCTGTCTTGCTGGATTCCTCGCCGCCTTTAAGGTCGCACTTATTGCAGCGCTCGCAGCCGACTCTGGATTTTCTTGTGAAATTCATGCAGAAATCCGTACCGTTGCTAAGCTCTGTAACGGAGCCTGTGTCATCGGTAGTGAGGGCAGCCATGCCCGTTGCGTCAGCAAAAGCGTCCTGCAGGCTCTGTAAAGTGCGCCTGTCGATTATATCAAGCAGCGTGATATTGTCATTGTTCATTGTAAACACTCTCCAATCAAAAATACCTTACAATTAATTATACAATAATTTCAAGGATAAATCAAGCAATTTTATGTAAAAAATCTATGACAGCAATATAAAATTATATTTTGGATTTGTTAAATTTGACGGAAAGAAGCAAAAAAACGCAGCAGCGCCGATCATTCCAAACACCGATAAAAAATCACAGCAGAAATCCGTCTGCATACTTGCAAAAACGTGCAAAACAGGTTATAATATTTATTGTATATAAAAAAATTGCAAAGCGACTGCGAAAGGAACTGATAAAATGGAATTTCTCAGTGAACGTACAGCGTTTACGCTTTTATCCGAAATAGTGGTGAAAGCGGGCGTATCCTTGTTCAATTCAGTAAAGTACATCTACATGATATCCGACAAGGATTTCTACAACATAAATATCAAGGACATCATCAAAATAGCGCTGAACAACATAACCGATACCGCAGCGCTGCACAACACGGGAATAAAGCTCGACAAAGAACGCTGCACCGAAATGAACTCGCCCGAATATGAGCGTGTGCTGTCGCTGATGGTGTATTCATTCGCTGTAAGACTTCCCGAGCTGAAGAACATCAAAACGCAAGGCGGCTATCTGAACGACAAGCAGATAAAAACAATATACGACATGGTAATTGCCAAGGGCGCAGGAAACTTTGAAAACGTCATCTCTCTCGATTACGAGGAGGTGCGCCGCATGGTGAAATCGGGAAAGCCTGTTCCCACCTATGACGCAGAGTGGTTCAAGGGATATATCTACACCTATGTACCCGCGCTTGCCGCGATAACCAATAAAAATCTGCTTCTGCTCGGAAGCGCAGATATTCTGTTTACGCTTTTCCATAGCTGTTTAGAGGAAGAACTGACTAGGGTGCTGAACGCCCTGTCAGCAAAAGCATAAAACGAGGTGAGCATCATGGTTAAAATAACAGCAGACACAGTATGCGATCTGTCAGAGGAAATGAAACAGCGCTATAATATCGACACGATACCGCTTTACGTAACAAAGGGAAGCGATACACTGCGTGATGGTGTTGAGATAACACAGAGCGAGGTGTTCGCGCATTATCGCTCCACGGGAAAGCTGTGCTCTACCTCCGCGGTGAATATCGCGGATTTCTCGCAGTTTTTCGAGCAGCAGCTCAAAGAGCATGATGAACTTATCATCATCACCATAAGCTCGGAGTTTTCGAGCTGCTATCAGAATGCTTGCATCGCGGCGGAGGATTTTGAGGGAGTTTACGTTGTAGACTCGCGCAATCTTTCCACGGGCGAGGGTCTTGTCGCAATTGCCGCCGCAAAGCTTGCACAGCAAGGACTTTCAGCCGCTGAGATAGTGACAAAGCTGCATTCCGATGTTATTCCCAAAATTGACGCAAGCTTTTTCGTTGCAAATGTGGAGTATCTCCACAAGGGCGGCCGCTGCTCCTCTATCGCGGCGCTCGGCGCAAATCTGCTGAAGCTGCGCCCTTGTATAGACGTTATTGACGGCAAGATGAAAGTGACTAAAAAATACCGCGGTGCGATGGAAAAGTGCATCAAGGAATATGTAAGCGACAGGCTGAAGCAGGTCGAAGCATATGACAGCGAGCTGATATTCATTACCCACACAACAAAGCCCGAAATGACGGCTATCGCCGCCGAAGCGATAAAGAACAACGGCAGCTTTTCCGAAGTGGCCGTTACAGACGCAGGCTGCACGGTTGCGTGCCACTGCGGCGAGGATACACTGGGAATTTTGTTCATAAGAAAGTAAAAAGTACAGGCGTACACTGCATATAATCAACCGAAAGAGGTGTTTTATATGCAGCATATACATGATCATTCCTATATGGAATACGAGCGCCCCGCGCTGCTAGGAAATATCAGCGGTGCGACGGGGCACGAGAATATCAACGGAACGGCGGCTGTTTTTTGGCTGCCTGACGCAGTGTATTTCGAGGTGCAGCTTTACGGTTTGCTGCCCTCTGAAGTGCTGGGACTTCACATTCATGACGGCTTCGTGTGCGGAGCGCCCGACAGCGGCTTTGAAGAGGCGGGAAGGCATCTCAGCCTTTGTCCCGAGGGCACATGGTGCGACCGTCACCCATACCACGCGGGCGACCTGCCGCCTGTTTTCTCAGACGTGAACGGTACCGCGATAATGGGCGTATATCTTGACCGCGCTGTGGTATCCGATATTTCGGGCAGAACTGTTGTGCTTCATGCGGGCAAGGACGATTTTATGACGCAGCCTGCGGGCGCTTCGGGGATACGCATAGCCTGCGGAATATTGGCTGAAAATCTGTAAATTATGGCGGAAAATACCGCCCGAGAATATAAAAACCAAAGGAGAATATAAAATGGCAAGTGAGATAAGAAACGCTGACCTGTGGGAAAGCGGTGCGAGAAAGATCGAATGGGTAAAGCGCAATATGCCGCTGCTTCGCGGTATAGAGCAGGAATTTGCCGCTGAAAAGCCCTTTGCGGGACTTAGAGTGGCGCTCTCCGTGCATCTGGAGGCTAAGACTGCATATCTGTGCAAGGTGCTTGCGGCAGGCGGCGCTGAGATGTACGTTACAGGCAGCAATCCACTTTCTACACAAGACGATGTTGCGGCTGCACTCGTGCATGACGGGCTTAATGTTTTCGCATGGTACGACGCTACCGACGAGGAATATCACCGCCATATATCCAAAGTAATAGACGCGCGCCCCAACGTTATCATTGACGATGGCGGCGACCTTGTAAACCTTATCCACAACGAGCGTCCCGAGCTTATTCCCGATGTTATCGGCGGCTGCGAGGAAACTACAACAGGCATAATCCGTCTGCTTGCTATGGATAAGGCAAAGGCGCTGAAATTCCCGATGGTGCTGGTAAATGACGCAGACTGCAAGCACCTGTTCGACAACCGCTACGGCACAGGTCAGTCCGTATGGGACGGCATCAACCGCACAACAAACCTCATCGTTGCAGGCAAGAACGTTGTAGTTGCAGGCTACGGCTGGTGCGGCAAGGGCGTTGCAATGCGCGCAAAGGGTCTTGGTGCAGAGGTAATCGTTACAGAGATAGACCCGATCAAGGCTATGGAGGCCGTAATGGACGGCTTCAAGGTAATGCCCATGCGCGAGGCCGCTAAGATCGGTGATTTCTTCGTTACTGTTACCGGCTGCGCTGACGTTATCGGCGAAGAGGCTTTCCTCAACATGAAGGACGGCGCTATCTGCTGCAACGCAGGTCACTTTGACGTTGAAGTAAACATGGCGAAGCTCCGCGAGATAGCAACAGACAGCTACCTTGCAAGAAACAACATCATGGGCTACAAGCTTGCAAACGGCAACACCGTATTCATCATCGCAGAGGGCAGACTTGTAAACCTCGCAGCAGGCGACGGTCACCCCGCGGAGATAATGGATATGAGCTTTGCAATTCAGGCGCTCTCCGCGCTCCACGTTGTAAAGAACAAGGGCAAGCTCGGCAAGGACGGCAGCATGACTGTAAATGTTCCAGCTGAAGTTGACAAGGAAGTGGCGCTCCGCAAGATAGCAAGCTGGGGCATTGAAATAGACAAGCTCACCGCAGAACAGGAAAAGTATCTCAACGGCTGGGAGGTATAACATGAACGAAGTATACGAAAAGCTTTTAAAATGCTACAATTCCGTTGAAAAGAAGATAAGCTTCAAGCCCGAGATAGCGCTGATACTCGGCAGCGGTCTGGGCGACTACGCTGACACAATGGACGTTAAGGAAACACTCGACTATAACGAGCTTGAGGGTTTCCCGATATCCACTGTTGCAGGTCATAAGGGACGCTTCGTGTTCGGCTATGCGGGCGGCGTTCCGATAGTTGCAATGCAGGGACGTGTGCATTACTATGAGGGCTATAAGATGTCCGACGTGGTGCTTCCTACACGCTTAATGAAGCTTATGGGCGCAAAGACGCTGTTCCTTACCAACGCAGCAGGCGGAATCAACCGCAATTTCAACTGCGGCGACTTCATGATGATAACCGACCACATCTCGTCGTTCGTACCCTCGCCGCTTATAGGCGCAAATATTGATGAGCTTGGTGTTCGCTTCCCCGATATGTCCGAGACATATTCCAAAAAGCTGCGCGGTATTATCAAGAACGCAGCGCTTGATGAGAAGATACCGCTGCGCGAGGGCGTTTATGTTCAGACAAGCGGCCCGAATTACGAGTCCCCCGCCGAGATAAGAATGTACGCTTCGCTCGGCGCTGACGCTGTTGGAATGTCTACTGCTGTGGAGGCTATGGCGGCTCGTCATGCAGGCATGGAGATATGCGGCATAAGCTGCATTTCCAACCTCGCAGCGGGAATCTCGCAAAATCCCCTCACACACGCTGAAGTACAGGAAACAGCAGACCGCGTTGCTCCGCTGTTCAAGCGACTTGTTACTCGCAGTATTGCCGATATATATGCGGCACAAAAATAAGCGCACTGCACAAAACAACAGCCCCTCGGCAACGGATTCTCCGAAGCCGAGGGGCTTTATTCTTATTCACCCTTAGGTCTGCGCTTATGGCGCGCCTTGTCGTTGTACATCATCTTATCGGCAAGCTCGATAAGCTCGTCAACAGTTTCAACATGGTCAAGTGATGAGCAGTGTATGCCAACACTCGCCGCAACAGTGAACGGATTACCTGATTCTGCGTTGAGCTTTGCAAGCACCTCATCAAATCTTTGATGGTAGCGCTCAGCCTGCTCTTTTGCGTCGCCGCAGCATATCTTCGCTACAACGAACTCGTCACCGCCAAAGCGCGAGCAGATTATATCCCTGTCTCTTTCTTCAGCCGCACCTGTGAGCGACGACGCAGTTATCTTCAGTGCCTCATCACCTGCGTGATGGCCGAAATTGTCATTGATATATTTCATATCGTTGAGGTCGATAGAAACAATGAATACGTCCTTGTTCTCTGCCGCAAGCTCTGCAAAATCCTCTCTGAAATTTCTGTAGAATCCATAACGATTATATATACCCGTAAGATGGTCGTGAGTAAACAGAAATTCCAGCTTTCTGTTGAGGTATCGCATATGCTCATGAGTGCGCACCACTTCAAGACAACGGTTTGCCATCATGTTGTAGGTGTAAAGCTGGTCAACACAGATATCAAGCGGTACAAAATACGTCACATAATAGCCGATAACATACTCCTGCGAATGCAGCGGGCACACTACAAGCGTATGATTATCGGGGAAACGCTCATACAGATTAGGCAGTATCAAAGATGTGGGGAATATCTCGTTTTCGTGCAGCGAATCAGTATTGAGACACTCGCGCAGCACCATCATCTTCTGCGGATAGCCTTGCTGCTTTTCCGCGTTATCAAATTCATCAAACTCATTAACGTTGAAATTCTGTGCGCTGAATTTACTGAATTCCTCCGAAACGCATAATGTCGTTCCGCCGAAAGCGTAGTTTCCGAGCGTTACGCGCGCATTTCCAAGCGATGGATTGGAGGCAATAATGTTGCCCATCTTATTCATCGTTTCCTCATAGCCGCGAACATAAGAATAGTTCTTTACATACTCGGTCAGCATACGATTGCTTCTGCCCGAATCGCGCTTTTTGCAGCCGCAGCTCTCGGAAAATACAGGCGTATAGCTAAGCTCTGTGTTGTAAGGAGTTTTCCTTGTCTTTTCTATAATATCATCGCACACCTGTATTATTGCACGGGAAAGCTCATCATTATCGCGGATAGCAGTGGTCAAGCGCGGACTGTGGTATTTCTCTATCTCGATACCGTCAAAGCCCGTTACTATCACGTTTTCGGGCACACGATAACCATGCTCCGTAAGCTTCTGACAGACAGCTATTGCCATAGCGTCGTTGGCGCAGACAAAAGCGTCAGGAAGCTCTTCTCCGTTTTCAAAAAAGTGATCCATAGCTGCCAGCGTAGGAGCTTCCCAGAATTCGCCGTAAATGACCTCGCTCTCGCTGAAAGGTATGTTGTGATGCGACAGCACCTCGGCAAAGCTCTGTATTCTCGTGCACGAAAAAGAATTGCCTCTTATTCCTGCAACGTGTCTTAGCTTCTTGCAGCCATGCTCCACTATAAGGTGCTCAACGATGTCGCTGAACGCCTCGCCGTAGCCGAAATTGATATTGAACGCTCTCTCACGGTACTGGTCTATGCTGATAACAGGAACATTGTGCTTAAGGCAACGCAGATAGATGCTGTCAAACAGCTCTTTCTGGTTCTCGTTGCTCTGTATCATTATCATAGCGTCCAGCATATCATAATTTATCGTTTCGTATACGGACGCTGCACCGATGCTGTCAGGGGTATCGGGAAAATAAAGATCCTCAAAGCAATGAAAGACCAGCATACGATAATTGTCGCGCGCCTCCATCTGCTTTGTAAGGCTGTAAAGGATAGGTCTTATCGGCTCTTTCTGCATAGTTGTACAGCAAAAACCGATCAAATAGCAATCATTGATCAAGCCCGATCCTCCTCTCCGCACGTTGCGATAAATTGACTGTTATCTATAAATACGTTTACACACGCTCTTATACTTATTTCATATTATAGCACATATACATATAAAAATCAAGTGTTAAGTGAATAATTTTGCTAAAAAATTCACAATAAAATGCCATGCAACGCGTCTTACACCACAAGACTTGCTGCATGGCATTTTTTTGTTATCTGTAACCGTAAAGCTTTACCTGCTCAAAACCGTCCAGTAGCTCGCCCGACATCTTGAATGCAAGCTCCACGCCGCGCGCAACGCACTCGATAGCGTTGTCCGCAACGAAGCACGGCGCTCCCACATGATAGGATATAAGCTTGTCAAGTCCTCCAAGCAGCGCACCGCCGCCTGTCAGCGTAATACCGTTGCTGAGAATATCTCCGACAAGCTCAGGCGGAGCAGACTCCAGCGTAAGCTTTACCTGCTCAACTATCTCCATTGCATTCTCGTGGATAGCCTCGTCAATGTCGATATCGCTTATTTCAATGCTCTCAGGCAGACCTTTCAGCAGATGTCTGCCGCGCACTATCATTTTTTTGCTGCCATCGGGGTCGAATACATTAGCTATCTCCATCTTAGCCTTTTCGGCTGTTTTTTCGCCGATGAGTATCTTGTATTTCTGCGTGATATGACGGATTATAGCCGCGTCGAACTTGTTTCCTGCCATCTTTACGGAGCGGCTTGCCGCGATACCGTTGAAAGACACAATAGCAACATCTGCCGTACCGCCGCCGATATCAACGACCATAGTACCGTTTGGCTTTGAGATATCTATGCCCGCGCCGATAAGCGCCGCGATAGGTTCCTCGATAAGAAATACCTTTCTTGCGCCTGCGGAGAGCGCCGCCTCTACAACGGCTCTCTTTTCAACGTCTGTAACAGACGAGGGGACGCAAAGAACGACTCTCGGCTTCACCATAAAGCTGCTGTTAGCCTTGCGTATAAACTCCTTTATCATCGCCTGAGTCATATCATTATCCGAGATGACTCCGTCCTTTAACGGGCGCACAGCAACGATATATTCGGGAGTTCTGCCGAGCATCTTGTAAGCTTCCTCTCCGACAGCGACTACAGCGCGCTTTTTGCGGTCATACGCTACAACGGACGGCTCGTTTAAAATAACGCCCTTACCGCTCAGCGTTATGATGATATTCGCCGTACCTAAATCTATTCCTATATCACAAGCCATTTACATTTCTCCTACACATATCAAAAAATCCAACTTTATTAGTATATCACAAATTACCTGTTTCTGCAAGCATTTTATGCTTTATTCACGGATTTTTGTCTAAAAACCTGCGCGCTTGCACCAAAAGCTCATCGCGGTCGTTGCGAAAACGCCCGTCTATGACTCCATGCAGCAGATAATTCAGCGTTTCGCCCATCTTCGGAGATGGCGGAATAAGCGCAGAAAGCTCTCTGCCGCTTACCGCAAGCTGTTTTATCGACAAGCAAGGCTGCTGCTCTGAAAGCTCCTCGGCGCGGCGTATTATCTCGCGCCAAAGCGGAATACGTTCTTTCGCAAACTCTGCCTTGGCGCTGTCGTCTGCGATATGCGCAAGCATTATGTCGCGAAACAGCGGCAGACCGTGCTTTGAAAGCCTGCGGCGGATAAACCTGTCGTTATTTTCAGGCACCATGCCATGATAACGTATTATCTCACCTACGCGCCTGCGCAGCGAATTACTCGCATGAAAGCGCGACAGAGCGCTATCGGCAAGCTCCGCGCTTTTTTCCGCATGAGCATAAAAGTGCCACTCGCCGTTTTCGTCCTCGGTCTGGGTAAGCGGCTTTCCTACATCATGCAGAAGCATTGCAAGCCTTATTCCCGCCTCTGTTGGCGTATTTTCCACAGCCTTAACAAGATGCTCATACAATGTCAGCGAGTGAAATCTGCTGTGCTGCTCGTAGCCTATGCACGGCGAAAGCTCGGGTATCACCTCAGCAAATACTTCGGGATAAGCGCGAAGCACTTCACCTGCATTTCTGACGCAAAGCAGCTTTTGCAGCTCCGTCAATATACGCTCACCCGAAACACGCGCAAGTAGTCCTTTGTTGCGGCGTATGGAAGCCGCTGTATTCCCCTCAATAGCAAAGCCCAGCACTGCGGAAAACCTCAACGCACGGAGAATACGCAAAGCGTCCTCATTAAAGCGTTTATCAGCGTCACCGATACAGCGTATAACGCCGCGGCGGATATCCTCCGCACCATCGTATTCGTCAAAAAGCCCACGCGTGGGACTGTAAGCAATTCCGTTCATCGTAAAATCACGGCGCGCCACGTCCTCGGAAAGGCTGCGCGTAAATTTCACTGAATCGGGGTGTCTGCCGTCGGCGTAATCTCCGTCCACGCGATAGGTAGTTATCTCCACAGGCTCGCCCTCGCACAGCACCGTCACGGTTCCGTGCTTTAGACCTGTTGGAATAACGGTGTATCCCTCAAACACCGCCATGGTCTCCTCGGGAAGCGCAGAGGTTGTTATATCAAAATCATGCGGCTGTACGCCCATAAGACTGTCGCGAACACAGCCGCCAACGATGTAGGCTTCATGCCCTGCCTTTTCAAGCTTTGCGAGTATTTCAGATATGTTCTGCGGTAGCTCCATTCCCCTGCCCCCTTTCGTGATATGATTATTGTACCACTTTTTTGGGGAAATAGCAAGGGAAAAGCCGCGGCGTATATACAACAATAAAAAGTGCCGTACCTATAGCCCTGTGATTGTAACCGTTATGTAATGAAATGTAACCTTTTTGTAACGAAATGTAACCGCTTTGTAATTGCTTTTGGCACCTAAGAATGCTATAATTAAAACAGCCAAAATATCTGTTATGACTTAAAGAAAGTGGGTGAGTGTGATGAGAAAGTATTCTGCAATATTTATGAGCGCTGTTATTTTGCTGTGCGGCTGCAGCAAAACTGAATTAGACAATTCAAGCGAATTGACTTCCGCTTCAACAGATACAACCCATTCTAATATTTCTTATGAAGAAACTGTGAGTGCAAAAGATAAGCCTGAAAACATGACCTCAGAAGTTCCTGAGAAAACCGACGTTCCTACAGCGATATCCCCCATCATTACTGATAAAACTCTGGTTGTAAACGCAAAAGAAGCTATTGATCTAATGGAAATATCCTCACATTACGGCTATGATATCGACTTTAAAGAAGATGAAGCGTATCAGAGGGCAAAGGAATATTGTGAGCAGGAATACAGCGGCAACGAGCTTGAAGAATGGCGCAATAGGAATTTCTTTGATGAAAAATATATTGATGCTGCATATATCGGCAATGAAAACGCCGACTGGATGGTTAATATATCATATTGTTATCCCGATGTTCAGCTTACAAGTTATGAAAATTTTGTGTTTATAAAAGACGGGCGGATTACCTACGAAACAGGTATCATAGCAATCAACCAGTATAGCAGTTTGATTGACGAAAATGATTGCTATGTTCTCACAACTGAGCAAGGGATCATTCATATCGACCTGCTTACAGGCAAGTATGATAATATCCCCGCAACGAGTTGGTCAGGGATTGCTGATATAAATGACGATTATTTCATTTTTGGAAATGGTGACTTAATGGCTTATGACCGTAAACAACAGAAAGTCATCGAGCTTGCTGTTGATATAAATTGGTGTCCGCTTGACAAACATCTAATGATGCTTGATGGTGAAACAATAAAATATACGATTGCCGATGCTCCCGACCAAGGCCACTATCTCAACATTAAAACAGGAGAGAATGGTATATGCGAAGATCTGCACGAAGATATCGACAAGTATTATGAGAACGAAAATTTTCATCTGATATCAGCCAATAACACAAACAAGTATGATGCCTCATTAATTAATGTCACACGCCTGTCTGACGATCTGAGTAAGTGTTTCAACATGACGGAATTTCCCAATGAATACATAATTGAGTTTAGGTCTGATTACAGTTTTGACCCGCGTTCCGTGTTCGCAGTAGGTGAATGGTTCATTCCCCAAATAAGCAAGCTGATTCCCTTGGCGATAAATTTCGAAACCTGCGAAGCGGTCAAAGTTGAATATGAGGTGTATGTTTTACTTCATACCTTAACAGAAGATGACGGCAGATATTTCGGCACCTATTTGGATAAGGACGATAATCTGAGAGCAGGCGAGATTTTCATAACACTCCCTTATTGATAAAATACTAATAATATTCCCGCCGCTGAGCATTGCTAAAAACGGCGGGGATTTTATTTTCAACTAAATTGGCAGCTGACAACGCAGATGCGGCTTATCAACAGCCAAAAGCCGCCTCCCTTACGGGAAGCGGCTCTGTTATCTTAAAAGATAGTCGGTATTGAATTACTCGTTGATAGCAGTAACAACGCCGGAACCTACAGTTCTACCACCCTCACGGATAGCGAAACGCAGACCCTCTTCAATAGCGATAGGAGTGATCAGCTCAACGTCCATTACAACGTTATCGCCGGGCATGCACATTTCCTTGTCAGCAGGCAGTGTGATAACGCCTGTAACGTCTGTTGTTCTGAAGAAGAACTGGGGACGATAGTTGGAAACGAAAGGTGTATGACGGCCGCCCTCTTCCTTCTTGAGAACGTAAACCTGACCCTTGAACTTTGTATGGGGGTGAATGGAACCGGGCTTGCAGAGAACCTGACCACGCTCGATATCCTGACGTGTAACACCACGGAGCAGAGCACCGATGTTGTAACCGGCAACAGCCTCGTCCAGAGTCTTTCTGAACATCTCAAGACCTGTAACAACAGTGGACTTGGGCTCGTCAACAAGACCTGTGATCTCAACTGTGTCGTTAACCTTAACGATACCACGCTCTACACGACCTGTAGCAACAGTACCACGACCTGTGATTGTCATAGTATCCTCAACGGGCATCAGGAAGGGCAGATCCTCAGAACGCTCAGGAGCAGGAATGTAAGCGTCAACAGCGTCCATCAGCTCCTTGATGCAAGCATACTCGGGAGCGTTGGGGTCTGTAGATGTGCAGTCAAGAGCAACCTTAGCAGAACCACGGATAACGGGGATATCATCGCCGGGGAACTCGTTCTGAGAAAGAACATCACGGATGTCCATCTCTACGAGGTCGAGCAGCTCCTCATCATCAACGTCATCGCACTTGTTTACGAATACAACGATTGCGGGAACGCCTACCTGACGAGCAAGCAGAATGTGCTCCTTGGTCTGAGCCATGGGGCCGTCAGTACCAGCAACTACGAGGATAGCGCCGTCCATCTGAGCAGCACCTGTGATCATGTTCTTGATGTAGTCAGCATGGCCGGGGCAGTCAACGTGAGCATAGTGACGTGCGTCAGTCTCGTACTCAACGTGAGCAGTATTGATTGTGATACCACGCTCTCTCTCCTCGGGAGCCTTATCGGTCATGTCATAAGCCTCGAACTTTGCCTTACCGAGCATAGCGAGGTACTTTGTGATAGCAGCTGTTGTTGTTGTCTTGCCGTGGTCAACGTGGCCGATTGTACCGATGTTAACGTGGGGCTTCGTGGAATTATACTTTTCCTTTGCCATTGGTTTATCCTCCTTAAAGGTGTAATTTCAGCCTCCCCCGAAATCGGGGGATAGCCATAGTTTAGTGATTATATTGTATCATTATTCCGCAAAAAAATCAAGTGCTTTTCGCAAAAATTATGATAAAGCTTACAGCAAACGAGATCAGTTATCCTGCTTACGCTTGCTCATGATGCCCTCAGCGATGTTCTTGGGAACCTCGATGTAGTGGCTGGGCTGCATTACATAGTTACCGCGGCCCTGTGTCTTGGAACGAAGATCGTTGGAGTAGCCAAACATCTCGGAAAGAGGAACGCCTGCGGTGATCTGAACGGTACCGTTTCTTGTTTCCTGATTCTGGATCTGACCACGACGAGAGTTGAGGTCGCCGATAACGTGACCTGTGTAATCGTCGGGAGTTACAACGTCTACTCTCATGATAGGCTCAAGAATTACGGACTTAGCCTTCTTCAGAGCCTCCTTGATAGCCATGGAGCCTGCGATCTGGAACGCCATTTCAGAGGAGTCAACCTCGTGGTAGGAGCCATCGTACAGCTCAACCTTAACGTCAACAACAGGATAGCCTGCGAGAACACCTGCATTGAGTGCGCCCTGAATACCCTTGTCAACAGCGGGGATATACTCCTTGGGAATAGCACCGCCGACAACAGCGTTAACAAACTCGTAGCCCTTACCGGACTCGTTAGGCTCAACACGGATCTTAACGTGACCGTACTGACCCTTACCACCGGACTGACGTGCATACTTCATATCAACGTCTGCATTGCCAACGATAGTTTCCTTATATGCAACCTGAGGAGCACCAACGTTTGCCTCGACCTTAAACTCACGAAGCAGACGGTCAACAATGATCTCAAGGTGAAGCTCACCCATACCGGAGATGATTGTCTGACCTGTTTCGGTGTTGGTGTAGGTTCTGAATGTGGGGTCTTCTTCAGCAAGCTTTGCAAGTGCAAGCGCCATCTTCTCCTGACCTGCCTTTGTCTTGGGCTCGATAGCGAGCGAGATAACAGGCTCGGGGAATTCCATGGACTCGAGAATTACAGGGTGTGCGGGGTCGCACAGTGTGTCACCTGTAGTAGTGTTCTTGAGACCTACAGCGGCAGCGATATCGCCACAGGGGCAAGCATCGATGTCCTGTCTGGAGTTAGCGTGCATCTGGAGGATACGACCCATACGCTCGTTCTTATCCTTTGTTGCGTTGAGGACAGTAGCACCTGCATCAACGTAACCGGAGTAAACTCTGAAGAAGCAGAGCTTACCAACGAAGGGGTCTGTTGCGATCTTGAATGCAAGAGCGGAGAAAGGCTCATCATCGCCTGCTTTTCTCTCGCACTCCTCGCCTGTTTCGGGGTTTACGCCCTTGATAGCGGGGATATCCAGAGGAGAGGGCATGAAGTCAACAACTGCGTCAAGCAGCTTCTGAACGCCCTTGTTTCTATAAGAAGTACCGCAAACAACAGGAACGAACTTGTTGTCGATAGTACCCTTTCTGATTGCCTTCTTGATCTCCTCAACTGTGAAGTCCTCGCCTTCGGTCTCGAAGTAGCGCTCCATCAGCTCGTCATCAAGCTCAGCAACCTTCTCAAGCAGGTTCTTTCTGTATTCCTGAGCCTTTTCGAGCATGTCTGCGGGGATCTCCTCAACACGCATATCCTTACCCAGGTCATCGTAGTAAACATCGGCATTCATTTCAATAAGGTCGATAATGCCCTTGAAATCTGCCTCAGCGCCGATAGGGAGCTGAATCGGAACAGCGTTACACTTTAAACGATCTTCCATCATTCTTACTACGTTGTAGAAGTCTGCACGCATAATATCCATCTTATTTACATAAGCCATTCTGGGTACTTTGTAGTTATCTGCCTGGCGCCATACTGTTTCTGACTGAGGCTCAACGCCGCCCTTTGCGCAGAATACAGTAACGGAGCCGTCAAGAACTCTCAGAGAACGCTCAACCTCAACTGTGAAGTCAACGTGTCCGGGAGTATCTATAATATTGACTCTATGGTTCTTCCAGAAAGCTGTTGTAGCAGCAGATGTGATAGTGATACCTCTCTCCTGCTCCTGTGCCATCCAGTCCATTGTCGCGCCGCCATCATGAGTTTCACCCATCTTGTGGTTTACACCGGTGTAAAACAGGATACGCTCTGTTGTGGTGGTCTTACCTGCGTCAATGTGCGCCATGATACCAATATTACGGGTCATTTCGAGAGTTACGTCTCTTTTCATAAGTTCCTCCGTAATTTCTGGATAGCGACCGCGGCTATGCCGCGATCATCTCCATCTGTTTCTGATTACCACTTGTAATGTGCGAAAGCCTTATTAGCTTCAGCCATCTTATGAGTATCGTCACGCTTCTTGCAGGAGCCACCCTGACCGTTCAGCGCGTCAAGGATCTCGTTTGCAAGTCTTTCCTTCATTGTCTTTTCGTTACGCTCACGGCTGTACTTGGTTATCCATCTCAGACCGAGTGTGCGTCTTCTCTCGGGGCGAACCTCCATAGGAACCTGATAGGATGCACCGCCGACACGGCGAGCCTTAACCTCGAGCTGGGGCATGATATTCTCCATTGCCTCCTCGAAAGCTTCCAGAGCGTCCTTGCCTGTCTTTTCAGCAACGATCTCAAATGCGCCGTATACAATCTTCTGGGCTACGCCCTTCTTTCCGTCGAGCATGATGTTGTTGATAAGTCTTGTTACCAGCTCGGAACCGTACATAGGATCCGGCAGAACCTCACGCTTCGGAACATTACCTCTTCTTGGCACTTTACTTCCCTCCTTCATAAAAAATGAAAATCATAGGTACTCGAAAGCGTTAACTTTCGCCGTCCAAACAGAGGCAATATATTTAAAATAATGCCTTGCCTGACAGCATAACAGTTAATGATTACGCTTTCTTTCCAGCCTTCGGACGCTTAGCACCGTACTTGGAGCGTCCCTGCATTCTCTTGTCAACGCCCTGTGCATCGAGTGTACCACGGATGATGTGATAACGTACACCGGGGAGGTCCTTTACACGACCGCCTCTGATGAGTACAACAGAGTGTTCCTGCAGTTTGTGTCCGATACCGGGAATGTAAGCAGTAACTTCATAGCCGTTGGAAAGTCTTACTCTGGCAATCTTTCTCATCGCAGAGTTAGGCTTCTTAGGGGTGCTTGTACGAACTGCTGTGCAAACGCCTCTCTTCTGGGGAGAAGACTGGTCGATCTCACGCTTGTGCAGTGTATTCATACCCTTCTGAAGTGCGGGAGACTTGGACTTCTTTACCGATACTTCACGTCCCTTGCGGACAAGCTGATTAAAGGTTGGCATTATTTCACCTCCATTAAAATTTCACGTTGCTTAGTATACCCGATCCTGACAAAATCATTCTCGCAATATACTCGCACGCAATTATATATTTTAAAGCAAAAAACGGTGTTTGTCAAGGTTTTTTTCAAAACTTTGTAGCAAACACCGTTTAGATTTTATATAGAACTTTGCTTTTTGTGCATTTTACCGAACACTTGCAATATCTCGCAAGACAAACGGCTTATCACATAGCCTCTGCGTCGGAAGCAGTATCATCTGCAGCGCTTTCTTCAGCGGATTCTTCCTCCTCGGCAAGACCTGTACCTGCAGGAATGAGCTTACCGATGATAACATTTTCCTTAAGACCGAGCAGCGGGTCAA
The DNA here is from genome assembly GCA_045591905.1 of Oscillospiraceae bacterium. Classification (GTDB taxonomy): domain Bacteria; phylum Bacillota; class Clostridia; order Oscillospirales; family Ruminococcaceae; genus CAG-115. The sequence goes on along the minus strand of JAZNTS010000132.1, from coordinate 2,443 downwards.
CCTTGCCTCTGATAGCGGCGTCGGTCAGCACTCTTGTTGTTTCCTGGAAAGAAGCTGCAGACATGAAGCTGTCTGTTGCAAGAGAAGCCTTTGTGATACCGAGCAGCACAGGCTCGCTCTCGGGCATCGTAAGCATCTCGCCCTCGTCTATGCGCTTCTGAATAGACTCGCATATCTCAACGAACTCGTTCTTGCCAACGATAGAACCGGGAAGCAGGAAGCTGTCGCCGGGCTCTGTGATACGAAGCTTTCTCATCATCTGGCGTACGATTACCTCGATATGCTTATCGTTGATATCAACACCCTCCAGACGGTAAACCTTCTGTACCTCTGCGATGATGTAGTTCTGAACAGCCTGCTCGCCCTTTACGAGAAGCACGTCATGCGGGTTGATGGAGCCTTCTGTCAGCGGATCGCCTGCTGTCACAACGTCGCCGTCGTAAACCTTAGGACGATAGCCGAACGGAACTGCATAAGCCTCCTCAGTGCCGTCATCTGCTGTGATGATAGCGTGACGGGTCTTTTTGATCTCCTCGAAGCGTACCTTACCCGAGATCTTAGTGATGATAGCAGCATTCTTGGGACGGCGGCTCTCGAAAAGCTCCTCGACACGGGGAAGACCCTGTGTGATATCCTCAGCCGAAGCGATACCACCCGTATGGAACGTTCTCATTGTAAGCTGTGTACCGGGCTCACCGATAGACTGAGCCGCGATGATACCAACTGCCTCACCGATACCGATGAGCTGACCGTTGGCAAGCGAAGCGCCGTAGCAGCGTGCGCAAACGCCGTTCTTCAGACCGCAAGTGAGCACAGAGCGCACCTTGATCTTATCAACGCCTGCATTTACGATCTTTGCAGCGTCAGCGTCGTTCAGCAGCTTATCCTTAGAAATAAGGATATTGCCATCAGCGTCCTTGTAATCCTCGGAAAGGAAACGTCCTACAAGACGCTCTGCGAGCTTTTCAACAAGCTCGTTGCCCTCGCGGATCTCGTAAACCTCGATACCGTTGTCGGTACCGCAGTCCTCCTCACGGATAATTACCTCCTGAGATACGTCAACAAGACGTCTTGTAAGGTAACCCGAGTCGGCTGTACGAAGCGCGGTATCTGCAAGACCCTTACGCGCACCACGAGAGGAGATGAAGTATTCCAGTACGTTCAGACCCTCACGATAGTTAGCCTTGATAGGCATCTCGATAGTTGCACCCGAAGTATTTGCGATAAGTCCACGCATACCTGCAAGCTGTCTGATCTGGTTGATAGAACCACGGGCACCGGAGTCCGCCATCATGAAGATGTTGTTGTACTGATCGAGGTTGTCGGTCAGCGCCTTACCTACGTCGTCGGTAGCCTTGTTCCAAATGCTGATAAACGCAGACTTTCTCTCGTTGTTGGAAATAAAGCCGCGTGCAAACTGCTTGTTGATCTTTGCGATCTTGTTTTCTGCTTCCTGCATGATATCTGCCTTCTGGGGCGGAATTTCAGCGTCGCAAACTGCTACTGTGATACCCGAGCGTGTGGAGTACTTGTAGCCGAGCGCCTTTACCTTGTCCAGTACCTGCGCTGTGGTAGCGGTGCCGTGCACCTTGAGGCAACGGTCGATGATCTGTCCGAGCTGCTTCTTGCCAACCTTGAAGCCTACCTCGTAATCGAGCTGATGCTCGGGGTCGGAACGGTCAACGTAGCCGAGATCCTGAGGAACGTGCTCATTGAAGATAACACGACCGATTGTGGTGTCAACAAGTCTGGAAATTCTTGTATCACCGAGATCCTTTGTAACACGGATCTTGATCTTTGCGTGAATGGACACGATGCCGTCCTGATATGCCATCAGAGCCTCGTTTGCATCGCGGAACACCTTGCCCTCGCCCTTCTCGCCGTCCTTTTCGATGGTGAGATAGTAAGCGCCAAGTACCATATCCTGTGTAGGAACTGCAACAGGACGTCCGTCAGAGGGCTTCAGCAGGTTCTTTGCGGCAAGCATAAGGTTTCTTGCCTCGTCCTGAGCCTCAGCGGACAGGGGGAGATGCACGGCCATCTGGTCGCCGTCGAAGTCAGCGTTGAACGCTGTACAGCACAGGGGGTGCAGCTTGATAGCGCGACCCTCGACCAGTACGGGAGAGAACGCCTGAATACCAAGTCTATGCAGTGTAGGCGCACGGTTCAGCAGAACGGGGTGATCCTTGATAACTCTTTCGAGGGAGTCCCACACCTTATCGTCTGCGCGCTCTACCATCTTCTTAGCCTGCTTGATATTTGCAGCGGAATTATTGATAACAAGGTCGTTCAGAACGAACGGCTTGAACAGCTCAAGAGCCATTTCCTTAGGCAGGCCGCACTGATCCATTCTGAGATCGGGGCCTACTACGATAACGGAACGTCCCGAGTAGTCAACACGCTTACCGAGCAGGTTCTGACGGAAGCGTCCCTGCTTACCTTT
>JAZNTS010000131.1:0-9524 GCA_045591905.1 Oscillospiraceae bacterium | reverse complement strand
TATGAATTGGTTAAATTCGAGCAAATAAAAGTATACCGCCTTTGGCGCTTTGCCTAAGGTGGTTTGAAACCGTCGAAAAAGTCCCGTTGGGACAAGTTTTCCTCGTCGAAGCTTTTGTGGCGGCGTCCATGCCGCCTTTTGGCTTCGACTTTGCGACATCCATGTCGCCACCGAAACATCCGCCTTGCGCGCACTCATTGTCGGCGATGCCGACAATTCGCACACTGGTGCGGATAGAAGTGTTTTTTGACCGAAGTGAATTCGGTCAAAAAAGTTATCAGAAACCCCCGCTTTGCGGGCGGAATTAAGGTTTTTCGACAAGCTGATACCGCCTTTGGCGCTTTGCCTAAGGCGGTTTTTCGTATAATTTCCAAATCAAAAAAGCATAATTTGAGCTTGAGCGGCGGATAATAATCCTGCGTGAAAACACGCAATATATCAAAATAAGGAGAAAAGTGATGCTCAGAAGAATTGCTTCCATGGCTGCGGCAGTGTTTGCGGCTGCGGTGCTGTCTGCCTCTGCGTTTGCGGCAAACGGCGGCGTTGTCGGAAATGTAGTTGACGCAGGCGAGAATATAGTTAATGACGTTGTAGACGCGGGTGAAAATGTAGTTGACGATGTTACTGACGCTGTGACAGGCGAGGACGATACAACGGGAGGCACTACTAATAATGGTGCAAACGGCGGCAACACCGACGGTAACACAAGCGGCAGCACAGGAAATACAGGAAACGGTACAACAGGCGACAACACAACATCTAAGCCCGAAAACGGCACGGGCAGCACACCTGAAGATAATGCGGGTGATATAATCACAGGCAGCGGCACAACAAACCCCAACACAGGCGTTCCTTTCGCTTTCGCTGCGGTAGCGGCGCTTGCAGTAGGCGGCGCAGGTATTGCGGTTTCGATGCGCAGAGACGACTGATCAAGCTATATGAGCGCTTCCGTGTAACGGCGGAGGCGCTTTTCGTATTGTCGTTATCACCTAAAAAATATATTGGAATGTGTGGAAAATGACAGTTGATTTTTTTTGCAGTATGTAGTATAATACATTCTGAGGATTAGTATGACTATCCCGATGTTAAATTTTTAGGAGGATATTTCTTATGAAGTTAAGAAGAATTTTAGCTGCTTCTACAGCAGCTGCAATCGTTGCATCTGCAATGTCTATTGTTTCTTTCGCAGAAAGCAATACATTCAGCGGTACAGCTGCCGTAAAGAGCACCGGCATTTGGTGGGACACTTATGAAGCCACTATGGAAGAACTTATCGGTGACTTTGATCCTGCTACCGTTACATCAATTTCTGTAACAACAGATAATGCTGCAAAGTTCCTGTACAACTTTTCTGCTACTGAAGATGCAAGAACAGTAGATATTGCTGCAGGTGAGACCATTACAGTAACAGATATTCTTTGGGATCCTGATTTTTATTGGAGTGCTTTTGCAGTTTCCACAGATGACACTAATTATGTTGCAAATTTTAAGTGGACAGTAACTGCTGATGTAGCAACTGATGACACTACAACAGACGATACAACAGGCGATGAGATCGTTGACGGTGACGACGCTGCAACAGACGGCGATGAGATCGTTGGCGGTGACGACACCATAACAGATGGTGACGACGCTACAACAGATGATGAGGGCGCAAGTGCAGGCGACGTTGATATTTGGGCTTCCTATGACCTTGAGGCTGCACAGGCAGCAAATGCTGCTGCTGTATACCCCGGCAAGATCGATATCTATGCTGTTGTAGGCGACGCTTACGGCGACATCGCTACTGTTGAGCTTGATCTCTCTTGGGATGCAGCTACAACAGTGGACGGCTTCAACGGCGGCTGCGGCATTGGCTACGGTGTTGTTTTTGCTGATGGTACCGAATGGCAGCAGGGTGCTGAGTTTGGTACATACAACAATAACGAGGGTATTGTTTCTATAACTGACGGTAAGGGCACATATGTTGCTATAGATATTTCCGCTAACCCCATCACTGAGATCGCAACTGTTGCTGAAGATGGTACAGTAAGCTTCGCACAGCTCGATATTCAGAACTGGTGGCAGGGCGTTGATGCAGGCGTACAGATCGATGCTGTAAGATTCCTTGATGCTGACGGCAACATTATCGGTGAGGAGCTTGTATTTGCTGTCGCTCCCGCTGCTGATGGCGATGACGCTACAGGCAGCACAGACGGCGCTACAGACGAGGACAAGAACTCTGCTGACACAGGCGTTGAGGGCGTTGCAGTTGCTGCAGGCGCACTCGCACTCGCAGGCGCTGCTGTAATTGCTTCTCGCAAGAGAAAGTAATCAGCTTGGTTTATTAAAAGCTTATACTTATTGCACCCCCGAGTTTTCGGGGGTGTTTGCTGTTACAATGAGTTTTGGGGTATTGACAAACACCAAAAACTGGTGTATAATTATCACTGTAAAACCTTGCGCAGTTGTGCAAGGATTTTGGCAAGAGAACCCAGTGTTATCTATCGCTGAATTTTTTTAGGAGGAGATTTCTTATGAAGTTAAGAAGAATTTTAGCTACTACAGCAGCTGCTGCTATTGCTACTGCTGCTATGTCCGTTGCTGCTTCTGCAGCTGATGCAGTTACCATTACAAATGAAGATCCTTTCACATCTGACTGGAGTGCTGATGGTACTGTTGATTTCGCTAATTTCGAGGCATTCGAGGGTGATGTGCTGGTAACTGTTGAGCTCGCTACCATTATCAATGACGAACATCAAGATTGGTGGTCGCTGGCTCCCGCTGATTGCAATGGCTGGGGCAAGCTGACTGTTGATACTCTTGGCAATGAAAGCTATTTCCAGCAGAGTGATGGATTCATCGTACTTAGTGACAGCACACTTACATCTATCCAGTTCGTTCTCGATCAGGACGATATCGCTTCTATGGAAGCTACTATGACTCCCACTGAGGACGGTGGCTGGTACGGCGGTATGCTGTTCCAGATTGCTGGTGTTGACGTTAAGTCTGTAACACTTGAAGACTATGTTCCTGCTTCTGACGATGCTGCCGGCAGCACAGATGGCGCTACAGGCGAGGACAAGAACTCTGCTGACACAGGCGTTGAGGGTGTTGCAGTTGCTGCAGGTGCAGTTGCACTCGCAGGTGTTGCTGTAATTGCTTCCCGCAAGAGAAAGTAATTTAGTTTGATTTTTGATATGATAACACTAACAGCGCTCCCGATTTTTTCGGGAGCGTTTGCTTTTTTTATAATTTTATTATTGACAAAACCGGTGTAATCAGGTATAATTATATTGTAAATCTATGCTTTTGTGTTAGCAAGGGTGTAGAAATTGGAATGGCATAAGCGTGTGCTTTGCCGAAAATGATTTTTTAGGAGGATATTTCTTATGAAGTTAAGAAGAATTCTTGCTGCTACCGCAGCTGCTGCAATCACAACTGCAGCTATGTCCGTTGCTGCTTCCGCACAGTTCGTTACAGCTTATGGCGACCAAGACACACTTCAGTTTGCTTGCCTGCAGTCCAATGACTGGCACCAGGCTATGCTGGCTGATCCTGCTGATCTCGCAAACGTTGCAGGTTTCTCTGTAACTCTGACACTTGACGACGCACAGCTCGAGGATTACCTCTGGGTAAAGGCTGAGATGGCTGACGCTTGGTTCGGCGGCGTTATCGGCGTTAACTCTAATTCTACAGGCTGGAAGGACCTTGCTACATGGGGTCACGAGGGCGACGCTTCTGCAAATATTGTCTGGGAAGCTACAGACACAGACGGCGTTTACACCTGCACATACATGGCTGACGCTCCCATCTTCGCTGCTGATGATGAGTATGCATTCTTCTTCTTCCAGGATTACTCTACATTCAAGGAGTACAACTGGAATATTTCTGATGAAACTCTCTACGCTGCTGACGGTTCCGTTATCGAGACCGTAAATGTGCGCGGTGATGATGACGCTGCTGGCAGCACAGATGGCGCTACAGACGAGAACAAGAACTCTGCTGACACAGGCGTTGAGGGTGTTGCAGTTGCTGCAGGTGCAGTTGCACTCGCAGGCGCTGCTGTAATCGCTTCCCGCAAGAGAAAGTAATTACATAGCGTTTAACATTCCGAGCTTTTCGGAGTATATTAGCTAACATAAAACCGCTTTCGATGTTATTCGGAGGCGGTTTTTGTTTTTTTGCACAAAAAAGCTGTTAGAATTTCGTTAAAAATATTACTTTACAAAAACGACATTTTTACTTAAAATATAATTAAGGATTAAGCTTTGGCGGTGGACTATCGTATAAGGGAGAATGTGATCATGATAAAAAAGTCGGTAACGATGAGCGATATTGCAAAGGTGATGAATGTCAGCACTGTTACGGTATCAAAGGCGCTTGGCGACCGTGATGGTGTAAGTGATGAGCTTCGTGAGCGCATCAAGCAAAAGGCTACAGAGATGGGATATCGTATGCATTCGGGCGGCAGAGGCGCTCATGATGGTTTAAGTTATAACATAGGTATTGTTGTGGCGCGGCATTTTATCGGTGACGCTAGTTCGTTTTACTGGGTGGTGTATCGTCACATTATCGAGCTGCTTCAGACACAGAATTTTTACGGTATGCTTGAGGTAATTAATGACGCTGACAGCGGAATGGGCGAGATACCTAATTCGGTGCTTGACAAAAAAGTTGATGGCCTTATAGTGCTGGGGCAGTTTGCTGACAGCTATGTTGAAAGGCTGATGTCTTTCGGTCTGCCTACTGTATTCCTTGATTTTTACGGTAGTCGTGAGGACGTGGAGTCAGTGCTTTCGGATAATTTTTATGGGGCGTATATGCTGACGAGTCACCTTGTTGCAAACGGTCACAGGAAGATAGGCTTTCTGGGAAGTATAAGCTCCACTTCGAGTATACAGGACAGATATCTTGGCTACTACAAGGCGCTGCTTGAGAACAGGATACCGCTCAGACAGGATTGGATAATCAGCGACCGCTCTAACGAAAGTGATATTTTCCCTGAATTTACGCTGCCTGCGGATATGCCTACGGCGTTTGTGTGTAACTGTGATGAAACTGCGTACAAGCTTGTAAATCAGCTCAAGGCGGCGGGATATTCTATACCCGATGATGTTTCGGTGGTCGGCTATGACAACCATATTTATTCTACCATCAGTATGCCGAGAATAACGACCATTGATGTCAACAGCCGAGTGATGTCATCGGAGGCGGTGGATATAATCCTGCATAAGATACGCGACGGCAGCTATAAGCGCGGCAGAACATTAGTTACAGGAAAACTGGTGCGCCGCGAGAGCGTTAAAAACCTTAATGAGATATAAAAAAACAGCAGGTGTTTTTTAGACACCTGCTTGTTTGTTATGTACTTAATTATTGTCTGTATTCGCTTACGATGTCCTCCATCTTTCGAGTATCCTCTGCGACAGAGCTTGCGATCTCGGCGCTCTGTACTGCGGTGTGGGAAGTTTCGGAAATGATATCGGAAATCTGTGCGATTCGCTCCTTTACGGCATCGATTGCAGCAGCCTGTTTTTCGGTAAGCTTTGCGATGCTGTCGGAGTAAGCTGCGCTTTCCTCGGCAGTGGTTATAACGGCATTCATGCGCTCAGCAACGTTGTCTGCGACCTCTCTGCCGCGGTGTACCGCTCTTATGGAGGCGTCGATAAGCTCTGCTGTATTCTGAACTGCGTCCTGACTCTTTCCTGCGAGGTTGCGTACTTCATCGGCAACGACCGCAAAGCCCTTGCCTGCCGCACCTGCTCTTGCTGCCTCGATAGAAGCGTTCAGCGCAAGTATGTTGGTCTGGAATGCGATATCTTCGATAGTTTTAACGATATCCTGAATCTTTGCGGAGGAATCCTCAATCTCGGACATAGCGTCTATCATCTTATTCATCTCGCCGTTGCTCTCGTTAAGAAGAACTGTGCTGTTGGCGGCGGATTTGGAAGCGCTCTTTGCTGCGTCAAGACTATTGTGCGTTTCGATAGTGATGGCGGTGATGTCACTGGATATCTCCTCAATAGTGGACTGCTGCTTGTCGGCAGCTTCGTTGATGTTGTCGGCAACGATGTGCATCTTCTGTCCCGATGCGCTGAGAGTTTCAGAAACCTCGGCGATACGTGCAACTACGCTGCGTTGCTGCTCTACAAGCTGCTCGGTGTGAGCCATGTTGTGCTGAACTTTATCCAGCAGGGAATCAGCCTCGCGCTTTGCGTCCTGCGCCTCGGTGATATAATTAAGAGTACATTTTACGAGATATACTATAAGGAAAGATCCGATGTTAATGCCTGCGATGCCTTTGATAAGGCCGCTAAGCTCTGTGCCGCCATAGAAGAAATCGTTAAAGAAAAGACCTGCTATTACTGCAACGTCCATAATTATCCAGTGTGTGTACAGGCAGCGCTTGCTGTAATAAAGTGCTGCAATGGACATAGAACCGAGCATGAGAGCGAACATATCCTGCATGGCGTGGTTTGCGATAGACATTATAATTATAATAAGCAGCTGTGTAATGCAAAGCACGAATCCGCGAGTTACAAGGTCTGTGCGCTTTTTCAGTATGAACGAAAGAGCGACTGCAACAACACCGCAGCCCATGATGATAGCACCGTTTACTATGGCGCTTTGAATAATGTTTATCGCGCCGAAGATAAGGCATACACCTAAGATGAAAAAGGTGTGGATAGTGACGATCTTTTCGTTTATAACGGCTCTGCCGCTGTATGAAGCACTCATTGTTATTCCTCCTGCAACATGATTGGGTATAAAAGTAGATTTTTATATGTAAATTATAGCATAAAACGCGGGTTTCGTCAATAAAGAAACGACTTGTGTCGAACTTTTGTGGATTTAGTGCATTGGAATGACGCTTTGCGGCAAGTGTTTTGAATAAAAATAACAGAATAATAAAAATTTTGTCTTAACGCTTGACAAATAAGTTTTATTGTGGTATACTTATTAAGCCGCATGTGCAGGGTTTTAAGCATTATTGCGCCCTGACGCAGCGAGTCTGATAAAAATGAGGTAAAAAATTATGTACGCAGTAATCGAAACAGGCGGAAAGCAGTATCAGGTTAAAGAGGGCGATATCCTCTTCATCGAGAAGCTTGAAGCTGAGGGCGAGATCACATTCGACAAGGTTATCATGGTAGGCAAGGACGACGGCGTTACCGTTGGCGCACCCTATGTTGACGGCGCAAGCGTTAAGGCTACTCTCCTGAAGAACGGCAAGGCTAAGAAGATCACTGTCTTCACTTACAAGCCCAAGAAGCACATCAAGAGAAAGATGGGCCACAGACAGCCTTACAGCCAGGTAAGAATTGAAGCTATCAACGCATAATGCTTAAAGCGGTTTTCTATAAGGAAAACGACCGATTTACGGGTTTTAGTGTTTCGGGTCATGCGGGCTACGGAACAGAGGGCAACGACATAGTCTGTGCGGCTATCACCTCTGCGGTAGAGCTTACCTGCAATACTATAACAGAGTTTTTCGGTGCACAGGCAAAGGTCGATGTGATGGAGAACGAGGTTCGTCTTGCTCTTACACAGCAGCATCAGCCTTCGCAGCAGCTTATAGCGTCGCTCTGTGCGCATATCGAGTATATCGCGTCTGAGCACAAGAAGATAAAGCTTGAGATCAAATAACAGGAGGATAACACAATGATTAGATTAGGTTTACAGTATTTCGCACATAAAAAGGGTGCAGGTTCTACAAAGAACGGTCGTGACTCCGAGTCCAAGAGACTTGGTGTAAAGCGCGCTGACGGTCAGTTCGTACTTGCCGGTAACATTCTCGTTAGACAGCGTGGCACACACATTCACCCCGGAAACAATGTAGGCATCGGTTCCGATGATACATTATTTGCTCTGACAGACGGCACAGTTAAGTTTGAGCGCGTTGGCAGAGACAGAAAGCAGGTTAGCGTATACGCTGACTGATCACCTTTACGGTAACATCATAAGGCGGATTGCAGTGATCCGCCTTATTTGTCGTTTTTGAGAGCGTGCCGTATTCTTTGGCGGCGGCGCGGTATAATAGATCATAAGAAAGGCGGGGACGGCAATGTTTGTTGATAAGGTCGAGATCTCCATCAAGGCGGGAAACGGCGGCAACGGCGCGGTTTCGTTCCATCGTGAAAAATATGTAAATGCGGGAGGACCCGATGGCGGCGATGGCGGAAAAGGCTCTGATATAGTGTTTCAGGCAGACGATAACCTGTCTACGCTGATCGATTTTCGCTACAAGAAGAAATATATCGCTCCCGATGGCGAGAACGGCGGCGCGCGCCGCTGTTCGGGCAAGTCGATGGAGCCGACAATAATACGCGTTCCGAGAGGTACGATAGTAAAAGACGCGCACACGGGCAGAATAATGGCGGATATTTCCGACGATGAGCCTGTTGTTGTGGCTAAGGGCGGCAGAGGCGGCAAGGGTAATCAGCATTTTGCTACGCCGACCCGTCAGATACCGCGCTTTGCAAAGCCCGGTTATCCGGGTGAAAAGTTCGATGTTGTGCTTGAGCTGAAGCTGCTTGCCGATGTGGGACTTGTCGGCTTTCCCAATGTAGGAAAGTCCACGCTGATAAGTGTTGTCAGCGCTGCAAAGCCAAAGATCGCAAACTACCACTTCACTACTCTCACGCCCGTGCTTGGCGTTGTAAAACGCGGTGAGCGCTCGTTTGTTATGGCGGATATACCCGGACTTATCGAGGGCGCAAGCGAGGGTGTGGGTCTTGGCCATGCGTTTTTGCGTCACGTTGAGCGCTGCCGTTTGATAGTTCATGTTGTGGACGTTTCGGGCATTGAGGGCAGAGATCCCAAGGACGATTTTGAGAAGATAAATCTGGAGCTTGCAAACTTTTCTGAGGAGCTTGCGGAAAGTCCTCAGATAGTTGCGGCAAACAAGAGCGACATGGCGACCGAAGAGCAGATTGAGGAGTTCCGTCAGTATATTGAGGGCAAGGGATTGAAGTTCTTTACGATATCCGCTGCGACTACTCAGGGTACGGACGCGCTTATCGATTGCGTAACGGAGGAACTGGACAAGCTGCCTCCTGCAAAGCGTTTTGAGGTGCAGCCGCTGACGCTTGAGGAGCTTGAACTTATCGAAACCGAAAAGCACAGCTTCAAGGTCGAGAAGATTGACGACGTTTACGTTGTTGACGCAGAGTGGCTTGCACCTATCCTCATGACCGTAAACATGGAGGACTATGAGAGCCTGCAGTACTTCCAGCGTGTTCTGCGTTCAAGCGGAATTATTGATGAGCTGGAGCGTCAGGGCATTCAGGAGGACGATCTCGTTTCTATTTTTGACTTCGAGTTCAATTATATCAGATAAAGCTTCGGGGGCGATGATATGAATTTCACGGGTGTTTTGTTCGGCAATATGGAGCGTTCCTCGGCGGGCAGCGAGCAGACCTCGCGACAGGTGCTCTCAATGCTTTCGGGCGGAAAGAAAGCGCTTTATTTCGGCGACGAGGCGGTAACTCCCGCTGTTCTTCGCGAGGCAGGTTACGATGTCACTGCGCTGTTGACCGATG
>JAZNTS010000130.1:0-30529 GCA_045591905.1 Oscillospiraceae bacterium | reverse complement strand
ATAAGGAGGTATAAACACCATGACAGAGACAATCAAAAACCAGCTCACCGAAGCGTACAACCGCAGCGCATTCCGCTGCACTCTGGACGAATACATAGCGATACAGTGCCGCCATTGCGAGCGCTCCGAGAAATGCCCGCATAAAAACGCCTTTAGGCGTGCGCCCGTCATTGATGGCGGTTTGGGACTCTGCCCCAACCTCAAGGAGGTGACCGCATAAATGTTTATACTCATGATCTTAGCCGCTCCCGTGCTGATCCTGTTGTCAGCAGCCAAAAAGCAATAACAACCGCCCCGCCGCTTTGGTGGGGCTTTCCCCTTGCTCCGGAACTGCGGCAAGCCTGCGCCGCCTATAACGCGCAGCAGGTGCACCAGGTACCGCCGATAATATCCCAACACTACCCCGACAGGCTGCGCAGCTTCTCGGGGCTTTTCTGCGTCGCTGTGCGCACGTTTTCGGCTGATACTGACAGCGGCAAGAATAACGCAAAATCGAATATACCTCTATTTCAATCAGAATTACCCCTAAAATCAATTTTATAGCTTTAGGCATAAGAGATATACCCAAGCGCACAAAACGCAAAATAGGCGCATTCTCGCTCAAATTAAGCACATCCGCAAATAATGCCGTGCACGGATTACACGCCGCCGCGCCTGCTGTTGTCCGAGAAGCCTATATATTATAATAATGTAGATTAAAAAGAAAAAGGTTTTATTATATAACTATATCTATCCCCCAACAGAAAAACCGCCCGGAATTCTCAGGCGGTGTGATTCTGTGAAATAGTCGATGAATAGTCGATAGTCGATTATTCTTTGACCTCTGCTGTGACTTCGATAGTCGGTGTATCTGTGATAGTCGGTGAAGCTTCGGAGCTGGAATCCTCCAATAGTCGGCGGCGTATTTCGTCTTGCGACATTCCGTCCTCTATTCGGGTTGTATGAGTGACCGCAAGTTCTTGCTGATCTCTCATGCCGTAATAGTTCTTGCCTCGGAAGATATAGACCACTGGATTTATAAGCCCTCGGATAGCTAAATCCGCGTCAATACTTGCCAAAATTCCCTTTGCATTTTTTATCAATTCCGCTCGCTCACTGGATTTAGACCCATTCTGCCAATCCCAAACAACTTGTTTTGATGCACCTAAGCAAAGACACATTTTCTCTACGGTAGGGATTCCGCCTGTTTTAGCGTAATAGTCGAAGAACTCAACAAGGCGTTCAAGGCATTCGTTATCGTCTTTAACTATGGGGCGGTTAAACCAATGGAGGGAATCGGAAATTATTTCGGACATCACTTCGGGAGAAGCTTTGCAGTTAAGTTCAAGCGAAGCTGATTTTGAACCACGCTTACCCTTGACGGGCTTATTTTCCTGTGCGACTTCGATCTCATCGGATAAATAGTCGGTTTTCTTTTTGGTTGGCATAGTCGATTAATTCACCTCGCTTTCGATAATACGTTGTAATTCCTCAACAGCTTTTCTGCGGAGGACGTAAATATTTTCTATGCTGTAATGATATATAGCCGCAATCCTTTGCCACTCTACGCCGTCTATGTAATGCAGACGCAGCATTTCAGCGGTTTTACTGTCGGATGGTCGGTCGAGCAGTTCAGGGTGTTCACGTATAATAACGCGAAGCTTTTTCTTGCACATAGCCGCTCCTTTCGTTCTGTATACGGTCAATCTGCCGTTGGAGTTTTTCCTTACGGATAGGCAATATATGAGGCAAACCGATATAGGCAAGCATCTGGTCGATCATGATAGATACATCAGCTATCTCCTCGATGAAGTTATTGTAAGCAGCGAGGACCATTGAATTACGCTTCATTTTCTGAGCGGCTTGAATAAGCTCCGCACACTCCTCAATAAGGATCTCACGTTGGTCCTCAAAGGAGTAATTCCGAGTGATAGTCACTATTGCTTCGGAGTCGAAATTATCGCTGCGCTTCACTTTTGGAGGGTCATCAACGTGTGTAACGGCAAAAGCGACATCATCAGGCAGAACAAAAGAGCTGTCAAGTACCGGCAATCCGCATATCATCGGGATTTCATATCCACCTCTCACGATTTTTGAATGAAACAGCCTGTCATTTATGATTACGGCATTTGCATCGATTTGCCTTTTATACGCTTCGTTTATTGCCTCTTGTACACGGTTTAAAAGTACTTGTACACTCATTTATCACCCTCCGTCATTTCTTTTACGAGCGTATCAATGCCTTCTACACTTACGGCACGGTAAGGCATCGCATATACACTCGGAGCAACAAGTTCCGATTTCCTTTTCAGCCTTTCCACAAATTCTGTTATTGCCTCGGATTTGACTATCGGCTCTCGCTTTTCAAACCATTTGTCTTTTTCCTCTATGCCTTTCCAAGCCTCGGAAAGTAAATGTTCAGTTACCTTTAAACTGCATTTCAGCCCCTCAATCTCTGCCTGCTGTCGCTTGATAAGGTCGAGAGTGTTTTTCAGCAGTTCAAGGCTAACATTGTCAGCGGAAAAGCCGTCAATGTATTCAACGAGATGTATCTCGTCTTCTAACGCCTTGATAATCTCATTATCTGTCATTGTCTGCCTCCTCATGAATCCTGCGGATCTCGTCGACCTTGTCGGCGTAGAGTTTGCAGACAGGACCGTCAAATGTGTGTTCGTAGCAATCGGCGCAGTGAACAACAGTGCAATAAGATAACATTCTGCTTGTTTTCTGACCGCATACACCGCAGTAACCCGACATATCATAATCAGCCCCGCAAGAAGGGCAAATGCCCTCCTCGTATATGTGATTGTATTCTTTAAGCGCCCTCGGCACCTGCTTCTTCATGGCTTCGATAGCGGTCTTTGTATGCTCAAGCTCTTCCGAAGCGAAATCTCCGCCGCGCTTGCAATGCTCTTCAAGCGCTTTGCACTGTCCCTCAAAGTATCTGATAGCCTTTTCGTATTTGTTCATGATTTCTGTCCTTTCTTCTTGGAAGCAGCATAAAGCTGCTGCTCGTGTTCGTAGATGTTCACTGTGTTGCTCTCAAAGCAGAGATACTCGCCGCGAAATACATCGGTGTCGATACACTCCTCGCCGTATTTACACCTGTCGCGCTTCGGGCAGAGCTTGCTTTCTACCAATTCACCCATGTTAGACCTCCGTTTCTTCCAAAGCTGCGTAAATTATAGTGCCGGAGTTCAATTCCTGAAGCACCAGTGAATAAGTCCAGCCCTTAATTTTGTCACACAAAGCGATCGCACCCTTTATCGTGCACTGTACTGATATTCCCATGTGCGTGTGTTTAACGGTCTTTGCGCTTTTTATGGCGTCGGATATCTCACCCGATATGCGGAATAACTGTTCGCGTTTATGCCGTGATTCATTCTCTGCGTGAGCATTCTCATTAAAAAGCCTTATGACCTTATCCTTTTCGCTCTGCGCCTGTTCAAGAGATATCACGCCGTCGGCGAACGCTTTGTAGATGTTCCGCGCTGTAGTAAATAACATCATTTCGGGAAGCGTGAGCGTGTCGGGCGGCGGTGTTTTCTTGCGCGCAAGTTCAAAAATAGTTGTACCGTCCATGACTTCTCCTTTCGTGTAACACTATGTAACCGCAGTGTAACCACCAAGTGGTAACGCTGTTTTCGGCTCAACCATGCGATTTATTGAGTGCTGTAACCACCGTAACCATTTTTTTAGATACCGCTCACGCGAGAGGGAATTTTTATATCAAAGTTTATAAATATATTTTTTTATATAGGGGGTATATGTTTTTAGCGGTTACAGTGGTTACAATGACATTATTTTGATGTCTAAAGTTCGGGATAATCGTCTATATCCTCGGAATTGTCGCATAATGTCATGTGTATGCATCGTATCGGAGTTTCGCCGATTCTCTTTAAAACTGATTTGTGCTTGTCTTTTCGCTCGATAAGGCCTCTGTCATCAAGCCACGACAGCAGCGATTGAGAATTGAATCCGCCATCAAGGCACATTTTTGAGAAAATCGACTTGATTATATACACAGACGAATCTCCGTCAAGTGCGCCCCACAACTCAGTGGGTCTATCGGCGTTTTTGATAAATCGGTACTGATTGGAGACGATCTGCTCGCACAAGTATTCATAACCTCGCGCGTTCACATCGACCTCGTCCTTGGTTTTGAGGAACGGCAGCACTTCTTCTGCTTTAAGCTGCGTATCATCATCAAAGCACATCTCACACGCAAGTGCATCTGCTGTGAGTATCAGTGCGCCTGCCTGAGCCTGCTTTGCCATAATCCCCTTTTCAGCGAAGATCTTATAATAGCCGTCATACAGCTCGTCAAGCTGCTCACGGGTCTTTTCCCGCAAGAACGATACAAAGGCCTTTCCGAAAAAGCCATAATTTTTAGTGATGATGTTCAGTACTTTTCTGACATTTTCATCTTCACCAAAGAACGGTTTCTTGCACTCGACCTCCATTACTCTCGCCATAGCACCACCGCCGCTGCTCATAGAATTGATCGGACGCTCGCCTGTAGATATGACGCTGTTTCTCCACTGCGATGTAGCGTCAATGCCGCCGTATTTATTGCCTCGTGTACGTCCACAGCCCTCTGTCAGCATATATATTATCTGATCCATGTTCTTTTTTACATCGACAAGCTGAAGCTCGTCCATCATATATGGCATAGAACCACTGAAAGCCGCGCTTTTCTCGCTGCCTACCACTGTAGCATCAAAAGTAGCAAGGAACTGTCCGCGCTCAGGGTTTCCCCATATCGAAGCCGCGCACATTGTCAGCACCGTCTTGGCCGTGCCTGCACCGCCCCAGAGGTGAAGCCAGTAGCAATTGCAGTCCAACAGTTTGATTATCACCGATGCAAGCGACGAAGCAAACACTATCCTAGCCATAGGCTGAGGATTATTGCGAATATTATCGTTGATGCAGTCGATCCACTTCTGAAAATCGCCTTTCATTTTAACTGCCTCGTATCGCTTTTTGTATTCGGCTTCTCCGTCAAATACAACACCGTCAGTATACGGGACGAATTCCATGCCCTCGCCTCTGTCTATCCAACCGAGATGCGTCACACACTCTATCTCAGGCAGCACCGTAGGATTGCGCTGCTCGATCTCATAGAAATATTTCACCAGTTCGCGCGCATTTTCGCTTGTAACAGCGATTCCGAAGTCGGCAAGGTCAATTATCTTGTTGGCCGCGGAAAGCGTTTTACGGTCAAATACAGCCGTTCTCCATACTCTTCTGCAACGATACGCGACTTTTACCTTTTCAATGCCCGTGTCGATATTACACATTCTTGCTACAGGCATTATCGGGTGAGTGCAGGCGTATGTGATGCCGTATTCCGTCTGAACGCGTACACCGCCATCGTCACATATCCACTTACCGCAGCGCAGCGACAGCGGCTGTCCATCAAAATTGGTATAATTCTCGTCGGTATCGTCAGGATCGTCGGGCTGCATACGCGCGTAAGAGCGGTAAAGCGTCTGAAAGTTGCTCACGCCAACCTTTTTAGCCTGCGCCGCCATCTTGGAAATGAGCTTGTCCTGAGTATATTTATTGTGCCTGTGATAATATATGTACTCAAACGGCTTATCACTGTCAAGGAAATCCTCCTTGGTGTATTCCTCAATCTTTTTCGGAAACAGTTCCTCAAACACCGCAACAGTGCCGGGGTCTGAAAACTCAGGTTTGTTATTCATTTCTCCTCGCTCCTGTCATTTCTTTATAGCTGCGCCAATAATAGTAGAACAGCTCCAGCAGTTTTGCGGCGGTCTGCTCTTTTTCTTTGATAAATTCCACCGCTGCGCCGTATCTGTCACGCGCCGTCCACGCTCTCAGCGTGTTATAGACGTGTACGCCGATATTTTTTACTTTGCGCTCGGGGTTACTCTGCATAGCCCAGTCGGGAACGGTATAAGCCTTAAGCTCGTCCCAATTGCTTACGCCCTCGACTAACAGCGTAAAAGACTTTGCAAGCTGCGCGGCGGCGTAAAATTCCTTTTCAAGCCTGCCGCGGTCGCTCATTATGTTTGTATACAGCTCGTCCACATTTGCTTTGCGCTCCACAACACAGGACAGGGAAAAATCCCTGCCGTCTGCTGTGAAGCTGTAGTCGCCGTAGTCGAGCTTCCTTTGTTCCGTCATCACCCCCATCTCCGCGAGCGCGTCAAGGATATGCTTATTCTTCTGCTCGCGCGTGTCATACAGTATCGTGACGGTTTTAAGGAAGTGCTTTTTGTCAATTGCCATATTTTCACCTATTAAAACGGATAATCATCATCGCTCTCAGCCGCTTCAAAAGCAGGCGGAGCACTCGGAACAGGCGGCGCGCCCTGAGGCGTACCCTGTGATGTTCCCGAGAAACTATCCCTTTTCTCGCCCGTGAAGCCGAGCCTATCGGCTATTATTTCGGTGACGTTTATCTTAACTCCGTCCTTGTTGGTGTAGGAACGGGTCTGAAGCTCGCCCTCGACCATTATCATGCGACCCTTGCTGAAGTAATTGCAGACAAAATCTGCCTGCGCTCTCCATGCCACAACATTGAAAAAATCTGTCTTTTTCTCTTCGCCCTTGGCTTGAAAGCGGCGGTCTACCGCTATGCTGAAGGTGCAGACGTTCGTCCCTGTGGGCGTGGTTTTGAGTTCGAGGTCATGAGTGATTCGCCCCATCATAATGCATTTATTATACATTGTTCTTCTCTCTTTCTTATGTCTTGGGATTGTTCTTCTTCATGCAGTCGGGACATACGCCGCCACACAGCAGCAATACTTCCTGTGGCGTGCACATCTTTCCTGTCTTGGCGTGTGGCTTTGAAACCACCTGACTACCGCACTGAGGGCAGATTACCTTATCAAGCTGTGCAGGCGGCTGTGAGGGTGCAGGAGCAGGCTTTTGTGATGTCTTAGGCGGCTTCTGTGTGCCGCTTGTATTGGCGTTGTCCGCGTCCTTTGTGTCGTCTATGGCGAATAAGCCATTGAGCGCGTATTTCCTAGCGTATGAGCTTGCAGCACCCGTAATCTGACTGTCGTCCATGCTTTTTTTATCGAGCGGCTCTCTTGCGTATGCGCTGACTTCCACAACGCAGTTCGGGTCTGCCACATCTACGACCTTTGCCGTCGCTTTTATGTAAGCTTTTTCGCCTACCAGCTCCACACTATCCGACAGCGTAAGCAGTATTCCGTGTGCCTTGCAAAGCGGTTTTGCTGCTTCGACGATATCCTCCGCACTGCGGTAATTATACTTACCGAATGAGTTATACTGCGACTTTGGAGCTTTCAGATCGCTTTGCACTGTCAAAAGTTTTTCGTATACGTTCATTATTCCTCCTTAATCCTCCCCGAAAGCCACAAAACCCTCGGGAATATTCTTCGGTGGCTCGACATCGAGTGGGCAATGATCGCCGCGAAATTGCTTCGGGAACGCCACTATCTCACCGTTGAGCCTGCATATTTTTTCATTGTTGGATAAGTACGGGCACATTGTACACCTGACATACTCTCTGCCTTTTTCGTCTATCGGAAAGTGCACTGTCACAGTAGCTGTGCCCGTCACATAGCCCTTAACGCCGCTGTCAAGGCTCATATTCGTCACGCTCCCTTGCAAGCTCCATGAGATAATCTTCCTGCTGTGAGAACTCGTCATACTCCTTGCACTGACGCAGATACTTGCAATCATCGCATTCCTCAGAGCCGTAATAATAACCAAATTCGCAGTCCATTATCCCACCACCTCTATAAACGAAGCTACGCTTCTGACGTTGAGGTCGGCGAGATCCTTGATCGGCTCGTCGAACTGGGTCTCGCGCCCCTTTATAACGCCGTTTTCGATTTCGTAGATAACACCCTTTTCAAAGACGATACTATTGTTTGAATTAATGCAGACTACTTTTGCGGTGTATGCAGGCTGTTCCTTGGCCGCACAGGGGTCGTCCTTAAAAAGATTTATAAATGCACTGTTAAGCTCTTCAAGCCTGTCGGCTATCTTGCTAAGCTCAATGCAAATATCCACGAACATTTCTTCTTTGCGCATATCGTTTTCACTGACAGGCTCTAAACTGTAGGCAAAAGGACTGCCGTAAGCAAAATAGCGAGGTGTTTCGCCGTTGCCTTTTATAACACTGCATTTACAACCATAGCCGTCGCAGCTTGTTATTTCGATTACAGTTCCTCTGTAATTTGTGTGGTTTGCGCGATATTTTTCTCCAATCTTGAATTTACGTTCCATAATGTTGCTCCTTTCAAATGAGATCCTTGATAGTAATTCCGCGGAAAATCTCCGCTATATCCTCGCCTCGTGCCAAAACGTTGTACTTGATATTCAGATTTCCGTTTGAGTTGCTTATAACCGCAAGCAAACCGTGTACATCGCCGCTGTATTCCTCGCCGTATGTAATGCAAGGATTTGCAAGGGTAAGATGTTCCATGAGATCAGAAATCATATCGGTGCGGTTATAGTACCGCATAACAGCGGGAGTTGTATCACCGCACAAGACGAGTACATATGTGGATTCGTCGGGTTTATATATTATGGCTGTACGCGGCATGAGTTGCCTCCTTTGCACATCTCCGGCAGATTCGCCCTCACCAGCGCGGCGGGAACAGGCGGGGTGACTGCGTTGCCGCAGCGGGCGACTTGCTTTGTCTTGGGGTATTCGTTTCCCTCGTCGTCACGATCAATGATGTAATCCTCAGGAAATCCCTGAGCATTGAACAGCTCACGCGGCTGAAGCATTCGCATTCTGATATCGGTGATTATGTACTCCTCGCCGTGTATCGTCACAAGCGCAAATCTGTCCTTTGTGGTTATTGTGTCGAGCGGTTCGTCAACAGGCTTTGCCGTACCGCTGCTGAAATATTTCACAAGGAACGCCTGCACCTCTGCATGATGTGCTCCGCTCGTTGAAATGGTCGTCAGCGGCTCGTCTACCACCTGACCGTCCATATTGTTGCGCATGGTGAGGATATGCGCCGTTACAAGGCTGTTGTGATCAACAGCGGTTACAGTATCAAGAGGCTTGTCCGCCGCGCTTCCTGCACCTGTATAGCCGCCTCCGTAGTTTTTCATGATGTGCGCTACTGACAGCGCATATCGAGGATTCGTGTCCACCGTCATAAGAGGCTCAGAAAGTTCCTGCCCTCTGACTTCATCTGCGGAGGTTTCACTGTGATATTGAATCAGCGAGGGCACTACGATATAATTTCTGTTTCCCGTTGTTACCGTTGGGAGTGGTGTATCTATCGCCGCGCCGACATTGCCTGTGTTATTGCTCATTATAGTAGGGGTTGATGTGTTATCTCCGTCAACCGCAACTATAAACGGTTCGGGATTGTCTATCACAAATTTCTTGATACCTCTTGCAATGCGGTGCAGGGTGTTTTCTGCAAGCGGCTTATCGCGCTCAAAAATGCTTTTCGCGGGAATGCTCCAGTCAATACACTCGGCGGCGGTACGGTAAGGAAGCTGACCCTCTCCGCTACCATGAGTAGGCTCGGGGAATACAATAGGTCTGCCGTCGCACCTTGCCACCAGATAGAAGCGTGTGCGCGTTGTGGGCGCACCGTAGTCACAGGAGCGCAGTATGCGATATTCTGCATTATAGTTAAGCCCTGCGGATATCCTGTCTGCAAGCTCACTGTAGGGAGTAATGCCGAAAACCTCGCACATCTCTGTAAACGCGGGGTGAGTTCTCGGAATGCCTGTTGTAAGTGCCAGCATGAAGCCCTCAAACGTTTCGCCCGAGCGCGCCTTTATCGGCTTGCCATCCTCACCAAGAGGACCCCATGTGCGTATCTCGGGAACGTTCTCCAGCATTATCACACGTGGACGGACAAGCGCCGCCCAGCGTATTGCTACCCATGCAAGCCCTCTGATGTTCTTATCCACAGGCTTGCCACCTTTTGCGCGACTGAAATGTGTGCAATCGGGTGAAAACCACGCCAGCCCGACAGGCTCACCGCCGCAGGCTTTGACAGGGTCCACCTCCCATACATCTTCGCAGTAGTGGCGAGCGGTCGGGTGATTTGCCTTGTGCATCTTAATGGCGTCAGGGTTGTGGTTGATGGCTATATCAACACTGTGCCCTACTGCCATTTCTATGCCAGTTGAAGCTCCACCACCTCCTGCGAAGTTGTCTACAATTAATTCTTTTATTGCCATACTTGACAATTTCCTTTCTTTCGGTTATAATAACCTTGTAAAACATTTTGTTTGCGCCGTTTCCTAACTGCAATTAGGGGCGGCGTTTTCCTTTTTTCTCGGGCTTATCTTTCGAAACCGCGCCCGATACGATAACACTCGCCACTGCAAGCACTGTGCCGATTAAGCCTTGCACCAAAAAGGTGCTTGTCCATATCATTGAATATTCGGCCTGTGCACACGCGTCAAAGGCTATGATAAGCCCTACCGCAAGCATTGCTATGGCTATTTTTTCACGCATGGCTTGTCCTCCTTGTAGTCATAATCAAATGCCATCAGCTTGCACGCCCTGCATCTTACCGCAAGCGTGTTCCCACTCTTTGATACTGCCGCCGCAGCCTTTTCCTCGCCACACGCAGGACAGCGAAATATACACGTAGCGTCGTGCGATACTCCGATACGCGAGCGACGACCCGCTTCAAGCAGTTGCTGTTGTTTGTGGCGGCGGTCTATTAAAATGTTCAACTTGCTTCCTCCTTGATTTCACCACTGTGGTCGGTCACAAGCCAAGAAAGAGGCACTTTTAAAGCTTGCGCCGCCATAATAAGTTGCTCCAGTGTCCATGTGCGCGGTTTGCGTTTCTTATCCTTGAACGTGTTTTCGTTCATGCCGATTCGTTTAGCAACGTCTTTGCCTGTATTAACGCCAAATAACGTGCAAGCGCGGCTTTCAATGTTGCGCTGTACTATCTCGGCTGTAGTTGAGATAGCAGAGGGTTTTAATTTTGGCATAAGGGTTTACTCCTTTCTGTGTTTATACACCATAATGAGCCTTAGCCAGCCCCCTGAGAGCTGCTATGCCTTTGGGGTTATACCTGAACGACGGAACTTCCTTTTTGCTGTACGGGGATTTATCCATAGCCATAATGCCGTACTCGTCAGTTTTGAGGTTATGCTGATTTGCAAGCTTTCCAAGCATAGCGGCAGTTACATTAACGCCAAACTCATTTGTAAGCTCTACGGCTATCTCGCCTGCCTGTTTTAGAACACCACATTCGGGGAGGAATGCTCCCATATCCTTGCCTGTAGCTTCCTCAACAGCCTTTGCAATAAATGTCTGCTGTGCAATAGGTGACAGGTCTTTCAGGTGAGGGTGTTCAAGTAACATCTTCATGCGGCGGTTTTCTGCGTTCATGCGCATGGCGTAGGCTCTGTCGGCGGCTGCCTTTATCTTCATTTCGTTGAGCTTGTCCGTCTTGATAGCGGTGACCTCACCCGAACGGAGAGATTTCAGCAACTTGCGTACCCAAGCGCGGAACTGCTTTGCCTTTTCGGTCTTGGCAAGCATTGTGACCTCGTAGATGCCGTCCTCTGTGAAAACGCGGGTGTTGTACTGTTTGCCGTCAGTAGCCGACAATTTGACGGTAACTGAAAACTCACTGTTTTTAAGATAGGCATTACGCTCTACCATTTTCTCTACACCTCTTCTATCGGCGTATTCAAGACAACTTGCAAGCTGCCCTATTGTCATGTACATCTCTTTGCTGTCCGAGTAGATGTCACACTCGGTTTCTCCGAAACGGTCGGATTTGATTAGGGTTAGGTTAGTCATGGTTATTCAGCTCCTTTTCTTATAAGCCAATACTTTCCGTTTTCGTACTGCAATACGCAATCAAGACAATTAGCTATTTTCTCAGCAACTCGTCTGCTGTTACTTGCGCCGCACATAAACCCTTTTATGGTGCTTTCGGCAATCGAGGCTTTTTCAGCAAGTTGAGCATATGTCAACTTCCTTGCTTTTAATGCAACTTTGACACTTTGCCTAAAAACAACAAACAAATTTGTCACCTCCTACAAAAATAATCAATGCTATTGACAAAAGTTGATAAAACTGATACTATATAAGCGTAAGCAGTTCGCATACTATAAACTTTGCTATGTTGGCGCATCTCAAAGTAAGTTGGAGTTTTATCAACCGCAAATTCATTCTAGCATATAATTCTCCAACTGTCAAGAACTTTGGTTGGATTATTTCCAACTTTGTGACTTCTTACAATTTGGAGAGGTGAAAAATGGGTACTTTAAACAAAATAATTGAATTATTAAACACTACAAATCGTCAACAAAAAGAATTAACGGATTATTTGGGATTAGAAAAAAGCACTTTCTCGGCTTGGAAAAGCGGTAAAAGTGCTTCGTATAAAAAATATTTGCCAGAAATAGCGAGTTTCTTTTCCGTTTCGGTCGATGAACTCATATGTGCTTCCAATGCTCAAAACGAAAAAATCGAGGATAGCGAAAGCACTAACCCCGATATAAGGATGATTGCAAGAGCAGGAAAAAAGATGACGCCTGAGCAAGCTCAGATACTCAGAAAGTATGCGCAATTTATGTTCCCGGAGGCGTTTGAATATGATTGACGAAGAAAGAAGACAAGAAATTTATAGTATTGCATTTCAATTTATGATTGAAAACGATATATCAACAATTCCTGTTTCGCCAAGTGCAGTGTGTGAAAAACTTGGAATAGGATTGGCAAAATTGACTGATATAATACAGGAAACCGGATTATCTAAGAATGATATATTTGCGATTTGGGGAAACGAAGATGGCGTCCTCAATTCTTGCGGTGAAATATGTAGAATTGCTTATAATGACACGGTTTCAAAACAGCGTCAAAGTTTTACTATAGTTGAAGAAGTATCACACAAGTTGTTGGGCCATTATAAAGACCCGGAATTTAATATGTTTATACAAGATTATAACTACAAAACGTATTATCGATACGAAGAGGAAGCAAGAATCTGTGCGGGATTGATATTATGCCCTCCTCAATACTATTACGAATGCAAAGGAACCATGCGTAAAGAGTTCTTTCAAACCGCTTATAACGTTTCTGAGCCGTGCGCAAATGCTAGAATGCATATCCTTTGGAAATACGAATCGGAAATTAAAAAATGCGAATTGTATAACTCTCTTCCTAAAATAGGATTGGATTTACAATATGTTAAAAATCTTTTTATATAGCAAAAAAAGTCCCTGCCAGAAAGAGCAGAGAAAAAATAATAAAAACTGCCTTGTTAGACAGGTAAATATTATTTTAAAATAAATAAACAGGAAATAGTAGACGCACCAAATTATTAGCATTTACTAATCAATACGGAGGTAATATATGGAAATAAATATAAAAATCGAAGATAATAATCTAACAAACTTTTCCCAATCTGCAATCAAAACATTAGAGGAACAGACTCAAGACTATACGCTCGAAATAGTTAAAGAAGCTAATCTGATAGGGGAAGGCAACTGCGAAGAAGGAGCCAAATGTGAAATAACAAGTAGCACAATAATGCAAGCAACAAAAACAAAGAGATTTCGAGGATTACCGAAGAAAAAGAGTAAGCTTTTGGTGTGCTGTAAAATTCTTTCGGCTTTTTTTGGATGTATAACGGGTTTTCTCTTCGATGTAACTGGATATCAAGACAACCCATGGGGGCTAATACTCTTTGCGGTATCATTATTAGTCACTGCAGTAACCACCGCTTTTGTAATTGCAAAGGAGTAACATTATGAATCATATATACGATGATAAACTAAAAAATTATATAGAAGAACTCGGAGAAGAGTACAAAGAATTACTATTTCAAGCTTTACTTGAACAATCGGAATCCATGGAAACTCTAAGCGTTAGTGAATTGATTAGAATAGACAGTAATGTTAAGAAGTCATTGCAACAAAGCAATAATCAATATAGTAAGTTCTGGTCAATAGGTATAGTATATACTCTTTTTGGAATGTTCTTGTATTTATTAGCAGGCCTGATAAAGAACTATGATCTTTTGGGGCGCTTAACATTTTTCGATTTAATAGAAATTATTGCAGTTATGTTGGGCGTTGCGGGAGTTTTCTCTATACTATATCCTATATTACGCAAAAATTCAGGTGCGAAGCGTAACAAAAACATTAATAAAGGCAACGACAAAAGAAAACTGTTAGAGTATGAGGCAATATCGGTTTGGCGCGAACTTGAAGGATTATGCAATGACTATTCAGGAAAAAACGAACCTATAACACTTCGGTCTACAATAAAATTTTTATCACAAGAAGGAATGATTGCAAAAGAATCTGCTAATACCTTACTCAAATTATTACGAATTAGAAATAATATCGTTCATAACGAAGCGAAGTATATTACCAATGATGAACTAGCGAACACATTAAACTCTTCAAAAAAAATAATTTCAGACATCAAACAAAAACTTGACCAAAAATAGTTAATAACGAAAAGGAGCTGATCCCATGGCAAGCGCAAAAAAGCTCCCCAGCGGAAACTGGAGAGTAAACCTGTATATCGGTAAAAATGCGGACGGAAAACGTCAGTATAAAAGCTTCACAGCCGAGACACGCAAAGAAGCCGAATATCTCGCCGCGCAGTACAATCAGCTCCACATAGACATCAATCGCTCCGAAATACCGCTGAAAAAGGCTGTAGAGGACTATATCAAAAGCAAAGAGAATGTGCTTTCCCCCGCTACTGTCAAGGGATATAATGTGATAGTTGACAATTACCTCCCCGAGCTGATGACAGCCCCAATAAAGGATATTACTGCTGTCGGCATTCAAGAAGCATTCAACAGTTTTGCAAAGAGCCACAGTCCAAAGACCTGCCGCAATGCTCACGGTCTGATCTCCGCTGTTCTGAAACTACATCGCCCCGAGCTTACACTCAATACTACCTTGCCGCAGAAAACCAGACGTGAGATATTTGTTCCCGATGATGCGGAGGTACAGAAAATGTATTCTCTTGCAAAAGGCACTCCGATTATGATACCGTTCCTACTTGCTACACAGTGTGGTCTGAGAGCCTCCGAGATCAGCGCACTGGAGCTTAAGCATATCTTCTCCGACCACATTGAGATCAGACAGGCACGGGTAGATGGCGTGAACGGAGCAACACTGAAAGCCCCCAAATCCTATTCGGGTTACAGGAGCGTTCCCATCAGCGAGGAGCTGTATAATGTACTTAAAGACAACGCCTACGATGGGCGAATTTGTCCTTTAACCTCGAATGATATCTCGTCGCGATGGGGTAAATTCCGTACAAAACACGGCGTTGATAAGGCTTGTAATTTCCACGCTCTGAGGCATCATTTTGCGAGCAAATGTCTCCTCATGGGAATGCCGCAGAAATACACCGCCGAGCTGATGGGACATGGTTCTCTCGATATGATTGAAAAGGTCTATCAGCATACATTTCCGTCTGCTATGGAGGGATATGCAGCTATGCTTCGTAAGCAGAATTCTATATTTATGCAACACGAAATGCAACACAAAAAACCGTAACATCGCGTTACACAAGGGGGTTATCCGCTAACCAAACGGGGTTCGATTCCCCTCGGCTCCACCAAATTAAACGAGGTCGAACACCTCGCAGATCAACAAACACGATGTTTGTGCAGTCGCCCCAAAGGGCGGCACGGATGCCGCCAATCAGAGGGCGACAGGCGGTATATAGCTGTATTTGACAAGGTGTTCGTGCTTCAGATTTTCATTGAAAAATAGCGATAGGCTCCCCTACGGTTGGTAGGGGAGTTTTCGGTATATCGTGTATAATATTATGGAGGGATTATGAAAGTAATAGTTTTCGACATAGGCGGAACGCTTATGGAATACAAGAATATGCCGCTTTCGTGGCTTGATTTCTACAAGGACGGTTTCCATTATGTTTGTAGCGAGCTTTCGCTGAGCATAACCGAAAATGATATAGACAAGTCCTTTGAGGTGCTAAAAAGCTATAATCCCCGTATCAATCCTCGTGAGGTCGATGTTACTCCCGAAGTAATTTTCAGTGAGGCTACGGCTCATTGGCAAGGAAAATTTGAGCTTTCCGAAGTTATAAACAAGTTTTATAAATCGATGAATCTGACAGCGTATATCTATCACGAAACGCTTGATTTCTTGAACAAGCTGAAAGCAGAGGGATACATAATAGCGGCTCTGACCGATGTAGCAATCGGAATGCCCGATGAACTGCACAAGAGCTATTTCCCCGAACTGCTGCCCTATTTTGATATGTATGTTTCCTCAATCTCTTGCGGTTACCGCAAGCCTAACCCAAAAGGACTTTCGGATATTGCGGAGAATTTCGGTATTGCATCTTCTGAAATGATTTTGATTGGTGATGAGGAAAAGGATATTAAAACTGCCAAGAGGTTTGGCTGTAAGTCCGTTCTAATTGACAGACGGGACAGAAACGCTGACTTTGGGCAGGATTATACGGTGATAGATTTGAACAGACTTTGGGAGGTGTTGAAATGAAAAATATAATCACAATACAGCATACTCAATCCGAACAGCATTTAAACAAAATGATTGGCTCGTTAGGCGGCTGGAATTTAACTGAACTCGGAATAAAGCAGGCTCATTCTATTGGTAAAAATCTTGCCGATGAATATAAAAATCAGAAATTTGTTATATACTCCTCTGAGCTGCCAAGAGCAAAACAAACTGCCGAAATAGTTTCAGGCTATTTTAATACAACTCCTATTTTTACAACCGCATTAAGGGAATTTGATTTAGGAGAGGCAAACGGAAAATCAAAGGAATGGGCAAGAAACAACCAGCAATGCCCTATGTGGCAAGGGACGATTGATTGGGCAAAATCCGTATATGATAAACCTTTTATCGGTGCAGAGTCTAAAGTTGATGTTTGGGATAGGCTTTCAAAATTTCTGAATGATGTTCTTACAGAAACAGATGAAGATATTATCATTGTTTCACACGACGGTACATTGAGCATACTTTATGCGTTATGGCTTGGTATGGATATTGAAATGCTGAATAAGTGTAATCTATCAGGCAAGACAGGCGGTGTTTCTGTTTTGCAGGAAGATGATGACGGGGATCGTATTATTGCACGATTAAATGATATGTCGCATATGAAAGGAGCACTGGAATGACAAACGAACAAAGAGCGGAAAAAGTAATTCAAAAGTATGGATTTGATTTCAATAATATTTCTAAATCAGAAATAATCAGCCTTATTGAAAATGAAATTGTAAATTATCAATCAGGAAGTTCTGAATACATTCGTCTATTATGTGGGTACTTGTATTGCTTGGGTGATGAAACAGATGTTGCTCTGATTGAAAAAGCAAAATACAAAATTAATATGGATGTAGGTTGTATGATTGACATTGAATGGATTGAAAGTCTGAAAGGCGTGAAAAGTGAGTACATTCGTCCAAGAAATGAAATAATCGGCGATTTTGTAAGCTACTACCAAAATTTCAAAGCTGATGACGAATGGTAAAAAAGGAGTACATAGTTTATGGATATCAACTTTTGCGCACAATGCGGTAAGCCACTTACATACAAGGTAATCGGCGATGAGGGTAAGCAGAAATATTGCGAATGCTGCAACAAATTCTATTTTGATAATCCTGCAAGCTGTGTGCTTGTTGCGATTATCAACGAAAATAATCAGGTTCTTTTGCTGAAACAGAATTATATTTCAACGAAGAATTACACGCTTTGCTCTGGCTATCTGAAAAAGGGCGATACTCTCGAAGAAACCGTTGCTCGTGAGGTGCTTGAGGAAACGGGACAACGTGTGATTTCCTGCGAATATGTGCAGAGCTACTATTTTGCACCGAAAAATCTGATTATGACGGGCTTTATTGCTTATGTCAAGGCAAGCGAGTTCGGTAGCTCCAACGAGGTTGATGGACTTATGTGGGTAGATTTGGATAAGGCTGTGACTATGGTGGAGAGGGAGAATAATTATTCGGGTGTGCATTTGGATGAGTGTATTAAGATAATAAAAAGCGAATCAATGAAATCGACTAACAAATGATGAAAGAGAAACATTTATGTTTGAAATAATGACACAAATCCAGAAAATAAGAGAAATTAATAAACAAAACAAATTAGTTATATTCGTCGGAGCAGGTGTTTCTAGAAATTCTGGAGTATGTTCTTGGTGGGATTTAGTCAGAGACATTGCAGTTAAAATTGGATATAATGATATTTGTGAAAAGTGCAAAACCAAAGATGTAATTGAGTCGAAGTGCGGAAACAACTGCCATTTGTGTAATGATGAATCAAATGATTGCTATTGGAAAAGCAATTATTCAAGTGAAGAATTTTTAAAAATACCTCAGTATTTTTTTGACACATTCGGAGAAACAGAATATAACGATTTCTTGTACAATATATTTCGCAAAGAATATTCACCAAACGCAATTGATGAAATAATAATTGAATTAAATCCAGAGCATATTATCACAACAAATTATGACCATTTACTATCCTATTTTGGTGGTACTTAACATTATATCATATTTGGAGTTGTTCTTCCTTTTTTATTGTCAACTATCTATTGTATCATAACACTTACAAAAAATCCAAATATTGTTTTCTAATTTATCAATAACGTATTATTTAAACATATGAAATTATATCGGACATCGAATAATAATGTTTTTTTTATTTCAATCGGTTTGGTTGAAATAGTACGTAGTGAGTTGCTGTTATTATATGAGAAACAAATATGACAACAACTGTTACCACTCTGGAAAAGCGAAGTAATTATCCATCCAGATAAAATGCGGCAATAATCGTAGGTGCCACAAAGGCGATTACTGCTTGAAACGTAAATAAAGCATATGCCACACCTGCCATCACAGCTAATGCCGTTACTATATAATATTTCATAGCCGTATGATATATATGAAACTTTAAAATCAAAAACGAAGGGATGATCAATGTAATAATAGACACACCCCAAATTGTAATTATCATACTAATATGTATATCAAATATTCCTATCCAACACAAAAATGCAATTAAAAAACACAAGAAAAGACAATCAAAAGTCCCTTTGCTACGCTTTCATTTATTCTGCTTCATTCTTTTTTAAAATAAGTTCCACCTCCAAAGGCTCCTATCCATTGTCAGCAACCGCAATCATAAATACATCCCTTAAAACACCTCAAGTGAGAATTTTTCATTTTTCGGTCTATCCGATTTTTTACATTATACCACATTCACCGCAAAAAACACATAGCTAAGCATTGTGAGATGATAAGAAAAAAGACTGTTGTTTGTTTTATGCAAGCAACAGTCTTTATATTTTATCGAATTTTGGCTGCTTTGGTTGGTGTGACCATACATTCGGTTTTGAGAATAGAAAAGAAATTTTCAGCTAAAGCGTTGTCATAAGGATTGCCTTTCCTTGACATTGATGGTGTAATGTTGTATAATTGAGTTAGCTTAAAATACCCGTGTGAAGTGTATTGAAAGCCTTGGTCACTGTGCAGTTGCAGCTGTTCGGTGACCTTTTCCTTTTTCATGGCGGCTTTGACAGTATTCAGCACAAGGTTTACTGTTTGTTCCGTGCCGGTCTTGTAGGCAACGATACTGAATGTAATAGCAAGCACTGGTTCGGACGCACTGACTGCGGCTCTTGCGAAGCGTGAGAAAGAGCTTGCTTCGCTCAAGACACAGCAACGCGAGCTGGAGATGCGCTCCGCTACCGTTGATGTAGACACCGATGAGATAACCGAGGCGTTCAGAAAAGGCAAAGAGCTTCTGATGTCAGGTCAGCTCCCGCGTATTAAACAGCTCATCGAGCTGTATGTCAGCAGAGTTGAAGTCTATCCCGAGTATGTGACAGTAAAGCTGAACTACATGCCTGCATTACAGGCGAGCGCATCGGATGGCACCCTCGGTCAGCTTAGCGATACCTACGAAAAGGCTCATCAGGGAGGGATTGGAGTAAAAATTATCCCTCGGCGTAATTGCCGAGGGATAGAATCTTGTTTCGCTATTTCTTATATTCCTTACAACGTCTATTGCGATCCGCAAGAAGTTTTTCCACGCTTTGAGCTTTTATCTTAGCTGACGGCACATCGCTGTTCACTAAAGCTTCCAATGCTTTTACTTCCAAGTTTAGCTGCGATTCAATATCAACAAGTTCATCGCAGGAAACAGGGTCGCTGTACTTGAATTTTTCCGAGAGCTTTTGGAGTTGCGTTTTTAATTCATCATCAGCGCAAGAGTCCACAATATACTGGATATCCAGCTTAAAACTATTCATCTTTTTTATTGATGTTGTGGTTTGTTTCTCCTGCTCGGTAATGATATCACTGGTATTGTCAACTGCAATAACACCGATTGCTGACAATGCGAGGATAAGCACCGAAACGACTACCGCTATCCAATCAGGGACATAAATAAAAATGCCTATAACACAAATAATTGCACCTGTTATAAGCTGCACAACGCAGTAGATAAGCCCTAAACGGAATATTGGAAAGCCATAAACCTTTGATCTTAGCTCATCGCTTTTTGAAAATGCATAATATGTGATTCCTGCACTTGCAATTATTGCAACAATAGTGAAAGCAAAACACACCCATGTTGATGCGGTCTTCGGAAATGGTATAGCAAGAAAAATCACAAGATATACTCCAAGAATTATTGCATATACAAGAAAAGAGGACTTTGTCCTTTTATTCATCTCTTACTCCTTTCCCTTTCCGCATTCAGGACAGAATTTGCTGATTATGTTGGTTGCACCGCAAGAGCAGTCCCATGTTTCAGGCTTTTTTGCACCGCAATCAGGACAGAACTTACTGGTTATGCCCTTAAACCCACAAGCCGGACAATCCCACGCTGTGGGAAGCTCGGGCTTTTTCGTTCCACACTCAGGGCAGAACTTCGATATGATTCCGCTTGCACCGCAAGCTGTGCAAGTCCATGTATCCGCCTTTACAGGTTCAGGTTTCTTTGAGCCGCATTCCGGACAGCACTTTGATGTTATGCCCATGGCACCGCACGAACAGTTCCAACTATCGCTTGCCGCTGTTGCAGCTGCAACAGCACCGCCCATACCATTTCCGATATCAGCAGCAGTCTGCATTACGGGATTAAGAGCGTCACGTGTCATATTCATAACGCCGCCCATTGCTCCGAGTGTCATTCCAAGGCTCGCAATATCACCGAGCGCAGAGCTGCTTGTACCAACAGTGCCCTCACCTGTTATGCCGTTTTTCATTGCCTCTAAGCCAACCTGCCGCGCAGTTTCCTGCTGATATGTGTAGCCCTTTGCGCGCATCTCCTCAGCCTCGGCAAGAGCTTGAGCTTTGTAGGCTTCTGCTT
This sequence comes from Oscillospiraceae bacterium, assembly GCA_045591905.1. GTDB lineage: Bacteria > Bacillota > Clostridia > Oscillospirales > Ruminococcaceae > CAG-115. Next base: position 9,245 of record JAZNTS010000130.1, on the reverse strand, counting down.
CTGCCATGGCTTTTATTTTCAGTGCTTCTGCATCGCCTTGTGCGCCTACCATCTTCAATTGAGCTTCCGTTTGCGCCTCAACCAGCTTTCTTCCTTGCGCAGCCTCAGCTTCAGCCTTACGGATCTCCTCCTCACGCACACGTAACGTCTTTTCCGCAAACTGCTGTTTCAGCCGTTTGAAATTCGGGTCGTCATCGGGAGTCATCACTGCTGTGATGAAAAACTCAGGCATGAACAGACCGTAATCGTCCAGCACCTCATTGATGATATCACGCAGCTTATCCGAAAGAACATCTATATATTCGTCTATTTCAAGGATATTTATGTTATTCTCCTTGATGGTACGGGCAATGTTCGCTTTTACCTTATTCATTATAAGCGACTTGAATTTACCCATTGCAGTCGATGTGCCCAGCCCCTCGCCTATGCTGCCGACCGATAGTTCAGAAGCTGTTCCTACAATCTTTAACAGCAGCTTACGAGAGTCACTTACACGCAGATTGAAATTACCGCAAGCGCCGATCTCAATATGAAGACCTGAACCCGGGTCGAACAGACGAACCTTGCTGTCAGTTCCCCACTTGATGCCCATTTGGGTCGCCATATTAATAAAGTACACCTCAGAATGGAACACTTCTTCAACATTAGTCGAGAGCTTATATAAGTTCTCCAGCATGGGAATATTTTGTGTTGCAAGGGTGTATCTGCCTGAGCCGAACAGGTCAAGCGCCTTGCCGTCCTTGAAGAAGATAGCTTCCTGAGATTCATGTACGATAAGCTGCGAGCCGAGGTTAAAATCCTCTATCGGGTGTTTCCATACAAACAGGTCAGTGCCGCCTTCAAATTTGATTACACTTGCAAGTCCCTTATCTTTTACGGTTTCCTTGGCCACTTGCTTCTGAATGTCGATAACAGTTTCACACAGAGGACAGGTGTAACTTGTGGCGTTCTTGTCTGCGGATAATTTACAGCTGCATGACGGACAGCTAAAATCCACAAGAGCAGACATACTCTCACGAGTGTTTATCTTATTGTGGCATACAGGACAAACTGCATCTTCACCCTTACTTTGATCATAGATGACATCGTTTCCGCAATGCGCACAAGTTTTGCACGTTATCTTGTCAGTCTTGACGTTTATAGTATAGCCGCAGGTGCAATCTATAGTTTTTCTTGCGAAAAAACCCGTTGAAGCTTCTGTGTATGTACCGCAGGACGGGCACTCTATTACAAATTTGGACATTATATTTTACCTCTGTTCGTTATTTATATCTTTTCAAGCTCGCTTTCCTGTCGGCGCAGAACTTCCTTTAGCATATTCACGTTATTGACATGATCTTTAACTAGTTCATATCGCTTATCCTTATCTCTCTTAAGCATTACAAATACCGCAATCACGCCTGCAATTAAGAGGGTAAAGTAAGTAATAAGCAAAGCTTTAAAAACACCCGAGAACATTCGTATGGCCGAGGCAAATGCAGTCACCACTACACTTATACAGCCCGGCGCAAACAAAGATAGTGACATACTACGATTAGGCGAAGTGTCATTAGGAGCTAAGCAGCAACCGACTACAATGAGCACTATACCGACAAGGAATACAACAAGCCAGATAATGCTCCATTTCATTGTACCGCCGCTTTTTGCTTTCTTTAAATCTGCTAGTGCAGTTTGAAGCTCCTTCTTTGTTGCGCTGATATCTCTTCTAAGCTCTGCTTTTTGCTCCTCCTTTGACAACTCTTCTATCCTATGTTTGCATTCTTCGATCCTTTGCCTTGAATCCTCCCAATCGGGTATCTGCTCAAACTGCGCCATCGCTTCTTTATATTGCTCCAAGCTATCGCGCCTCATGCACTCAACGCCTTTTGCATAGGTAAGCTCGTCTGCTCTGGCTTTATATTTTTGTGCCAGCTCCGCAGAATCTCTCCATGGGCTGATAGCATTGAATATATCAATTGCCATTTTGTAACTTCGCAATGTGCCTCCACTTGCAATCTCTATAGCTTTTTCATACTCGCGATCTCTTCTTATACGGTCATCAGAAACCTTATTAAGCGAATTGCACAGGCAATATACTTGATACTTTTTATCAGCTTTTTCTTTTATTGCCTCTAATTTTGCTTTCACATCAGCAGAGCCGAACTTTATCGCTTTTAAAAAGTCCTTTGAGCCTCTTACCTCATCGTAACCTTTATCTTTATACATATCCAGCATCATTGAACCGAATGCTTCTATAGAATTTTTACGATATTCGGACATGACTTTCAAAAGATATGCCTCACCGCATTCGGGATCAAGGTCGAGTACCTTTTCGCAATACTCCTGTACGCTTTTCCAGTCACCATCTTCAAGAAAGATATTAGCACGTTTCAACAACGGTTCAACAGGAGCGGTGTTATTCATGACCACGGTTTGCGTTACAGCAGGTGCAGGCTGCACTATCTTAAGAATACCACGGATAAGATCTTGCATAGCACCGATCTTGCCCATATCCTGAGCCTGTAGATTACTGAATTCACCGGGCATATCGTAAGGATCCATATCCTTGTAACAAGGAATGAGCGTGCGTTTGCGGTCGCTCTTCATGAAATCAAGATATCTGCTCCACTCGTTCTTTACCCACACAGCATTGAAATGCTCGGGCTTTGTGCCAATGGAAAGCATAACTTTTGCGGAATTAAGTGCAGCAAATATATACGGCTCGTACGCTGTACCCAGCTTATCCTCAAGCGTAATACGCGAGAAGAACACCTTTAGCCCCTTTGCAGTAAGCTCCTCATAGATATCCTGTGCCAATACGCTGTCATGAGTTCTGCCGCCATCGGCGCCTGTTTCCTTGTAACATATGAATACGTCATAAGGCTCAACGGTGTTTACTACCTCCAAAATATCTTTTTGGAGAACATCTATTGCCTTTGCCTCATCTTCGTACACTTTTTTCGCAATAACATCGGCATTTTCCAATGCGAGGGCATAGTTTTCATCGTCAAAAATACTCTTGAATGATGTTCTGTGACAAGTAGGTATTTTTGCGCCTGTGGCAGGGTCGTCTACATATTCGATACCGTATTTACACAGACAGATGCCCCAGTAAGCCTCAGCCTCCTTGGGAAACTCAGTCACGATGCTCTCGTAAAGTCCCTCTGCTTTATCAAAATCATTCTTCAGACGCAATTTATTTGCTCTATTGAAGAGATTTACTTTCTTTTCATCGTCAGCCGCAGGAATAGTCTGTGATGTACCGCAATAGTCACACTCGATTACTGATTTTGTATCAGTGACCTCAAGGTCTCCGCCGCACATTTTACATTTGAAAATTGCCATAAAAAAATCTCCTTTGTTATAATAATCGCAAATTTTAATACATTATATCATAATATCGTCATCTTTTCAACTGCTTTTTATCATTTTCGTCATTTTTCTATGAAGATAAGATGCATTTATTGTATAATATAATATATATCTGTGATCATTACGCACAAAGGAGGCGGCCTTATGGCTATAGGTGAACGCATTGTTGCCCGCAGAGAAGAGCTAGGCTTAAAACAGTATCAGGTCGCCGAACGAATCGGCGTCACCAAGACTACGATGAGCAAATACGAGAATAATGTTAATTTACCCAATTCTGACATACTGACAAAGCTTGCAAAGGCATTGGAAACCTCTGTGGATTACCTGTGTGAGCTGACCGATATCAGCTCGCCGTATAACGAAAAATGGGTATGTGTCGATAAGACAGACAAGCTGCTTTATGACAATATACAAAAATTGAACCGTGATAATAAGCTTCGTTTATCGGAGCGTGTGAATATAATGCTCGAGGAGCAAAAAGATTTATAAACAAACAAAAGACCGCAGAAGTAATTCTACGGTCTTATTTTACCATATTACGACACAATATCGGTCTGCTGACAGCAGACTTTAATCTTTCATCAAAAGCGGCTCAAAATTTTCCATAAGGAGCACATCACAGTCCATCAGTGACATTCCGCGCTGAAAGCAGTAAATTATGATGGCATCTCTCGGAATGCGAGGATATAGCTGTGCAGCGCCTCTGTGCATGAGAAATTCCTGTACCTCGTCAAAACTCATTTTAAAACCGAAGCCAAGCTGTATAAGTACATCACGGGAGGGATTGTCTCTTGTTCCATTGAACAGCGAATAAAAATACGCCTTTTTAAGTCCCGATCTCCTCATCACATCGGGAAGCTTCGCCTTGCGTTTTGCTACGAGCGCATTTAGATATTCTGCCAGACTCTCGGTTATCTGCTCTGACTTCAGTTCTTCCTGCACCTCATCATATGAGGATATACTCTTCAACATATCCAGCAATTCGTCTGAGGTCATATTACCTTTCATTCTGATACCCCTTGTGACAAAATTCGGAACTGCAACCGACAAGAAAGACCGCAGGACAGTCCCACGGTCTTATTTTAACATATTACTAAATCCTATCGGTATACTGAAAGCAGACTTTATTCTTTCATCAGCAGGGCTTCGCCGTTTTCTTCCAAAAGCAGGTCGCAGTCAATGATGGACATTCCACGCTGAAAGCAATAGATCATTACTCCGTCTCTGGGAATACGGGGATAGAGCTGTGCCGCTCCCCTGTGCTTCAGAAATTCCTGCACTTCGTCAAAGCTCATCTCAAAGCCGAATCCGAGCTGTATAAGCACATCGCGTGAGGGATTCTCTCTGCTGCCGTCAAACAGCGAATAAAAATACGCCTTTTTAAGCCCCGATCTTCTCATAACGTCTGCAAGCTTTACATTTCGCTGTGCAACCAGTGCATTAAGGTAATCGGCAAGACTTTCTTTTATCTGTTCCGCTTTTATCTCCTCCTGTACGATGTTACAGGAGTTTTTGCTTTTTATGATATCCAGAAGCTCGCCTGTGCTTTTTCGTTTTTCCATAATTATCACCTACAATATACCGCCGTGCATACATTCGTTGACATTTTGCGACTTTTATGTTACCATATATTCAGTGATCTTGTCAAGAGGGGTGAATAGCTTGCCATCGGAAGAATATAAAATACTTCGTTCGCTGAACACAAAGGAAACGGTACACCTTGCGTCTGATAAAGACGGGAAAAAAGTCGTACTAAAAACGCTTGCCGCTGACAGCGCTTCAATATATAAGCGTATAGCGGAGCTGCCGCCGCACGAAAACTCCGAAAAGATATTTGAATGCTTTGAGCAGGGTGAAAACACCATTGCTGTCTGTGAATATATTGACGGAATAACTCTGCACGAGCTTCTCGAAAGCGGAAGATTTTTTCCCCTGAAGGACATTAAAAAAATAATATGTTCCCTGTGCGATGCAGTGGAGCATTTACACAAAAACAATATTATTCACCGCGACATAAATCCAAACAATATAATGCTTGACGATATGATGGATCTAACGCTTATAGATTACAGTATTGCACGTCTATACAGAGGCGGACGTGATAAGGACACCACCATTCTCGGCACGCAGGGTTTTTCTGCCCCCGAGCAATACGGCTTCAAGGAAACTCGCTTCACTGCAGATGTTTATTCAATAGGCATGGTGCTGAAAGTGCTGCTGAACTGCTGCGCAGGAGGCTCCGCTACACAAGAGGTGTATCTGAGGAAGATAGCTGCCAAATGCACATCGTTTGACCCCAACAATAGATATCGCAGCGCGGCGGCAATAAAAAGCGCTGTAAATCGCTCAAGGCTCGTGCTTCCTGCGATCGGCGCAGGTGCTGCATTATCTTTAGTGGCTGTGTTTGCTCTGGCTATGCTGATGCAAGCGCGTGACGCAGATGACAGCGCAACATACGGCAGCTCAGATCAGACCACCTCTGCTGCGGCAACAACATCAGCGACCACTACCGTTACCGCCGACTCTACGCCGCCCGAAGCAGCCACTTCTGCAGTTACATCTACAACTGCCGCTGCAGATACTACGACAGCCGCAACGACAACAACGGCGGCAACACCGGAAACAACTACTACCTCAGCTACAACTGCGACTGCTGCGACCATATCCACAACAACTACGCGTGCGACCGCTACCGCCGCTACTCCACATACGACGACTGCAACAACACCCGTAACCACTACAGCTTCAACAACACCTGTCACAACGACCGAAGCTCCGTCGCTGGCGGCTCCTATATATCTTGATCTCGACACGCTGGAGCGTTCGGATCAGAATAACCCGAACAAGATAGAGGTCACCTCTGTACACGTTGGAGACGGAAACCACTACGACGAATTTGTGTACGAGTTCTATGACGACCCTACTGTTCACGGAAAATGGGAATACTGCTATTGTTGGAATCTTCGCGGAACACCGGTGCTTGCCACGGCTGATGGCATCATCAACGCTATAGAATGGGGCTCGCCTATCTACGAATGGTTATCTTTCTCAGCAGACGGCACTGCTACGATATGCGGTAACAACTACGCAACCCCCATATCGCAAAAATGGACGAACGGCTATTTTATAGCACGCAACGGCGATGGTATATTTGCAAAAAAGCTGTTCACAGCAGTTATTGATGATGTGGAATTTTTGTTTCTTGAGCACAAATCAGGAGATTATGTACGCAAAGGCGAGGTATACTGCTATTACATTTTCACTCGTGCGGAAGAATAAGAGGCGATGCAGATTTGAAATACGAATACATATCAACTCTGAAAGCTTCTGAACGGGGAGATATCCTCCTTGTACGGGACGAGTGCGGCACGCTTTTTATTAAACGACAAAGAGAGCTTGAAAAAGAACTTTTAAAGAAGCTTATTCGGCTGGAAAGCCCGTACATTGTGAAAACGCTCACCTTTGGCGAAGACGAGCACGGTTTCTTCACGATAGAGGAGTATATAAAAGGAAAGCCTGCTTCGGAAACTGTTTTTTCAAAAGAACAAGCTGTTAATAATCTTATGGAACTGTGCGAGGCGGTTAAAACCCTACACAGGGCAGGAATAGTACACCGTGACATAAAGCCGTCAAATATCATTGTTGGCAACGATGGACATATCCGCCTTATCGACTTTGATACCGCAAGGCTGATGAAAGAGTATCAGAGCCATGATACGGGCTATCTCGGAACGATCGGATACGCACCGCCCGAGCAATATGGCTTTATGCAGACCGATGTGCGCTCGGACATCTACGCATTCGGTATAACAATGGACGAGCTTCTCGGAAAATCGGCGGATAAGCTGAAATTCCGACGCATCATAAAGAAATGTACTGCGTTTGACCCCGAAAAGAGATACAGCGATATGGCTCTTGTAGAATGGGCGTTGAAACGTCGTTTTCCCCTAATTCCCGTTTCTGCGATAGCTTGCATTGCACTGACAGCTTTTGGAATGCTGTGGCTTGCGAAACACGAACAGCCGCAGAAGCAATATTTAGTTGACACTGAAGCTACCGATACAGCCGATTCAACCTTGGAAAGCTTATCAACTTCTGAGCCTGTTGTCTCTGTTGAAGAAACATCAGAAATCGCAGAAACATCGGAGACTATAGAAATCATTCATACGGAGGAGCAGACAGCAGAAGCTGACACTTCGGAAACAACTGAGATTACATTGTCTGAAGCAACTGAACATACAACAATGCAAACGCAGCCTCCCGAAGTACTGACAGAAGAAGCTGTCCCCGAAGAAACGGAAGAAGCTGCCGAAAACGGTATTATCACCTCTGATATGGTAAACCCCAATAAAATGAGCTACACAACAGTGCAGGACGAAAACGGGAAGATCCATCATGAGTTTGATTATGTATTCTACGACGACCCTGCTGTCCATGGTAATTGGCGGGTGTGTGGCTATTGCAGAGTCGATGTCGATCTTTCGTTGCTCACAGCAGAAACACTAACAAGTTACCAAGGAGCCATGGAAGAAGTGTATTGGCAATTTCTGGATTTTCAGTCCGGCGGTACATTTCAAATGTGCGCTCCCGGCGGAGGCCTTATTTACGATGAGCATTGGACAAACGGATATATTATTACGGATTCTAAATATGGCCCGATAGTCAAAAGAATATTCGTAATAACGCTTGATGACGGCGAAGATTATCTTTTCTATGAACAGAAGCCCACAGGGAATTTTGAAAATGATATACCGCACAGATACCTTGTGTACAGAAAAAATACCACTAGCATCATCACAGCTCCCGTATGATTTCGGGAGCTGTTTTGTTATGTGTTAGCCATCGCTACTGTCACCTTGCGTTTATGTTATACGAATTGACTTTCCGATACGGTAAAACAGTCAACAGTTATTCTGTTGGCTGTTTTTTTACTCATATGATTCTCCCACAAAATAATAATTATAATTGCTAATTGATATACCAAATTCATTTTTAGCCATGTTATACTTGTTTTGCAAATGAAAATTGTCGAAATGCAGCGCTGTCTTAAACAAAGCAATTCATGAGCATATCGGCACAAAACGAAAGGAAGTATTTAAAATGAAACAGTGTGAAAACGGTCATATCTACGATGAAAAGACACATTCAGCGTGCCCCTACTGCAATCAGTCGGGCTTGTCAGTTGTTCGTCCGTTAGAAACAGGAAACGATCTTGCGTTCCCTAAGACGACCCCGCTTGACACAAGCGGCGCTCCCGATTTCCCCAAAACAACTCCTCTTGACGCAAGCAGCGCACCTGCTGCTCCCGCAGCACCCGCGGCTCCCGTAATACCTGCTCGCTCCAAAAAGGAAATGAGCGCTACTATCGCACTTAATGTAAGCGATGCGGGTATTGCTCCCGTATGTGGTTGGCTGGTAGTTGTCGAGGGCGATAACAAGGGAATATCTTTCCCTGTTCACAGCGAAAAGAATACGATAGGCAGAGGCTCGAACTTTGATGTAAATCTCTCGTTTGACAAGGCTATCTCCAAGGAAGGCGACGCAGTCCTTACATATGACTCGCGCAGCAGAAAGTTCTTTGTCACTCTCGGCGCAGGCAAAAACAATGTATATCACAACAACTCACTTCTCCTCACGCCCGAAGAGGTCAAGGACTATGATGTTATAGAAGCAGGCGCGACAAAGCTGGTGTTCAGAAGCTTCTGCAACGATGAGTTTACATACTGATATGGAAGACAGATTTGTTGTAAGCCTTAGCATCTCAGGCTCTGATGTTACCGAGATCTCTATCGGAAACGCACAAAGCCGCGGTGCAAGGGATTATCAGGAGGACAGCTTTGGATATACTCCGCTGGACAAGGTCGACTCAAACGGATTTGTGGCAGTAGTTGCCG
>JAZNTS010000129.1:0-3918 GCA_045591905.1 Oscillospiraceae bacterium | reverse complement strand
GTTAGCGGCAACACCGCCCGCAAGCGCGATAGTCTTATAGCCGCTGTCCTTAGCCGCCTGAACGAATTTCGAGGTAAGTATATCGCTTACAGTAAACTGAAAGCTTGCGGCAAGGCTGTTTATGTCAAGCTCCTCGCCCTTTTGCTTTGCGTTGTGGATAAGGTTAATTACAGATGTTTTCAGTCCCGAAAAGCTGAAATCATACGGGTTTGCGGTCTTTGGGTGCGGAAGCTTGTATTTAAGCTTATCTCCGAGCTTTGCTGCTTTGTCGATGTGAACTCCTCCAGGATACGGGAAGCCCATCGCGCGCGCCGCCTTGTCGAATGCCTCGCCCGCCGCATCGTCTACCGTTCTGCCGATAGTTTCAAACTCGGTGTAGCCCTTAACCTTTACGATATGGCTGTGACCGCCCGACGCAACAAGACAGATGTAGGGCGGCTCTAACTCCGCGTGAGCAAGGTAATTTGCCGCGATATGTCCGCGGATATGATGCACAGGGATAAGCGGCTTGTTCAGCGAAAACGCAAGCCCCTTTGCGAAATTAACGCCAACAAGCAGTGCGCCGATAAGCCCCGGTGCGTATGTGACAGCGATAGCGTCTATCTCAGCGGCGGTCTTGCCTGCCTTTTCGAGAGCCTCGTTCACAACGCCGACTATGCTCTCGCAGTGGCGGCGGCTTGCTATCTCGGGAACTACGCCGCCGTATAATTTATGCTCCTCTATCTGCGTTGCGACAACGGAGGATATTATCTCTCTGCCATCTCTGATAACGGCTGCGGCAGTTTCGTCGCAGGAGCTTTCTATTGCTAAAATGTCCATTTTGCCTTTTCCTTTATCTATACATAAAATTACGGCGGGATGAGGGCATCCCGCCCTACGTTATTGAATTATTTTACGTCAGGCTTGCGCGATGTAAGGAACTCTATCGCTCTTTCTATAGAATTGCGAACGTGCTCCATATCCTCGTTGTGGAGCTTGCCTGCGTTGCGGTAGTCAAAGCTGTTGCAGAACGCCTCAACGTCCTCGTTAAGCTCCTTTATGTAGTTTTCGATAAGCTTGTCGGTCGCGTCGATAAACGCTTTCTGGTCGCCCTTTGCAAGCTTTGTCGGAACGTGCGACATAAGCAGATTGTAGTGAGGAATACAGATGTATTTCTGGGAACAATAAAGGTTGCGGAACTTCTGGTCGTCACGGAACATGGTGAACACTGTTTCCAGCATATGCTCAACGCCCCAGTCAACCTTGCTGCACACAAAGCAGGTATCCTCCATCTCGCTGCACTTTTTAGCCTTTGCGCCCTTGGTGAAGAATATGCCCTTTTTCTCGAACACGTTGGCTCTTGCGGATTGCAGATAGGTGTTCAGCATAAGACCCAGTGAAAGGCGGTTGTTCTGCTTTAAAAGCGAGTTGAAATGCGTGTGGCAGAAGCCCAGCCTGTTTGTTTCGATACGTACATCAGGCTCCATCATAGCAGCGCCCATGATGTACTCAGAAATGTGCTCCTCGACAGTGTTACGCATAGCGCAGATAGGGCAGCCCTCCTTAGGCTCAAACACTTCGTTTATCGGTATTGTAAGAATACTTTCGCGCATGATAATGTCCTCTCTTTTTGAAAAAAGTAAGTGATGAAAATCTGAAATTCTGCCGTTTTGCTTGATTTTATATTTATATTGTATTATAATTAAGGTAAATAATCAAGGGGTTTACAAAAAAATCAATGGATTTCTTAATCAAAACGAGAAGCTTTGATATAAAGCGCACGTTCATGTGCGGGCAGTGCTTTCGCTGGAGCGAGGGCGCAGACGGCAGGTTTTCGGGTATTGCGGGAGGGCGCAGCCTCACTGTTTCGCAGTGCGACGACGGAGTTATGCTGCACGGTATTGCACAAGCGGATATCCCGTTCTGGGAGGAGTATTTTGACATCTCTACCGATTATGACAAGCTGGTATCGCGCCTGTCAGCGGACGAAACGCTCGGCAAAGCGTGCAAAAGCAGCGCAGGAATAAGGATACTTCGTCAAGAGCCGTTTGAGGCGCTGATAAGCTTTATCATCAGCCAAAACAACAATATTCCGCGCATTTCTGGGATAATAGCGCGGCTTTGCGAAAGCTTCGGCGAGGATATCGGCAGCGGTTATGCATTCCCTACGGCGGAAAGACTCCGCGGAGTTACTCGCGAGCAGCTCGCGCCGCTTCGTGCAGGTTTTCGTGCAAGGTACATCTGTGACGCGGTGAATAAAGTGAACAGCGGCGAGGTCGATTTTGCCGAGATAAAGGCGCTTCCGCTGGAGAGTGCGCGTGAAAAGCTGAAATGCATAGTGGGCGTTGGAGATAAGGTCGCTGATTGCGTTTTGCTGTTCGGCTTTGCAAAATACGACGCTTTTCCGCGCGATGTGTGGGTGAAGCGGCTTATGGCAGAGTTTTATCCCAACGGACTTCCCGAATGTACGAAAGGTATTGAGGGAATAGCTCAGCAATATCTGTTCGATTATGTCCGCAACAACGGCGGATTGAATACATAGAGTTAAAAATAAATCAAATACAACTGAAAGGAATATAATTATGTATTGTAATCAATGTGGAAATATCGTTCCCGAGGGAGGCGCTTTCTGCACTTTCTGCGGAGCAAAATGTGAAGCTCCCGCTGAGAAGCAGAGCGTTTGCGAAACTGCGATAGTACAGACATCGCCCACACAGCTTTCACAGCCTGTTGAGAAAATTACGCCTGCTCCCGAAGCTGCCTCGCCTATTCCCGAGGCAATACCGCTCGAGCCTGTCAAAAAGCCCAAAAAAGAAAAGCAAGAGAAATACTACACACGTGGACATATCGTGTTCTGCCTTATCGTAAACGGAATACTCGCAATTGCTGCGGGAGTTTTCGCAGGGCTTTATTTTACAACGGTATTCTAATATCGCATACTACAACTGACGCTGTCCTTAATTCAGGGCGGCGTTTTTGCTCAGGTTGTGATAATAATGCACAAATGCGATTGTGTGTTGTTATCTCTTTTTTACAATATTGCATTAAGATAATTGACTTTTCTTGGGCTATATAGTATACTAAAGAATGGATTGTAATGCTATTATTTTATTTAGTATATGTAAAAAATTAGGCAGGAGGATAATTTATGTTTTGCGAGAATTGCGGCAAAAGTCTGATAAGAGGATATCAGTTCTGTCTTGAATGCGGCACTCCCGTTTCACAGCAGCCTTCGGAGGAGGAGCAGGCTTCCGCTGCTGCGCCCGAAGCAGAGGGTATGCCCGGAGTAGAGCCTCTTAACAGCGAGGAGGGCACTCTTGTTTTCTGCCCTACCTGCGGTATGCATATGCAGAAATCAGGCGCATTTTGTGAAAAGTGCGGTATGAAGCTGCAGAGCAATTCCAATGACCAGTATAATAATCTCCCCAAAAACGGCAACGTTCCTCTCTGGAATACAGAGAGCGAGGACTATGGCTATGCCAATATGACCGAGGGCGAGATCGAGCAGATCAATAAATTCATGAGCGGCGGCGGAATTTCTGCGCCTGATGAGTATGATGATGGCGCTTCCGTGCAGCCTGCTGATGATTTTGGCGGTGTTGACAGCTTTGGCGGCAGCGTTGCGGATACTTCTGAGATCGAAGCTATCACGGCGCAGTTTTCAAATATGTATCCTGCTACCAACAGCGAAATGCCGGAGATAGGCGCGGCTGTTAAGCAGAGCAGCTCAGGCGAGCGAATGATGGATAATTTTGCGATGGAATCTACAGGCGTAGATGAGGAATATGTTGCAAGCGGCGCTCTGCCTGTTGTAGAGGGTGCGTCTATGGAATACGATCCCGATGAGCCCGAGCCCGAGGACCCCAATGCATTCCTTATGACAGAAGAAGCCATTGAGGATATAACTCCCACATACGAAGAGCCTGTCGCAGAGGAAGT
>JAZNTS010000128.1:0-6032 GCA_045591905.1 Oscillospiraceae bacterium | reverse complement strand
GAGGCTATGGACTTCCGTCTGACGGAAGATATAGCGCCCGAGGAGGTAATGCGGAAGCTTAACGAAAGTTTACCGCCCGACATACGAATAATTAGCGTAAAAACGCCTAATTATAAGAACACCGATATTGCTTCGGCAGAGTATAGAATAGAATCGGACGTGGATATTGAAAAATTCCGCGCTTTCACCGACAACGAGCAGATACTGACCGAGAAAAAGACAAAAAAGGGCGTTTCTACGGTCGATCTCAAGCCGCTGATATCCGAGCTTTCCATAGAAGCTGACGCAATAACGCTGCGCCTCCCCGCAGGCAACGACTTCAACATCAATCCATCACTGCTGTTTGAAGCCTTTCAGAATGCCACCGGCGAGGAGATATCGAGGCTAAGAATAGTGCGCACCAAAATTTTCTGCGCCGACGGCAACATTTTTTCGTAATTGTATTGCAATTTAGGGCGTGTTGCTGTATAATATTATAAATATGAGCTTATCTCGGAGGAATTAAAATGCTTGAACCAAAGCTTCCACGCTCTGTCCTGATCCTTAATATTATAATGATCGTGCTGATACTTGTAATATGCGTGCTTGTTGTAAACCTTGTTTATTCTCCCTCGATACTCGGAGAGCAGACAACGGTTTCCACTGAGGCAACTACCGTATCAGAAGTCGAAGTGCAAACACAGGAGGCGGAAACATCTGCTATATCGCAAGATGCGACATCAGTATCTATGACAAAACGTTCTACCTCCGGCGCATCGACCGACCAGCCCGAAAACGATGATTCTCTCGGCTACAGCAAGGAGCGTTTCAAAAACGATCTTTTCATTGGCGATAGCATTACAACAGGTCTTCATCTGTATAATAAGCTTGATGTTGCTAACGTTGCCGCAAGCGTTGGTTACACCCCATACGGGGCTTATTCAAAATATTGTGACTTCCATAACACTACTGCGCTCGAATATGCAAACTCCATGAAGCCCGACAGGATCTTTATCATGCTCGGCTCAAACGCTCTGCCGTCAACAGCATCAACGGAAAAACACTACGAACAGCTTATCAATAAGCTTAAAGTTGATTGCCCAAATTCGGATATCTACTGCATATCGGTTACTCCTGTCGGCAAAAATGCTGACACTGCTGTAACAAATGAGATGGTAACTGAATTTAACGGTGTTATAAAAAAGATATGTCAGCAAAAGGACATCATGTATTTAGACTTCCACTCTGAAATGATGGGTGCTGACGGTTATGCCGACCCTGAGCTTCTTGCGCAGGACGGCGTGCATTTTAAAAACACAACCTATGATATCCTGCTCGTATATATAGAAGATAATATATCCTAAAATACAAGAACAAAGAAAATGAGAAAACTGAGGTCAATACTCGCCGCATCGGCGGCGTGCATCATGCTGACAGGCTGTGCAAACAGGTCTGACAGCTCCGCTGTGACGGAAAAGACCGCCGCAGAAAGAACTGCCGAAGCTCTCAAAACACTTGAGCTTCCCGAAATGACAGAAGTGACATCAGACAAACTCGAAACGTATTTCAACATCTCCCCCGCTGACGTGACCGATTTTTTCGCTTATGTTGCAGGCGCGGGAGTATACCCCGATAGTCTCGGAATATTTGTCGCTGTCGATTCAGACGCGGCGCAGAGAATATCCGATTCACTAAAGCAATACAACGCTGAACAAAAAGCGACATTCTCAGCTTACGCACCCGATGAGGTATACAAATTTGACGACGCTGTTGTGAGCATTCACGGTAATGAAGTCATTTACTCAGTGTGCAGCGACAATTACAGTGCAGAAAAACTTCTGCGATAACAAAAAACGAAAAGCGAGGTAAGGCTATGGCTATCGAATGTGGCGTTATAGCGGCACTTTTTGCTGTTATAGTTATTCTTTTTTTCAGAAAAAAACGAAATCTGTGGGCATGGGCAACCTTGCCGCTGACGCTTGTTCCATTATGTGAATTTTTACTGGGGCTGGTGTTTGTTGAGCTTTTCTCGCTGACTTTCAGCCCGTTTGTAAGAATGATTGCGCTGGTAGTCGCTGTTGCGTGCTCCTGCGTTTGGATTGGATTCATCTCCTGCGCTATGAAGCACAAGAAAAAACGCATCACCTATATCGGCATCACAAACATATTCAACATTCTCTTGGCTGCGATATTGATATACAATATTCTTCCTGAGATCCCCGCGTGATACTTATAAAAAAGCTCCGCCATGACAAAAGACTGGACGGAGCTTTTCGTTATTCTGTTTTAAGTAGCTTGTCAAGCTTTTTAATGCGCCTTGAAACAGCGCACACGGCTATTGCAAGCACGATTCCGATTGCAATTCCGCAAAGCACATCGGTCGGAAAATGCACATACAGATACAACCGCGAGAACGCTATAAGCATCGCAAGGGCAAAAGCTAATATTCCCATTCGCCTGTGATGTATGAAAATGACCGTAGCCGACGCAAACGACTGAAACGAATGTCCCGACGGAAACGAATAATCCTGCGGTATCGCCACAAGAAGTTCGATATCCTCATTTATCCAGCAAGGACGGTCGCGCGCGACCAGCGGCTTTATTATCAGATTTATCAGAAGCGCTCCGACTGCGGTAACGAGTATTATATCAACTCCGCAGCGGCGGTATTTTTTGAAAAAAAGCATGACTGCCGCCGCTATGAGCCACACCGCCCCGATATTTCCAAGTGCAGTTATCACAGGCATCACCGTGTCAAGAAATCCGCAGGAAAACACCTGCTGTATTCCGTCAAGCACCGCCCAATCAAAGCTTTGGATAATCTCCATAGTCACTCACCCTTGCTTTCTTGCGTGAATATCACTGTATCATGCTTAGGCGCTTCAGCTTCATCATCAGCTTGTTCACCGTTAGCTTGCTCTTGAGCGGCTTGAGCTTCGGAGGGTGCGGCTTCCTGTTCAAAAAGTATATCAAAAAGGTGTGCCTCAGCCTCAACAAAGCAAAGCCCGACCTGTGCATACAGCACCACAACGCGTTCTCCGCGCTCTAACAGTCTGTCATTCGCCGATACCGCGTCAAAATAATAGCTGCGCGAGCCATGCTTGACCTTAATCCTGCCATAGCCGTCCGCAGGGATATCCTCACAAACCACTCCGTCAGCCTCGTCAAGCTGCTCATCTGTGGGCGCTGCGGAATTCTGCACCTTTAACACCGAGGGCGCTATCACCGCATTGATAAGAAAATTAACCGCAAGACCTCCAACTGCGCCCAGCGGAAGCGACAACCAGCCCACGACGCCGAGAAGCTCCATCATCAGCCCGAAAAGCGATGTGCTGAATATAAATATCACAAGCAGCAGCAAATTCTTAGGAAACACCATCTGCCATTCAAAACGGTTTTTCCGCTGCTGAAAAAGTATCCCTGCGTTTGGGAAGAATATCTTTCCGAAAAAGAGATACGCCGCAAGCTGTGCCGTGAGATAAACTCCGCTTGCACCGAGAAGTATCATATAAAAGTTCTGCATTGTAACTCCATTAATAGAATCTAAGTGTATCTATATTGTACATCTTTTTTCGGTCAAATGCAAGTGTATTTTGTACATCAGGCAGAAGCACCGAAATTCAAAACAGGTTATTTTGTGCAGAAAATGCAAAAAGCTTTGCTGATTCTTATCTTATTCTTACTTTATGTGCAACTGTTTCCGCTTGATTAGTGCGGCGAAATGTGATATAATATATAATGTTTTATTGTAGCACAAAGCTTACTGCCGCAGTGCGCAGTTTTCACTCGAAAGGATAAAAATGAAAACTATAATAACCGATAACAGTCTGTGCACACTTCCAATATGCGAAAATGCACACCCGACTCACATATATAAATATATAGAAGCGCTTGGCGAGATGGGTGTACGTTATGTGGAGGTCGATTTCCGCACGATAATGAAAATGACCGAGCTTCCCGACGGCGTTGAATATATTCTAAGACTTGGCGACCCGATGTTTGCAGAGCTTACCGAGGTGTTTGATTTCAGCTATGTTCTGCTTACTGTTCAGGATTTTAAGGAAAAGCTTAAGCTTCGTAATATTCCGGTAATAATGGAATTTCCCGCAGTTAAAAAGCTGTCACCGCAACTTCTCCAACTTGCACAGCTTCAGCTCGACACGCCTATAACGATGGCAAGGCTTCGCGGAAGCTTCCCGATGATGACGGCAGAAGAGGCGTACCGATACATCAGAAGCGCCAAAAACGCCGTTGCAGTGCCGATAGATGTATGCCCGATGAACAAGGTGCGCACAGCGCTCGATACTGCGATAAAGTTTTCAAGAGCAAATGTTGACAGCCTTACGATGTGCATGGGTATCTCCCAAAACTACGCGTCTATAGAAGAGTTTCTGTTCACGCTGATGTCAGTGCACGAAACTCTGCTTAAAGAATACAATATGGCGGCGCTGTGCAAGGCGGCTGTGTTCCATCAGCTCGTTTTCGGCAAACACAGCAGCGACAGCATAAGCTATATAATGAAGCTTCTGGACAAGGATATCGCAACGCTCCGAAACGCTGACACGGGAAAGCGCGTTCCGATGAAAGTTGCGCTGAAAGACAGCTTCGCACTAAAAAAGAACTTTGTCACCGCGCTTCAACATTTCATCGAAAGCGAGGATATCCCCGATGACTTCGCATACGATATAACCGACGCGATAAACAGATTCGACGCGTCGCTGTATAATACAGATCTTCTGTACACAGGCTTCAGCAAGGAGCCGCTTAACTAAAACAGGACAAGGACAAGTAAATGATAAAACTAATTGCAAGCGACATGGACGGAACGCTGCTGGACGACAAAAAGCAGCTTCCCGAGGATTTTTTTGAAACTATAGACAGCCTGTGCGAAAAAGGCGTTAAATTCACCGTAGCAAGCGGCCGCACCTATGCCGCAGTCGAGCACCTCTTTCCCGAGGAATACCGCAAAAAGCTGGACTACATCTGCGATAACGGCGCATATATCGTACACGAGGGTAAAACACTTGAGATAACTCCGCTTGACAGAAGCGATTTTGAGGAGTTCATGCACGCCGCAGAGAAGATAGGCGGTCTTAAAATATTGGTGTGCGCCGTTGGCGGTACATATCATCTGCATGACACCTCTGATTTCAACGCAGAGGTTTCTAAATTCTACAAAAACCACATAGAATGTGACGACCTGCTCGCGATAAAGGATACCGTATACAAGCTTGCTGTCTGCGATATGCAGGGCGCGCAGCAACGCGGAAAGCCTGCGCTTGACGCTATATTCGGCGACAGGCTGAATATTCAGGTATCGGGGCCGATATGGATGGACGTTATGGCGGGCGGCGTAAGCAAGGGCAGCGCACTGAAAAAGCTTTCTGCTGCACTGGGTATCGACCGCAGCGAAATAATGGCATTCGGCGACTACTACAACGATATGGATATGCTGACTACCGCCGGAATGAGTTTCGCCATGGAAAACGGCAGCGAAGATATCAAAAAGCTTACTACCCACATAGCACAAAGCAACAACTGCGGCGGTGTTACAAAGGCAATAAAGCAATATGTGCTGAGCGAGGTGAATGTATGAACATTCAGATTTTCGGCAAATCAAAATGCTTTGATACGAAAAAAGCGGAGCGCTGGTTCAAGGAGCGCGGTATAAAATATCAGTTTATCGACGTGCTTTCGAAAGGACTCAGCAAGGGTGAGCTTGACAGTGTTGTAAAGGCTCTCGGAGGAAAGATAGATTCCGTCATTGACGAGAACGCAAAGGACTACGCCGAGATAAAATATCTTTACGACGACGCAAAGCCTGATAAGCTTTCGGAAAATCCAAGGCTTTACAAAACGCCTATCGTCAGAAACGGAAGACAAGCGACAACAGGCTATAAGCCTGAGATATGGAAGGAATGGGAATAACTAACATGGACATAGTACTTATCATAATTCTTATAGCGCTTTCGGCGTTCTTTTCGGCGTCTGAAACAGCGCTTTCAAGCGCGAACAAGATACGTCTGAAAAGTATGGCAGACAATGGCTCGCGC
>JAZNTS010000127.1:0-3016 GCA_045591905.1 Oscillospiraceae bacterium | reverse complement strand
AGAATCACCAATGATGTAGACCTTTGAAGTGATGATACCTTCACACTTTGTCCAAGTTTTGCCGAGGTCTTCAGTGTAGTAGCAACCGTGCGCGTTTTCGGGAGCCCATATAAGGCGTGAACCATCTGCATTGAAAGCGACCTTGCCGCTATGGCATACCTTGCCTGCCTCGGGCGAGGTGGTGATTTTGTTCCATGTTTTACCGCCGTCGGTCGTGTAGGTGAGAAGCTGCTCGCTGTCACTGCCGCCTACCTTAGCCCAGTAATCTCTGTTCTGCGGCGCAATTGTAATACTTGTAACAGAGCCGATCTGACCGCCGTGTCTTGTTGCGGGGGTATAGATGTCGTCATGTACAAATCCGTCATAGTCGAGGGCTGCTGAAACGAGAGGATAGTCCTCAAGCGTTATCATATCCATCGGAACTGTTTCTTCGATACCCTTGGAGTTGAAGTAAAGCTCAGGTGTTTCGTCCCAGATGTTATCACAAGCGAAAATACCGTTACCGCTGGTAACCATGATCTCATCGGTGTCAAACGGATTGAGTGCAAGGGAAGAGCACCAGTGGAATGCATATCCGTCTATCCAGCTCATATCGTTGTTTGACATCGTAGCGTCCGTTAGGATATTTGTCCAGCTTTCGCCGCCGTCGGTTGTCGTATAGATGACATCGCCATAAGCTCCGTTTGGCTGCTGCTGCCATGTGCAAGCGGTAGTCAGCACCATTCTCTGCTCGTCGTTGGGGTCAATAGCTATATCGGAGAACGGTGTGCTTGCGGGTGCAATGTTCTCTGCTGTTCCTGCTGCAATATCGTATTTGTAAACAGATCCGTTAGACATTCCCCAAGGACCTTCGGTATCGCCGTAAGTAACATAAAGATTACCCTTTGAGTCAAGCTTTATTCGCTGTGGCATTGCATTTTGTGCATTAGGCAGCAGACTCCATGTTTCGCCCCCGTCCTCTGAAACATAGATGTTGTCGCTGCTATGGGAAACTGCGGCGTAAATGCGCTGTGTAGTGCCGTCCTTTTCGCTGTCAGGGTCGAAAACTATGATATTAACGCCATTCTGGTTTGTTGTAGCAGTTACAGGGAAGCTTGTAACGGTCTGCCATGTATTACCGCCGTCGGTGCTTCTTATCATACCGCCCGAGTTACCGCCTGCATAAATAATATCAGGGTTGTTGGGGTCGATAGCAAGTCTTTCGCCGTTACCTCTGCCCATTCCGTTACCATGATTTTTGATAAGGTCAGTTACCTCCACGCTAGTGAAGCTCTCGCCATAGTTATCTGAAATAAGGATACAGGTCTTTCCGCCGCTGAAATAACTTGTTCCCGCGAGAAGATATACTTTTGCGGCATTGTTGGGGTCAACAGCAACGGCGCTGATACCCATTAAGCCAACGTCCTCCTCTGAAACCCAATAGTTGAGGGAACGCCATTGTTTTGCGCTGTCGTCCCAGCGATACGCTCCGCCAACATCTGTACGTGCGTAATAAACGCCTTCCTCACAAGTGCTGAAAACACCTGTAACAAATCCGCCGCCGCCAACAGCGACCTGACCATAAGTCCAGCCTGTATTGACTGCACCGCTGTTTTCACCGCCGTCAGAAACTACACCGGATTGACCGTCGCTTACGTTGTCAGCAGAGGAATTTCCGCTGCCGCCGCAGCCCGTAAGCAGAGAGGCGCACATCAGTATTGATGCTGTCGCTGCCAATGTCCTTTTAGTAATTCTATTCATATGTGATTCTCCTTGAATATAAGATTTGTGAAAATACGCATATATTATACCACATTTTGCTGTTTGTGTCTATATTATTTTGCAAAAAGCATAAATTCGCTTTGATAAGCTTTTTTATCGGTTAATTTTTGTTATAAATAGACATTTTGTGTTGACAATCACACGGAATTATTATATAATATTAATAGGTCTTGTAAGGGGCGGTATTATGAGAATATGCGCGGCTCAGTATGATATAATCTGGGAAAATAAACATGATAATATGCTCAAGTGTGAGGCTTTTTTTGAAAAGGCCTCTGCTTTAGCTTGTGATGTTATTGTTTTTCCCGAGTTGTCACTGACTGGGTTTACGCTTGACACATCATTTGCCGAGCCTTCAGCCGACAGCAAAACGATAGATTTTTTTGCCGAATGCTCCAAGAAGTACGGAATTGCAAGTGTTTTCGGCGTTGCCGTCTGCGAAGATGAGAGCTATTTTAACAGGCTTGTTGCTGTAGACCGCTGCGGAAGCATAATTGCAAGTTACGACAAGCTACACCCGTTTTCCATCGGAAACGAGCCGTACAAGGCAGGAGATAACGTTTGTGCGTTTGCTTTGAACGATATGTGTATCGGCCTTGCGATATGCTACGACCTGCGTTTCCCTGAGCTTTTTCGTAAGCTCTCTCAAAAATGCGGCTGTATCATCGTCAGTGCTAACTGGAGCGGCGCTCGTAAAGAACATTGGCTTACGCTGCTTAAAGCTCGCGCTATTGAAAATCAGTGTTATATCGTGGGCAGCAACCGTGTAGGTAATGCTGATACTACATATTCCGGTGACAGCGTTATAATAGCGCCCGACGGCAAAATTCTTGCTTGTGCTGAGCCTTTTCGCGAGGAGCTAATATGCGCCGACATAAGCTCGGAAGATGTAAGACAGCTTAGAAGCCGTTTTCCTGTCATGAGTGATAGGAGAACTGATTTATACAGAAATTTTTATGAATGAGGTGGGGATTTCATGGAAATTGAAAGGAAGATAGAATGGCTTAAACCCGAAAGGGTTATGAAGCTGACAAATGTTAATAAGAGTTTGTTTGGAATGAACAGACTCTTTGTGATAGGTATAGGAAAAAACGGTGTCGATTGCGCACTTCAGTGCAAGCACATCACTGAGAAGCGTTTCGGGACAGATGATAAAAAAGTGAGATTTCTCGGAATTGCTGAGGATTCCTACCTTGAAGCGGCTTCCTGCAAAGGCTCTGTTCTTTCTGAGGGGGAAAAACTGCCTATCATTCCC
>JAZNTS010000126.1:0-7179 GCA_045591905.1 Oscillospiraceae bacterium | reverse complement strand
CACCAACGCCCTGGCTCACAGAACGACATGGCTGCGATCCGACTTGTATTGCAGAACACCTCTGAGCAGCGTAAATCCGACCATTGCGAAAAGCATTGCAATTAGCGTGTCGGAGTGGTTCTGCAGGTTTTCAGCCGCATTTTCGTTGACGATAAATGTGTCGGTTATCTGCTGTGTGAAATACGGCGTCAGAATGTACATCGACTGACAGATCAGCGTTATACACAATGCGACGATGTATATGCCTCGGCAGCCTTTCATGTTCTTCCAAAGCCATCTGAACAGAAACATATCTTCCCTTCTTTCATTTTTACTGTAAACGTTTTCTTGATATTCCTTAAATCAAGTGCCGCACGGATTATTGTTGTACAGCACTTATGTAATTATATCAGAAATTGTTGATTTGTAAAGGGGGGTAAAAGAAAAATAATTCACAAAAATCTTTAAAGGTTTTTGTGAATTATTAATAAATGTGCTGTTTTTACGGTATTTTACAGTTTTTCCAGCTTGTAATAGATGGTGTAAAGCTCCTGTACAGAGTTTTCAAGGAAATAGTAATGCCTAATGTACGGCACCAGCAACACCAAAAAAAGCCCTGTCAGAACTAAAATGCCAAGTTCTTTCAGTATAAGCGCCATAAAAAGCGAAAGAAGAAAGAACAAAGCAAACGCAAGTGTTACAAGCAAATGTATCAGCCGTTCGTGCTGATAAAACTGTATCCGCTTTAATAAAAGAGTGCGCTGAGCAATAAGCTCGTCATTGGTATGCTCACCGCTCATAAATCCGCGCATAAACATAAGATACTCTCTTATCTGTTTTGTCATCGGTCAAATTCCTCCAGTGCAAGCGAGGCTTCCTCCCAAATGGACATGACCTCCTCTTGTCGGGTGCGAAGCTGCTCTATCTCATTGGATAGTTCCATAGCAGCTTGATAATCGGTAAGTCCCGAAAGCTCGTTGGTCTTTTCCTCAATAAGTGCGTCAAGCTCCTCAATCTCGGCTTCTGCGCGAGATATTTTCGTGTTCAGCTTGCGGCGCTCCGATTCGCGCTCTTTTTTCAGCTTGTAGTCATTCACCTTTTGCTCTTTAACAGGCTTTGCGGTATTAGCGGCAGCCTGCTCAACGTTCTGAACGGTAAGCGCATAAGCGTCATAGGAGCCGAGGTATTCCTTTACACCGTCGGGTGTGAGATAATATATTCTGTCGGCAAGCTTATTGATAAGATAACGGTCATGGGAAATTATAAACATCGTTCCGTCATAGTTCATAAGCGCGTTTTCAAGCGCCTCGCATGAGGTTATGTCAAGATGGTTTGTTGGCTCGTCAAGCAGAAGAAAGTTCGCGCCCGACAGCATTAGCTTCAACAGCGCTATTCTTGCACGCTCGCCGCCGCTAAGCTCGGATATCTTTTTAAACACCGCGTCACCCTTGAACAAGAACGAACCGAGCGCTGTTCTGACTTGAGTTTCGGTCATGCGCGGATATTCGTCCCATATCTCATCAATGGCAGTTTTGCTTTCAGTAAGTCCTGCCTGCGCCTGATCGAAATAACCCATCTGAACACGCGTTCCGAAGCTGTAATCTCCGTTATCTGCCGTATACTGACCTGTAAATACTTTAAACAGTGAGGTCTTACCGCAGCCGTTGCTGCCGAGAAGAAATACCCTCTCCCCTTTTTTGATATCGACATTAACTCCGCGAAAAAGCCTTTTACCATCAAATCCGAGCGCTATGTCGGAAGCATGAAAAACATCGTTTCCGCAGCCGTCCGCAGACTTAAAGCTGAATTTCAGCGCTTCGGGCGCTTCTTCGGGCTTTACAAGAGTTGCTTCAAGGCGGTCTATGGATTTTTGCTTGCTTGCGATAGTCACATAGTTGTGCGCCTGATTCCAGCGTTTTTGCTGGTCGATTATGCCCTCAATGCGCTTTATCTCCTTAACTGTACTGTCGTATACCTTGCGGCGGCGTTCCATTTCTTCGGCTTTTAGCTGTAAAAAGCGTGTGTAGCCGCCCTTGTAGTCGTCAAGAATGCAGTTTTCAAGCTCCAAAGTGCGGTTTGTGACCTTATCAAGAAAATAACGGTCATGCGATATAACGATATAAGCACCGCGATAATCGTTCAAAAAGCGCTCCAGCCACTCAACGGATTTTATGTCGAGATGGTTAGTAGGCTCGTCAAGAAGCAAAAGATTTGCATTTGACAGCAGCAGCTTTGCAAGCTGAAGCTTGGATTTCTGACCGCCGCTGAGAACTCCTACCGAAAGCTTAAAATCGCTCTCCGAGAAGCCAAGACCTATCAACGCGGAAGCTGTGCGGCTTTTATAGGTAAGTCCTCCCTCGCGTTCAAACTGCTCAGTAAGCAGAGATTGCTTTTCAATCGTTTCGGCGCTGTGGTCGCCCATGTCAATCTTGTCGTGTAGCTCTTCGAGCTGAAGCTCCATTTCCTCAAGCTCTTTGAATACAGTCAGCGCTTCGTCCATAACCGTACGCTGTGTATCCTTACAGGAAAACTGCTCCATAAAACCCATTTTGCAGCTTCCCGCAATGTGTATTCCGCCCTCGTCGGGCGTGTGCTCGCCTTTTAAAAGACGAAACAGCGTAGTCTTGCCGCAGCCATTAACTCCGACAAGACCTATTCTGTCATCATCGTAGACGTCGAAAGTCACACCCGAGAATAATTCTCTGTCGGCGAATGACATTGCAACGCCGTTTAAACTCATAAGTAGCATCATTTTTCACCTTAGGACATCATAACCACTGTATAAACGCGGTCTTGTCCTGTCTGTTATAGCCTGCGCGTTCGTAAAATTTCAGAGTGCTTTCAAGTTTTGAGCCTGTCAGAAGCATCAGTTTATAGCAGCCATTCTTCTGCGCTATTTCCTTTGCGTAATCAAGGCAGGCAGTAGCTAATCCCCTGCCGCGATACCGCGGGTCAGTCACTACGTTTTCGATAAGCGCATACGGCTGCTGCGCGTGTGTAAGATTAGGCACAATAACGCATACACACGAGGACACTATGCGGTCGTTTTCAACGGCAACGATTATGTGATGGTCTTTATCGTTCAAAATTCGCTGCCACAATGAAAGTATCTCACTGCTTTTTGTGGGAACGGGATTGTCGTGCAAATGCGTGTAAAGCTGCATAAGACCATCAAAATCGTTCTCGGTAAGCTCTCTTATCATAAAATCTCTCCATAAAACCGCGCCGCTCTCGTGGTTCGAAAGCGGGCGAAATTTTGTTTACTTTTCAGCAGGCGCAAAAGCCTTGTAGGAATGAGGCGCATACTTAGTATCAACAAGGTAGCTGTCAAACTCTACAGTATAAGATTCCGAAGCAGCAGAAAGATACTCGTTGAAATCCTCGTATTTAAACTTAGACAGAATATTCAGCTTGTTATCTTGCTTCCACTGTGTTTTAGAAGTAACATCGTCGCGAATAATGAGATAAGCGGCGGTTTCTGTTTCGTAATAGTAAGCCTTGCCGTCTTCATCGGTTTTGGTAATAAGGTCGCTCAGCTCAGTGGAAAGTGAATTGGATTCCACGGCGATAACATACTCAAGCTCTTCTATACTTTCAGCCTTTTCTGCAGTTGCGCCCTTCTTTGCTTCTTCAATGTAAGCATCAAAATCAGCGGGCTGCTCTGCGCCCTCTTGTTCAAGAGCTTCCTCGGCGTCTGCCATAGCTTCATTCTGTGCAAGCATTAGAGCATGATCGTAATAGATATCAATATAGCTTTCGCCGCTGTTATAACGGTCAACATAGGATTTAGCGGTATCCTTGAGCGCCTTTATTTCGGCTTCGTCAGTAAGATTGATTCCGAAATAGTCATCAAAAGGAACCTCGATATACTTCACGCTCATGTAGTTTTCAAGCAGATAAGCGTCGATATCTTCGTCAGAAACCTTTGTTTCCTCGTTGTTTGCATATACCTCAAGGAAAAGTGCCTCTTCCTTGAGAGCGTTGATCTCAATATCCTTCATACTGTCCTGACCAATACCGATGGACTCGTAATACTTACCCATGGTAGGATAACCATAGACAGACTCTACAGAAATAGTGAAACCATAATAGTTCAAGGACTCAGAGTCCCATGTTTCCTTAACATCAGCGTTGACTTCAGCTACTTTCTCTGCGTCAAGTGTCAAGCCCTCCTCTTCAAAAAGGCGCTCTATCGCCACATAGCGCTTTGAAAGTCTGAGAGTTTCATCCTTTATCCACTGCTCGGCATTAACGCCGTCTATCGTTTCAGAGAAAACATCGGCGATCTCGGAAGTGTCGCCTGCCTCAGCTTTTACCTCGTTAATATTGCTCATACCATTACTGTGAGCAGTGAGCAGCTGGGAGAGATAGATACCGTTGCGGATTTCAAGACCATCTATCGTACCAATGTAACCATTGTCAGCACAGCCTGTCATAGAAGCGGCACATACAAGCGCAGTAGTAAGTGCAGCGTACTTTTTAAAAGTGAATGCCATTATTATCCTCCTAATCAAGTTCTGAGAACTATATTACGTTCAGCAAGAGCCTTGAGAACGCGGTCAACAGAGCTGTCAGCTTCCTCATCGGTGAGTGTTCCGTCCTTACGGAGCACCATCTTGTAGGAAAGGCTCTTCTTACCGTCAGGAACCTGCTCACCCTTGTACATATCAAATATAGAAACGCTTTCAAGGAACTTTGCGTTCTTCTTGATGATTTCGATAATCGTATCAGAAGTAACCTCGTCGTCACAAAGAAGACTAAGGTCGCGGGTCATAGCGGGATACTTGGGAAGCGGCTTGTACTTGCGCTCATCGCCCATCGCAGCAAACATCTTGCCAATGTAAAGCTCTGCTGCATATACGCGGCAGGATACATCATATTCTTCGGCGGCAGACGGGTGAAGCTCGCCTACAGTACCGATAACGGTATCGCCGCATACGATATCTGCACATCTTCCGGGGTGATAAGTTTTGTTATCCTTAACGGGCACAAACTTAGCGTCGATGACCATATCCTCGAAAATTTCCTCGATAACGCCCTTGATGGAGTAGAAATCCTCATCTGCACCATAGCAGCACATACCGAGCACGTCCTCCTCTACAGGCAGACGGTCGTCTGTAGGAGTGAACACTCTGCCTATCTCAAACAGACGAGCAGCAAGGTTTCTGTTTGCAACATTAGTAGAAACACAGGTCATCATAGAGGGCAGCATAGAAGTTCTCATTACACTGGTATCCTCACCGAGCGGGTTTGTAAGAACTACACTGTTCTTTTTCGCATCGGCAAAATTCAGCTTCTCATAAGACTTCGGTGAGATAAAGCTGAAAGTCATAGTCTCATAGAAGCCCTGAGATACCATAATATCAACAATACGCTTCTCAAAGTGCTGGATAGGTGTTATCCTGCTGTTTGAGGAAAGCTTGGGAACTGTTGAGGGAATCTTGTTGTAGCCGTAGATACGAGCAACTTCCTCAGCAAGATCGCACTGACGCTCAATGTCAATTCTTGTGTTGGGAGCGGTCACATAGCCGTCCTCATAAGTGAAGCCGAGCTTTTTAAAGATGTCGATCTGCTGCTGCTCGGGGATCTCGATACCGAGATGATCGCTTATCCACTGTGCGTCATGCTTCAGCTTTACAGGCTGCTTTGTGATATTGTCAACGTCAATATACTCACGCACTACCTCGCCGCAGCCGAGCATTTCAACAAGCTCAAGTGCTCTCATAAGAGCGGGCTTTGCGTTGATGGGGTCGATATCCTTTTCAAATCTTGAGGAAGCGTCTGTACGCTTACCGATGTTCTTCGCTGTCATACGCACGGAAACACCGTCAAAGCAAGCGGCTTCAAAAACTACAGTCTGTGTATCCTCCATGATACCGCTGTACTCGCCGCCCATTACGCCTGCAACAGCGATAGGCTTCTTAGCGTCAGCAATAACCAGCATCTCGGGGCTAAGTGTTACCTCGGAACCGTCAAGAATGGTTATCTTCTCATTAGCTTCAGCGTTTCTTACAACGATCTTTGCATCGTCAACATAACGCAGATCGAATGCGTGCATGGGGTGACCGTATTCCAGCATTACGAAATTAGTGATATCTACAAAGTTATTGATAGCTCTCACACCGCTCGCATTCAGGCGCTCAACCATCCAGCGCGGAGAGGGGCCAATCTTTACATTTTTAACTACTGCTGCCATATAGCGGGAGCAGAGCTGTGTATTTTTTACCTCGACATTGATATAATCAGTAGCCTTACCGTCAACGCCTGTGAATTTAGGCTCTGTGTAGTTGAAAGGAAGATCGAATGTCGCGGAAGCCTCTCTTGCAAGACCAAGCACAGAAAGGCAGTCGGGTCTGTTGTTTGTTATCTCAAACTCAACTGTTGTGTCGTTGAAACCGAGCGCGTCATGGATATCCATACCTACGGTCATCTTATCGAAATCGGGGTCGTCATTAAGGATAAGGATACCCTCTGCGCTGGAATAAGGCACATCGGCAAGAGTGAGATTGAGCTCCTCATAGGAACACATCATACCCTCGCTTTTTATGCCGCGCATATTTCCCTTTTTAATCTTCATAAAGCTCATGTCTTTATGATTGTAGCAAGTAGCACCGTGCAGCGCTACAGGGAGGAAAGCTCCCTCGAAAACATTCTGCGCAGATGTAACGATCTGAACAGGCTCAGCCGCACCGACATCGACTTTGCAGACCCAAAGAGTGTCTGCGTCGGGGTGTTTTTCAATAGCAACGCACTTGCCGACAACAACATTTGTTATGTCAGCGCCCTGAACGGAGTAGGTCTCAACCTTGCTTCCGCTCATGGTCATGCCGTCACAGAATTCTTTTATAGGCATATCGGTCTTAACGAAATCGTTAAGCCACTTCATTGAAAGATCCACTTTTTTATTCTCCTTATGTCACTTAATCAGAACTGCTTCAGGAAACGCATATCGTTCTCGTACAGCAGACGCATATCTTCAATCTCATAACGGAGCATTGTGATACGCTCAATGCCGATACCAAAAGCAAAGCCGCTGTATTCCTCGGGGTCGATACCGCAGTTTTCAAGCACCTTGGGGTGAACCATACCTGCGCCCAAAAGCTCAATATAGCCTTCACCCTTGCACACCTTACAGCCTGCGCCCTTGCAGTTAAAGCACATAACGTCAACCTCTGCACTGGGTTCGGTAAACGGGAAGTG
>JAZNTS010000125.1:0-6941 GCA_045591905.1 Oscillospiraceae bacterium | reverse complement strand
GCAAAGCCCGAGGACGATGTGGTTCGCGAATATGAACGCGTTCTGGACGTTTCGCTTGGAAAAGGTGTATACAGCAGCGATAAGATAAGAGCGCTGCACAGGCTTGGTTATCTCCCGCTGGAGATAGTTGCGCTGCCCGAGGGCGAGCTTGTTCCGATAAAGGTGCCGATGTTCGGTATCACAAACACGCACGATGATTTCGCATGGCTTCCTCAGGCGCTTGAGAGTCTTATATCCGCTGAGCTTTGGTATCCGCAGATAACCGCAACAGTAGGCAAGACCTACCGCGATATCGTTAATAAATACTACGCGATTACCTGCGAGGACGATGTTCCGAGGGCAAAAGCGCTCGGTGCGTTTGATTTCAGAGGAGATATGTGCGTTGACGCCGCGCTTAAAGCAGGCGCAGGCTGGTGTATGTCGTTCCTTAATACCGCGACAGTTCCCGCTATTCCGTATCTTGAAAAGATGTTTAACTGCGACTGCGAGAAAGAGCCTGTCGCTTACGGCGCTGTCAGCACGGAGCATTTCGTAATGTGCTCCAATTACGCAGTTGACGGCGACGAGATAACGTTCCTGCGCAGAATGCTGACGGAGCTTTATCCCAATACGAGCTTCTCCTGCGTGCTTGACAGCTATGATTACTGGAATGTCATCGACAACATACTTCCGCAGCTTCACGATGAGATAATGGCGCACAACGGCTGTATGCTGATGCGCGGCGACTCGGGCGATTGTGTTGAGGTAGTTACAAAGACAGTATTTAAGCTGTGGGAGCAGTTCGGCGGCACTGTCAACAGCAAGGGCTACAAGGTGCTCGACCCTCATGTAAAGGCAATATACGGCGACAGTATCACTGTGCAGCGCTGCGAGGAGATATACGAGATACTTATGAACAACGGCTTTGCGTGCTCAAATGTTGCGCTCGGTGTAGGCTCGTTCTCCATGCACTGCATAGAGGAGGATAATATGCTGAAGCCGTTTACAAGAGATACGTTCAGCTCTTGTATCAAGGCTTGCTATGCTGAAGTAGGCGGCAAATGCTATCCTATCTTCAAAAATCCCAAGGACGGCGGCTTTAAAAAGAGCCAAAAGGGTCTTTGCTTCGTTTACCGCGATGAAAACGGCGAGCTTGCTTACAAGGACGAGTACACCTCGGAGAATATCCCTGACGGAAATCTGCTTGAAACTGTGTTTAAGGACGGAAAACTCATAAAGGACTATACTCTCAGCGAGATAAGAAACAAACTGAACGGAGGAGCGTTCTGAGCTTGAATATATAAGCCGGAAAGGAAATGATACTATGTACAGCTTTGATGTAAAACAGACCACGCGCGATGTAGTGGAATGGATAAGAGATTTTTTTGAGAAGAACGGAAAGGGCTGTAATGCCGTGCTAGGAATTTCGGGCGGCAAGGACAGCTCCGTTGCGGCGGCGCTGTGTGTGGAAGCGCTCGGCAAGGATCGCGTTATCGGCGTGCTTATGCCTAACGGAGAGCAGAGCGATATAGATATGTCGATGATGCTTGTAGATCACCTTGGAATAAGATACACCACTGTCAATATTGCGGCGGCGTATCAGGGCATGATAGACGCTATAAAGGGCGCTGACAGCGGCAACGGATATGAGAACAACGGCATTTCAGAGCAGGCTGTGGTAAATCTTCCGCCCAGACTTCGCATGGCTTGTGTTTATGCGGTAAGCCAGTGCAATAACGGCAGAGTTGTGAATACCTGTAATCTTTCCGAGGACTGGGTAGGCTACTCGACAAGATACGGCGATTCTGTTGGAGATTTCAGCCCGCTCTCCCGTCTTACAGTAGACGAGGTGAAGCAGATAGGCAGAGAGCTGAAGCTGCCTGCGGTGCTGGTAGATAAAGTGCCGTCCGACGGACTTTGCGGAAAGACTGATGAGGATAACCTCGGCTTTACCTACGCGGTGCTGGACGAATATATCCGCACGGGCGTATGCAGCGATCCCGAAACCAAGGCGCTTATTGACATGAAGCACGAAAAGAATAAGTTCAAGCTGGAGCTTATGCCTTGCTTTGAATACAAGCCCTGATACTGAAGTGCGACTTGTTAGTTGATAAAACTAATACTTGCATTTTAAGCGGCGTTATGTTATAATATCCATATAAATTCTCACGAAAGAGGTAATCATAATGGATATCAAAGCAAAGATCGATGAGATCGTAGACAAGGTTAAGAGCGACAAGGATTTTGCCGCAAAGTTCCAGAGCGAGCCCATCAAGGCGGTTGAGGGCGTTATCGGTATGGATCTTCCCGATGACGTTATCAATAACGTTGTTGACGGCGTAAAGTCCAAGGTGAACTTCGACGGTATTGCTGATAAGATCGGCGGTCTGTTCGGCGGTTTCGGCAAGTAATATGTAAAAAAGACTCGCTCCGATGCGGAGCGGGTCTTACTTTGTTAAAAATTTTTCGATAGGGGTTGAAAAAAATTGTGGAATGTGTTATTATATAAATAATTAGAAAATATTTTTATGGGGGTGAGCCAATGCTCTGCGGAAAAAAGATTTTAGGAATATTTACAACTAAAGTAAATACCCCCTCGTCAAATATGCTTATCACAAAGCTTGACGCAAATCTGCGCGACTACGGCTACCGCGTTTTTGTATATTCAAGCTGTTCCGAGCTTGCTTCCAATTCGCCTACAGAGATAGGTGAAAAAAGCGTTTATGAGTTGATGGACTTCAATGTGATAGACGTTCTGGTCGTGCTTTATGAGAAGATAAAGGATCGCGAGCTTTCAGCGCGAAAGGTTGCCGAAGCAAAAGCACATGGTATCCCTGTGTTTGTTCTTGGCGGATATATAGAGGGCTGCTATAATCTGCGCTTTGATTACCGCGAAGGTATGTCCGAGATCACGCGTCATGTGATAGAGCGACACAATGCTCGCAAACTGCATTTTATAGCCGGTTTTGAGGGTAATGCTTTCTCGGAAGAACGTATTGAAGCTTTCAAAGAGGTTATTGTTGAGCATAATATGCCTTTTGATGAAAGTATGGTTAGCTATGGTGATTTCTGGTCAGAGCCCACTAAGGCTGCTGTTCAGAAGATCATAGATTCAGGTGATATGCCCGATGCTATCATTTGTGCAAACGACACTATGGCTGTGGCAGCCTGTTCGGTGCTTAAAGACCGCGGATTTAAGATACCTGACGATGTGATAGTAACAGGCTTTGACGGTATCTTAGATGTAAAGATATCCGATCCTACGATCACCACTTCAACGTGCAGCAATAATGAGCTTGCCGATATCATTTCTCAGATATTGATCGAAGAGGATATCATCAACGCAGGCGCACGCGATTATGATGTGACTCCTAGACTTACACTTGCGCAGTCCTGCGGCTGTGTGAAAGAGTCTAATATTAACACCTCTGCGCATCTTACGATGCTGAACGATCGTTTTAACCGCTATCAGTCGGAGGAACATGAACTGTTCCAGATGTCCGCAAAGATGCTTACCTGTTCAACGCTTCAGCAGATATGCGATCTTATGGAGCACGTTGGCTTTTTTGAGATAGTTTGTGTGCTTCGTAAGGAGTGTATTGACGAAACCGTAAATCCGCTGACTGTTCCCGATGACAGGGATAAGGAAAATATGTTCGTCGTTTACGATACGGACGATTACCAACGCTTTAAGCCTTGTGAGATAAAGTGCAGTGATATCATTCCAAATCTCGAAAGACAGCTTGAGCTTGGCGACCCGCTGATCTTTGTTGCGCTGAATTTCTTGCACGTCCCGCTTGGATATGTATGCTTCCACTATCATAATTACGATATGGAAAACTACTACAGGATACCTCAGACGGTGAATATCCTCAGCAACGCTTTGGGCAGCTTCAGAACTATGCGCTATCAGCATTATCTCACCACAAAGATGGAGGAGATATACAAGCGCGACCGACTTACGGGTCTTTACAACAGAAACGCTCTTGTAAATACATATGAGGAGCTTGAGGACAGACTGCGCAACGGCAGTAAGAATATTACCTTTATCCTGAGCGACCTCGACAGACTAAAATACATAAACGATACCTTTGGACACGTTGAGGGCGACTATGCTATTCGTGCTGTCGCCGACGCATTAAAGCTTGCTGTGCCGCCGAATGCGCTGCTTGCACGCTGGGGCGGTGATGAGATGTTTGCCGTTATTCAGGGCGACTGCGACGAGCAGCTTATCAGGCGAACTATCACAGAGTATCTTTCGGCTGTTTCGCGCAGCCAAAACAAGCCGTATGAGATAACGGCGAGCGTCGGTATGATTACCTCTGCGCCTGGAGATCTTCCACAGCTTGACGATGTAACAAAGGCTGTTGACAGGCTGATGTACGCCGACAAAATGTCCCGCCGCAAGGCGCGCGTTGATTAATTTTGATAAAAAGCTCCCGAAATGCCGATGATGGTGTTTCGGGAGTTTTTTTATTGATTAAGTCCGCCGCTGCGGTATTGCGATGGAGTCATTCCGCAGGATTTTCTGAAAGCGCGGCTGAAATAGTTGGAGTCGCTGAAGCCGCAGCGCAGAGCTATCTCGGTTATCGAAAGCGTGTTCTCGCGAAGCATAGAACAGGCGCGGCGTATGCGTATACCCATGAGATATTTCCGCGGTGTAGTGTTGTAGGCAGCTGAAAAAAGCCTTATAAAGTGACGCTGTGAGTAGTGGGATATCTCCAGCACCTGTTCGATGGTGATGTCCTCCATGTAGTTGTTTTCCATGTATGCTGCAGCCTCTGCCATACCGCTTATCTCACGCTGCTTTGAGGGTGCGTCATAAAGCCGCGAAAGCAGCGTCACTATCTGCATGAAATACGCAAGCAGCAGCGTTTTTTTGCCTGCGCGCTCGTCAGAGTATTCTTCGATCGCAACGTCCAAAAGCTGCTGCAGTGCTGTGAACTCCGCATTCGACAGCTTTAGGCGGCTGCCGAAGCCTTGTGTTTTGTTCACCTGAGCCTCCAGCAGAAAAAGCGCATGGAAGCCCGAGTTCTGTTTTATATCATAGTCCGCGCTTAGCAGTGCCTCAGGACGGAACATTATGTTGCATATCTTTAAACCGCGTGCGTTGTCGTAGCCGTGACTGACGTTTTTGCCAACAACGAAAACATCGCCTTTTTTAATAGGGAAGCGCTCGTCGTCAACAACGTGCTCGGCGCTGCCGTTCATTACTATCACAAGCTCGGTGAAATCTGCGTGCTCATGTATGAACATCGTGTCCTCGTGCGCGCCGTATTGAATAAAAAAGGGAAAGCTATTGTCTTTTGTAAAATAATTAAGCCACATCTTGTCCATGCTATTTACCTCATACATGGTTACGAAACTGTTAAAACAATATTACCATAAAATGCAGCAAATTGCAATAGCAGAAATTTTATGAAAATCTGATAAAAAATCAAAAAAGGACTTTTATTATTTCTATATTTGTGCTATAATAGTAACGTGTATAACTATATCTTGTTGAAAAGAGGCTGTCTGTGAAGATTAGAGCTATTCTTGCTTTGCTGATGACGGTGCTGCTTACAGGCTGTTCTATGGGTGTTTCGGTTGAAAATCTGCTGACCCCGCCGAAGCTTGACGCACAGCAAAACGAAATATATCAGGCGCTGATAAGCAGCAGCGGCGCCGCAATTCAGTTGAAATATCCCAAGAGCGGTGATTATCGATCGGCTTTCGTTGTAAGAAACATTGACGGCGAGGAGAGCGAAGAGGCTTTTGTGTTTTATGAGTCTGAGTCTGTTCAGTCGGGTGAGGCGGCACTGAGGCTAAAAGTGCTTGACCAGTATAACGGCAAATGGCAGGCAGTCTACGACCTTGCGTGTATCGGCAGCGAGGTTGACAGTATCAGCTTTACAAGCATCGGTTCAGGCGGCAATATCGACATAATCATACGCTATTCCATGCTTAATCAGACTGAAAAGGCTTTCAGTGTACTTAATTATTCGGACGGCATAGCAACAGAGCTTTGCACCGCGTCTTATTCAAGCCTTGACGTGCTTGACCTTAACAATGACGGCGAGGACGAGCTTGTTGCAGTATCCTCCGATAAGGCGACGGGTGTTACGATGGCTTCGATGTATTCGCGCGTTGACGGAAGCTTCTGCAAGATAAGCGAGGCAGAGCTTCGCGGTATACATTCCGAGATAATAAATGTTACAAAGGGCGCTCTTTCCGAGGGCGTGCTTGCATTGTTCCTTGACTATTCACGCGGTCCCGGTCAATACGGCACAGACGTTATCTATTGCCGCGGAAATGAGATTCTCAGCCCCGACAGCATCGGCGACAATGCGGAAAGCGGCATAGTATCGCGTTTTACAAACAATTATACCGCTGATATCTATTGCTGTGACATCGACAGTGACGGGTATGTCGAGATACCCAGCATGACGCCGCTTCCGGGCTACGAAACGCTCCCGAGAGCAGAGCAGCTTTGTGCAGTGCAGTGGTACACTATAGAGGATAATCGCTTGACGCTGGAGCATTACGGCTACTACAGCAGTAAATTCAGCTTTGCGCTGCTTTTCCCGAACAGATGGCGCGGCGTAGTTACCGCTGTGCCCGACCTGCAAAATAATGAGATAGTTTTTATTGCATACGGCACCATCTACGGGCTTGAGGTGAATGATGCGACAGAGCTTATGCGCATACGCATAGTTGACAAAAACGACGCTGAGGCGCTTAGCAGCACGGCTTCAATGAAAATACTTGCAGAAACCGACGAGTGCTTGTATCTTTATTCCGAAACGATGGGCTACAAGACTGGAAAGCTTGCACTGACCGAAAGCGAGCTTTCAAGCAGCTTTATTATATTCTGATAAAGGGGTAGTAAATATGAAAAAACGTATACTTGTATGCGAGGACGAGGAGGCAATCCGCGACTTTGTGGTGATAAACCTCGGGCGTGCGGGCTATGACGTGGT
>JAZNTS010000124.1:0-9985 GCA_045591905.1 Oscillospiraceae bacterium | reverse complement strand
AAATAGCTCTTGACAATTACCAAAATCTGTACTACAATGTAATCAATGCAAAGATAGGTGTTTGTCCTATTGCTAGCACTTTGCAGAAGTGTGGCGGACGTTGTTCCTTTTTATGCCACGTTGCGGATTAGGCGTTTTGTTGTCCTATCGCTTTGAGCGAACTCCGCTAAAGGAGAGGTGTAGCTGACCTCTTTTCTGCGAACACATATGCGGTAGAACCTTGTTCTTTATAGGAAAGTCCGATTTCGGTAGAACCTTGATAAAAGGAAAGTCCGATTTTAGTGTTCGTATCAAAGGCACTCCTGATATTGGAGTGCCTTTAACTTTTTTGTGTATAAAGGAGATATTTCCATGCTACTTATAATGTCCTTAATCGGAATATTCTTTATATGCCGGTATGGAGTATCTCAACAAATCAGATTATGTTACAATGAATATACCGACGAATCAAACGTAATGTATCAGATATGTTACGGAGAATGTAAAACGGTATATAAGGAGATCAGCATAAACGGCGCAAAGTGGCTGGTATGGATAGGTGATTTTATGAGCGGTATGACTTTTACCGGAATTCACAGTCGGGCACAGAGAGCGTCTTACGAAAAGAATGGTTATTATCCGACTGAAGCCGAAGAGAAACAGTGCGGAAACTACACCGAGGAAATTTCAAGCAGACATTTTCCGTTGTTCTTCTGTCCTTTGTGTGGGAAGAAGATTAAATAGTCCGACATTTTTCGTTAAGGGAATTTGATAGAGGACTCCACAGAACATCTATTGTAAATATACCCTTGTGTAGCGTATGTGCTGTAATCATTCCCTATGGCATGAGCCTTATCTGAAAGGAGTGTACATATATGTACCATGAGACTAATCACTTAAAATGCAATAGCTGCACGATCTTTTTCAGAGAAGGAGAGTTCTGCTATACGGTGGGAGATTCATTATATTGTGATCATTGCATCAACGAGCAAGATCTGACTAAGAGCAGCGGACCTTATATAATATGCGAGCAAGGCAAATACTATCGCGTCATTGGTCAGGATACTTTGTCAAATTTGAAGTATGGTTTGTATACAATTTCTGTTTGTCACGCGAACTGGACAATAATCGATTCATATGATGAGATAAACGCTGACGAAGATCGTAAGAGTTGGATCAAGAAAAAAATCGCCGCACAGTATTATGTACTGGAAAAGAATCCGTTAGGAATCATGCTGCGATTTTGGAAAACTCATGACAAGCACAGATTTAATCCGGATTCAGGACTTTTTCCGACATTATTTCGGTCGATCGACAGAGCCGGTAATCAAGGTGTACCGCGATTGTTTTTGTGCCGTGACGACAAAATAGTGGGTGTTGCCAATGTCTCATCAGTTCAAGAGAGAATGGATAGTTTTTTAATTTGTGACGGCAAATATGAAATGATCAACGAAAGCTATTTCAAAGATCAAATGAGCAAAGCTCCCTTTGTAAGAGATATCTCTGAAAAAATGAAAAGCATAAAACCTGTGGATATGCTGCATTACTTTGAAAAAAGGCTCATCGGACAAGGCGGGGAAATAAAGAAGATCGTATATACCTTTTATGAGTATTTCACTCGTGTCGCAACAGGCAAGCTCTTTACAGCAACAAACTGGTTGCTTACCGCACCAAGCGGGTGCGGCAAAACTGAGGTATACCGTATTCTTCGCGGTTTCTGTATGTCATACGGCATTCCCGTTCCTGTGATACAGGTAGACCTTAGCCAATACACCGAATCAGGCTACAAGGGTGAAGAGGTAGAGGAGATAATTGAACGTATCATGGAGCAGCACAAGCAAACCGACGGCATAGCTGTATGCTTTCTTGACGAGGCTGACAAAAAGTGTCTGCCCAGCTATAACTCAAAGGGCGGCAACGTCAACGCTGCCGTGCAGTCAAATCTGCTTACCCTTATTGAGGGCCGTGAGGTCACAAAAGAAGGCAGGACCTTTGATACAAATAAGACTATGTTTGTTTTGATGGGAGCTTTTCAGAGCATTCGCAACCAAAAACAGGAGAATAAAGCGAAGCGCACTCCTGTCGGTTTTGGCGTGCGTTGCAGCGAAGAAATCACTTCCAATATGGCAATAGAACGTTTCTATGATGATATCACATTGGAGGAGATTATAGAATATGGAATGCTGGAGGAGCTTGCGGGACGTCTGACTCAGATCATCAACCTGCATAAGCTGTCTGAAAAAGATATGCGGGTGCTATTGGCGGAAAAGACAAGGATCATCTCTAAAGAATTAGATGTGCATATCGAATTGGCAGATGAGGCTTTCGGCTCCTTGCTTGAAATCAGCTATAGTAACCTCGGCATTCGTCGTCCGATGAACTGCATACGATCTCTCGTTATCAACACATTGGCGGAGCATTTTTTCGATGATGATTTTGACAAGAGAAAGTGCAGGATCGTGATAAACGCTGCAGACAAGGCGACTATCACCAAACAATGCAATAAAAAGGAACTGGAATCCTCGGCATAAGCAAAGCAGAATATATTCTAGCGCGAGTGAAAAAATTATATCACAAAGGATATTTAATGGGAGTTGCAAAATGAAACCTACACTTAAAGAGTGGCATATTACTAAGTATCAGAAAGATGATGACGTGTCGTATCATGCATTTGGCGATGTGTACGGACATACCGATCCGAAGTTTTCAGACGGTACACTCATACACACCTCTCGTATCAAGAATATTGAATTGTCAGATGAAAATACGCTTCAACTTCAAACATATGGCTCGTTTTACTGTTTAAAGTTAAGTGAATACGGAACGATGCTTGATATTAATAATGCTGCTGCGGGCAAGGATTATTCAAGATCAGTTGGTGATTTTACCATAGACGCTCTGAGGGATTTCGGTATTTCTTCCGAAATTTACGCAAAAGCGGTTGAATTACGAGAAGAACGCTTTGATCAGCGAAATGTTTTTATAGAGTCTTGCGCTACAAAGCTCGATACAGGCGAAATCTACCTTGCGCTAACAGATTCCAATGGTTTCTATTTCGATTTCGGTATCGTTAACCAATCGGGAGAGGCAGCCATGCTCCAAACATCTCTTCGCATCGGAACTCTTCATAATAGTATTCTTTTGAGGGATTACGAATGCAATATTGTCGCTCGTTATTATACTACTAATAAAAACAGCATTGAATTTTATGAGGACTTATACAGCAAGCCAAAGAACATAAGCAGCGGAACACGTTTGGGATATCTGAAAAACACGGGTGTTGTACCTTTACACATCAGATTTCCATGGGATAAGTGTATTGAGCTGTCTGTGGGAGAGGAGATCGAGGTGCGATATCTTGAAACGGGTATTCAGGAAACATAGTGAATCTAGAGTTAGATTGTCTTGCAAAATCTTCATAAGTATGTTAAACTAAATATTAAAGGAATAATTACAATACTTGACAGAAAAACCAAGAATATGGATATTCGATGATGCACAAGAGAATTGCAGAGCAAGCAGCGTTTTAAAGGGCGCTATCCGGCGTAGTGTTCCGAAATGTGATGGAGGAGCATATCGGCGATTTCGACACCGTTGAATACGCCATATATCACAGGGAACATGAAGCAACGGACTATACTGCGTTTTGCAGAGAGCTGAAATAAAGCTGATAAGGAGAAATCTTATGCTGGACAATGATATTAAAACAGAGGAACTGGATTATGGCGAAAGGCTCGGACTCCGCCTTAAAGACTTGGCGATTACTGAAAAAGAGCTTGCAGAGGCAGTTGGCTGTAATGTAAAGACTATCGGACGTTACATACAAAATGCATACACGCCATCACAGAAAATCAGCAAAAGAATAGAAAGCTATCTGAAAAGAAAAAGCTGTTACGAGTGCTATAGACATATACCGTCGGGAAAATTTGCGGAGATGACTAAAAGATATCTGGAGCATTTCAAAAATGAAATAACTCAGCAGGAGCTTGCAGAAAAAGTGGGCATGAGCGGGCAAAGTGAAATATCTAAAATAGTCAATCATAAAAAGAACCTCACTTCAGAAGAACAGTATACAATTCTTCTTGAGTTTCTGAAATTATGCTATAAGCCGGGTAAAAGTATTTTCAGTTCTGCCAAGAACATACATTTGTGCGATCGTAAAATTGCCGACGAAATCATTAGGCTGATTAGGGAACCGCATAACCGCGATGAGTTTATCGAATACTATATGGCGGAATATGATATTGATGAGCAACCGGACACAAATATAATGGATATTGCAATAGAGAAGATTATGGATTATTCTGTTGAAAAACAGGATATGATACTTGAAAATCATCTTGCTTTTTTCGATTCTGCACAGATCATATATGATGACGATGGTGAATTCTTGAGCGCAAGAGATCTGGTTGATTCATTCAGAATCTTTTTGAGCCCAAAGAAAAAAGTGCGCTTTATACGCGGGCTTGAAATTTTAGCTCACAAAAAACAGTTGTTTTCATATCACAATAACACAGATCATTGGGTGCTGTTTGAAATGGTTACCCATTACCGAAATATGATAAAGAACGCATATGAACGGTGTATCAAGGATCCCGAAATAGATCCGCCCGATTCTTTCGGAGAACCAATGTGTGTATTTACGACAAGAAAACGACCCTCGAAAATAGTCGGAACAGAAAACGAGAACGATGCCTATGAACAGAGAGTTCGAGAATTTGTAAATATATTTATGGATCTGCTTCATTTTAATGAATATGAAGGCAATGAAATAGAATTGTGGAAAACGGATCCGTATGTTGTTTCAGGAGTTTCTGCAATCATAAATGAAATTGAATTCAAGATGGATATGAGCCCATTGGAATGGTATGTCTGGATGTTGATTGCAGCATATGCTTTTGCATACCATGAAGTCGAGACCATAGAAGAACTTATGGAGATCATTGTTTTTACCGATTATACACCGACATAATGATCAAAAATCACACCATACACCAGACCCGCTACTGAATTGTAGCGGGCCTTATTTGTGTGTTTATATTTCTGAAAGCTATCAGCACATTCAATGTCCTGAAACGGAATATTCCTTTCATTCTGTTACGTTCTATCGCAAGATAAATAAATATGCTACAATATAGCTACCGAAAGGAAAAGCGCTACTGCAAAGCTTATTCGCCGTCATGTCAATGTTTGTTTTAGATTGACATGACTGCCGGCAGGTGACTTTAACTTTTCTTGCAGTCACTTTAAGTTGATATTATCGAAGCATAACAGACCACTGAATTAAGGAGGATATTTTCAACACTTTTGTGTAGGTCAACTGTTCTTCGTTGTTGCCTGACAGAATATATCCGCACTTCTCATACAGCCTTGGAGCAGGAGTATTATCTGATGTCGTATGTGTTTTGATGATTGTCTTTCCCATATAACGAAGAAAATCCTAGACATAACTTACAGCGTAGCTGTCTATCATGAACGCGGAAAAGGCTATAGAGTTTGGCATCTGCGATAAGGTCATCGACAACATTTTCAATATGAAAGGAGAATAATCATGAACTACGAATATATAGCAGACAAAAATCGTTCAATTGAGGCAAACAAGCCCGGAAAGGCGCTTGTTCACTCGCTTTTGAATCGCATTACAGCGGAACATTCCGCGGAGTTCAAAAACAGCAAAATGATCATAGCCGATGGTTGTGAATACAGCCTTGACGATTACAGCACAAAGGTGAGCAACAACGTGCTCATCACAGGCTCTGTAGGCTGCGGAAAGACTCGCAATATCGTTTCTGCAAATATATATGAGGCGGTGGGCAGCTATATCATCACTGATCCTAAGGGTGATCTTTATAAGAAATACGGTGCTTATCTCAAAAAGAAAGGCTACGATGTAATGCTTATAGATTTCATCAGACCTGAACGCTCGGTACATTACAATCCTCTTGCCCTTATCAGAAACACTCAGGATATCCTGAAGATATCCTCTGCTATAATCAACAGTGATGATACGCCCAAAAGCAATGCTGATCCGTTCTGGGACAACAACGCAACAATGCTTTTGAGCTCCCTCATCGGTTATCTTTATGAGCAAGATAAAATATCGGGAACAAAAAAATGCAGCATAGCAGAAGTGATGCGGCTTATGCGTATGGGCCAAAGAATAAATGAGGACGTAAAGGACTCGTCGCTGTCTATTTTGTTTGAGAGGCACAAGCTTGAATGTTCAGACAGTTGGGCTTATGAGCAGTTTAAAAATGTTGACCTTGCTCCATACAAGACTTTCGACAGTATAAGAGCAACGCTGGCAGGCAAATTCGCGGCGATGGATACCCCGGAACTTAAAGAAATGCTCAGCGGAAACCGCTTCAGCTTTAGAGATATTGCTGACAGAAAAACAGCGGTATTCGTTAATATCAGCGATACCGACAGGTCTTTGGATACGCTTGTTGATCTGTTCTTCACTCAGGCTATGAATGAGCTTTGCAGTTATGCGGATAATGAGTGCAAGGATAACAGGCTGCCTGTGCCCGTAAGATTTATTCTTGACGACTTTGCAACAAACTGCAAGATAAAGGAGTTTCCACGTATGATCTCGTCATTCCGTTCCCGTGCAATATCGGTAATGCTAATGATCCAGGCAGAGTCGCAGCTAAAGGCTCGCTATGGTGAAGATGCAAAAACCATAATCGCAAACTGTGATACCTACGCATATCTCGGTGGCAACGATCTTGATACACAAAAGGCAATATCAGAGCGCTGTGACCGACCCTTAAGCGAGATATCCGCTATGCCGATAGGATGCTGCTGGGTGTTCAGACGAGGCAACAAGCCTGTTTTTGCAAAGCTCAAGAACACCGATAGATGCATCGAAGAGATGATGTCTGTAAAAGAGCAGGAGCGCGGTGTCGGTTGACACCGCTCTAATCTTGCTGGTGGTAGGTAATAGCACAAGGCACTATGTGACTTCATAGAGAAAATGATCTCTGAATTAAATGACACAGCATGAAATGCTTGCAGGGTGTTTGTAAAATGACGTTCTGCCCTGAAGAACACACAGAGATGACCGACACAAAGGAGGAACAGCATGAATATTTCATTATTACAGGCATTGAATCTGCTAAAAAAAACGCCTTATATAAACGAGAATACAAAGTGTTACGAACAACTTTCACAACTGCGTAAGGTACTTAAAGAGCCTGATGTCGAACAATACCCTCATCTCTGCGATGGGAGAGTAATAGCTGTGTGGTATCTTTCGGGGCTTACCTTTGATGATAATAATTCTCCGCAGCTTCTGGTGCGTGCTTCTGCTTCCAAAGACGCTGTCGACCGTGTGTATTTCAATGCCGAGATACACCGCCTTGCACAAAACGATATCGCATACGATTACGACAGTGATCTTATAGGCGAGGACGATCTGATGACTGCACAGCAACTGGTCAAAGAGATCAAAGCGGGAAGAGTGTGTACCATCTACGATCGTAATCGCGTGGAGGAGCGGTTGTGATATATTGTATAAGCGATACACACTGACAGCTTTACAAGATTTAAAACACTCTGCGAATATGGAGCGTTGTTATATGCCATTCGCATCGGTGAGAGTGATGCCGTTTGTGCCAAGGGGGATAGCGTGGTCAAGACCGACGAATTTGCCGCCCTCCTGCCACAGCACTTCTTTTACGAAAGCGTATTTTTCCTCGTCCCATGTCTTGAAGTCGTCCAGAACAAGTCCGCCCGTATCTCCCGAGTTTGCATTGAAGCACCAGAAAGTGTGATTGAGCTTATTTTCCTTGATGAGCTGTCGCATATATGTCATCCAAGTGAGGTTAGGCTCTTTCATGAAGCCGCCCCATTCACCGATGAGCAGTGGCGCGGTATTATTTTCATGGATATAGAACCAGTTATCGTGCCAACAATCTTTCATCAGGCTGTCGAAGTTGTAGCTGCCCTCAAACCATGGCTGTTTGTAAACGGTAGGGCCATAGTCGTGAGGTGAATAGACCAGCTTGTTCCGGTATTTTTCGAGATCGATAGGATAGTCCTTAACGCCTCTGAGGTTGCCGCCCCACCAGTTGAAGTAATAATCCTTTTCGTTAGTGGAGTGGAAATCGGAATTGCTATTGAGATCTATCGGATATATCTCGATACCCTCTACAAGAATGAGTACATTCGGGTTTTTAGCAAGTATCCTTGCAGCGGCGGTCTCTGCGACGTGCTTCCA
The DNA here is from genome assembly GCA_045591905.1 of Oscillospiraceae bacterium. Taxonomy (GTDB): domain Bacteria; phylum Bacillota; class Clostridia; order Oscillospirales; family Ruminococcaceae; genus CAG-115. The sequence continues at coordinate 1,785 of JAZNTS010000124.1, read as the reverse complement.
GTTGTTTGCATCGGTTGAGTCGTTCCATATTGCCGCGCCGTCGCCCTCAAATGGCTTGCCGTGCGGCTCGTTCTTGAGGTCGTATGCGATGATGGTATCGTTGTTCTTGTAGCGCTCTGCCAGCCATTCAAGAGCGGAATAGAACTCCTCAACGGATACCTTGGACGTGTACCAGAGGTTTACGTTGTGTCCCGAAGCGTTGGTTTCGGCGCTGTGTATATCGGGCATGACTTTTATGCCGTTTTCCTCGGCAAGCTTCAGGAAGTATTCAAATATTTCAAGGCTGTTCATTTCGTTCAGCGCGGTGTTGTAGGCGTTGTTGTAGTTTGCTTTCGGATATTCGCCGCTCGCCCATTCATTGATGAGCTCTGCGGATATCGGAACGCGGATAAGGTTAAATCCATGATCCGCGATAGCCTTGACAGATGGCTCAAGCTGACTGTTCCAAAGACCGTCAAAGGTGTTTGTGCCTGTATTGTAGCCGAACCAGTTCACACCTGTAAGCCATACGCGTTTGCCGTCCTTGTCAACTATTCTGTTGCCGTCTGTGTACAGCCAATCGTCGCCCTGTACTGCGTGTTCGGAACGTTCAAGCAGCTCGCTTACATCTGCGGTCGTGCCCTGATCGCCGTTATTGTTATTATTGTTCTGCTGTCCGTTCTGGTTCTGGATATTCTGATCAACGTGTCCCTCTTTTATGGTGCAGGAGATCCCGTTGAGCGTTGCGCTATTCACCTTGAGCGCTTTTGTTGTTCCAAGATTACAACCTACCACAACAGTACCTCCGTTGCTGATATCTCCGTTATATTCGGCGTTAGTTATCTCAAGTGTATTGCCGTTTGCCGTGTATGTACCGTTCCAGCCCTGACAGGAGCTTAGTCCGTCGATCGTAACCGCAAGCTTCCAGCCGCTGATGCTTTGACCGCTGTAATTTGTGATACCGAACTGTATTCCGTACATAAGCTCGCCGCTGTTGTCCCATGAGTTGTCTACTGAATATTCAAGCAGCATTTGAGCCTCCTGTGGGGCAGACTCGGTACTGTTTGCGGTGGTATTCTGTGAGGGAGAAGAACCGCTTTGACCTGTCGAGCCTTGTGTGGCAGGTGCGCTTTCGTTGCTTTGCGTGGGTTCGGACTGAGAGCTTTGTGTCGGCGCAGAAGTGTTTTCGGATACGGAAGATGTCTGCGATGGCGCGGAGGTGCTGGATTGTGATGTGCCGCTACTTGCAGAAGCTTCGGGAGTGCTTTCGGGCAGGTTAGTCATGATAAGTGCAATCACCAGCGCGATTATCACGATTCCCATAGCACACAAAGCGGCTATAAGCCATTTGCTGTTTTTCCCTTTTTCGGGGATCTGCTTGTTGTTTTCGTTATCCATGATGTCTTACCACTTTCTTGGCGTATTCTTGAACTGTTATGAGTATAACATATTCCTGACGGATTTTCAAGCTTTCATCAACTCGGCTTGATAGGTGTGATATAAAAAGCTTTGCCCACAGGCTTTGCGTCCTGCGGGCATTTCGTTTTTGGGTCTTACCATCTTATTTCATGAATACAAAGCTTTCCAGCTCAAAAAGACATCTGTCCTTATACCAGTCAACAAACCAGCCCTCGTAATTATGCTCTGTCACGAAGTAGACCGAGTGTCTGCCCGTAACGTTCTGCACGATGGCGGAATACTCGCCGCTTGCCGCGCCGATAACGCATTTTCCTATCTCTGTGCCGTCCTCGCCGTCAATAAGTATACTGATAGTTGCGCTGCAGCCTGTGCCGCGCACTTTCGCTG
>JAZNTS010000123.1:0-10427 GCA_045591905.1 Oscillospiraceae bacterium | reverse complement strand
ATTTACCTATAATCTCATCTTCGCGGACTATATCTACACCCGCCAAACTCATATCCCCATTATAGCCCTCCCATAGCTCCATAACCCACCTCCGTCCAAAATAAATCGGGCGACATATGCCGCCCGATGTTTCGTTTAATTCAGCAAGCCCTCGCTTTGGATATAATCCTTAATTTCCTGCGCAGTGGCACGCTCCTGACCGTTATCACCGTATTCATCGGTGTTGGAGAGGATAAAATCAGCGCATTCAAGTGCTTCGCTGTAGCGCTCAAGCTCCATAAGAAGCTCAGCATAGCAGCTTTTCATCTGGATAAGCTCCATCTTGTTGTCGCATTCGTCCATCGCATCGCGCAGACAAATCTCGCCCTTGTCGTATTCGCCCTTATCAAGCAGATAAAGTGCATTATTAAACTTAGCGTTCATAGTATCCCTCCTTAAACAGTGTATTTATATTTATCAAGAGAATATCAATTCTCGCCGCAAAGCTCCTTATAAAGACCGATATAAAGCTTAGCGGAAGCCTCCCAGCTGAAGTCAGCCTTCATTGCCTTTGTAACGAGCTTCTTCCACTCAGCCTTGTTGTCATACATCTCCTTTGCACGCTGTACTGCATGGAGCATATCGTGAGCGAAGTAGCTCTGGAATGTAAATCCGATACCATCATCGCCTGCGTCAATGATAGAGTCCTTCAGACCGCCTGTTGCACGAACTATCGGAACAGTACCGTAACGTGCAGCTATCATCTGAGCAAGACCGCAAGGCTCGCTCTTAGAGGGCATCAGGAACATATCAGCACCTGCGTAAAGGCGCTTAGCAAGCTGAGGATTATAGCCGCGGTAGAAGCCTACCTTATCTGGATATCTCCAGTGCATCTCCTGGAAGAAGTCCTCATAATGCTGCTCGCCTGAGCCGAGAACAACTACCTGCATATCGGTGCTGATGATGTCGTCAAATACGCACTTAACAAGGTCGAAGCCCTTGTGGTCGGCAAAACGAGAGATCATAACAAGCAGCGGAATGTTGTATTCAGGCAGACCAAATTCCTCAAAGATAGCGCTCTTGCAGGCAGCCTTGCCCTTGCGGCTTCTTGTGTTGAAATTAGCTGCGATATTGGGATCAGTCTGAGGATTGTACAGATCAACGTCAATACCGTTAAGGAAGCCGCAGGTCTTGTACTGCTTGTTGACAAGGATCCTATCAAGTCCGTGAGAGAACCAAGGATCAAGAATTTCGGTCGCATAAGTGGGAGATACTGTAGTAACCTTATCAGCCATCTCGATAGCGCCCTTCATAAAGTTGATATCGCCATCATATTCGATGATATTTACATTCTGAGGAGGAATACCAACGATATCGCGAACAAGATCAAGACCATACTGACCCTGATAACCGATATTGTGGATAGTGAACACCTGCTTGATATTCTCATAGCCCCATGTGTTCTTATAGAAAAGGTTGTAGTATACAGGAACAAGCGCAGTCTGCCAGTCGTTAGAGTTGATGATCTGCGGCTTGAAGCTGATATACTTCAGCATTTCAAGGATAGCACGGCTGAAGAATACATATCTCTCAGCGTCGTCATAGTAACCGTAAAGACCGCTTTCACGCTTGAAATAATGCTCGTTGTCGATAAAGAAATAAGTAACGCCGTCGATCTGCTGTGAGAAAAGACCGCAATACTGACTTCTCCAGCCAACGGACACGGAGAAGTTCGTGATGTAAGTCATCTTCTCCTTCTGCTCGGGCTTTATCGTATTTACATAGTAAGGCATAACTACGCAAGTCTCGTGACCTGCTGCACAAAGAGCCTTAGGAAGAGAGCCTGCAACATCGGCAAGTCCGCCTGATGCAGCAAAGGGTAATGCTTCGCTGGCTGCGTAAAGAATTCTCATAATGTTTTTCCTCCGAGTTCGTTAATTAATGTACTCCGTTTATACGGACAAAAGCCCATCTTGGAAAATGAACGTCATTTTCGCTTAATACAATTGTACCACAAACTTGATATTATTTCAAGTAGATTTCAATTAAATTTTGTACTAAAAACAAAAGACGCTTACCGAAATAAGCGCCTTTTCGTATCTTTGATTACTTAGCTCCGACGTAAAGAGAAGAAGCAAGCTGGTTTGCGGGCATGGTCTGGATATAAACCTTACCGGGACCTGTAACAACAGTGTTGAACAGACCCTCGCCGCCAAACAGAGCGTTGCCGATACCCTTAACAGTCTGGATATCCATTGTGCAGGTTGCGGACATTGCTGCGAGGTAGCCTGTGTCGATAACAAGCTGCTGACCTGCCTGCAGATCGTACTCTACGGTGTAGCCGTCGATCTCAATAAATGCCATACCTGTACCGCTGAGCTTCTGCATGATGAAGCCCTCGCCGCCGAAGAAGCCTGCACCGAGCTTCTTCTGGAAAGCTACGGAAAGCTGAACGGTATCCTGAGAAGCAAGGTAGCCTCTCTTCTGAACGATCATCTCGCCCTGACTAACATCAATAGGCATGATGGAGCCGGGGAAGCTGGAAGCAAATGCAATCATACCCTGACCGCCCTGTGCGGTATATGTATTCTGGAAGATGCTTTCGCCCGAGAACATCTTGCCGAATGCCTTGCCGATACCGCCTGTGCTTGTAGACATAGTCATGTTGGGAGTCATCCATGACATAGCGCCCTGCTCGCACATGATCTTCTCACCTGCTTCAAGATAGCAGAGCAGCACGGGAAGCGGCTCGCCTTTGATCTCATATCTCATAATTGAAAACCTCCTGTTTTTTGCTGTATTACAGCATTGATTTTATTATAATTCAAAAGCAAAACAAAGTCAACATTTTTTCTAAAGTTTGTAGATTATTATAAATACAAATACTATATTTAGTAAAATTTAATAACCTTTGCACTTTAACAAAAACATATATATGATCGTTACAAAGAATGTCGGCGCGAGTTTCCTTTCAAAAACTAACGCACAAGCCGCAGCAAACACGACTATGAAAATTGATATTGCGTTCATAAGCTTTGCACACCGTGGGTGCTTCGTGGAAATTATGTCGGTTATCTGCGCGCCGTCAAGACTTCCGACCGAGAGCAGATTGAACGATCCAATGACAAGATTAACAGCTGCAAATTCGTAAAATCCGAACAAAAAAGCAGTTATGCAAAGCAAAAAATTAACTGTACAGCCTGCGGCTAAAACAACAAGCCTTTTCGCTACACTAAGCGCAGAAAGCTCACAGTTTATTTTTGCTCCTGCACCGTAGAGGACAACTGCATTTACTTCGGCGTTACAAATCAGCATCACAACAAGGTGTGAAAGCTCATGACATATGCAAGCGCTAAGCGAAAGCATGCAAATTCCGTTGTTATCTAGGAAAAAGCACAAAGCCATGACCGCAAAAAACGAAAAATCAAAACACAGCGCAGTGTTTTTCAGCTTTATTTCTATCATGTTATAAAATATATTGGCTTTGTCCGAAAAATATTACAGCCGCATTTCTGCGGCTGTACGTTATTATATCAGTCTTCAAAAACTGCGCCGTTGCTTGCAGATGTTACAAGCTTAGCATAGCGCTTGAGATAACCTGTAAGCTCCTTAGGCGGATTAATGCCCATTGCTTTACGCTGAGCAATGACATCATCGTCAACAAGAAGCTGTACGCTTCTGTTAGGGATATCAATATGTATCTTGTCGCCGTCCTCAACAAATGCGATAAGACCGCCCTCCGCAGCTTCGGGAGCAACATGACCGATAGCCGCACCTCTTGAAGCGCCGCTGAAACGTCCGTCAGTGATGAGGGCAACGCTTCCGTCAAGACCCTTGCCTACGATCGCAGCTGTGGGAGCGAGCATTTCGGGCATTCCCGGCCCGCCCTTGGGGCCTTCATAGCGAATAACCACAACATCGCCTGCCTTTATCTGACCGCCATGTATAGCGTCACAAGCAGCCTGCTCGCCGTCAAAAACTCGCGCTGTTCCTGTGAAGTCCATCATTTCGGGCTTTACTGCGCCCTGCTTTACAACAGAGCCTTTCTCTGCGAGGTTACCGCTGAGGATAGCGATTCCGCCGTCCTTGCGAACAGGAGCTTCAATGGTATGTATTATCTCACCGTCAGCATCACGGGCTGCGGCTATTCTATCAGCCTGTGTGCCTGATACTGTCATAACATCGGTGTTGATGTGACCGCCCTTAGACAGCTCGCGGATAACGGTCTGGATACCGCCGCAAGCGTTCATATCAGTGATGAACACGCTGCTCGCGGGATTGAGTTTTGCAAGCTGGGGAGTCTTTCTGCTCATTTCATCAATGTCGGCAAGAGTGATATCTACCTTTGCTTCGTGCGCAATAGCAAGCAGATGAAGCACAGTGTTGGAGGAAGCGCCTATTGCCATATCGGTAGCAAGCGCATTGAGCATATTCTTCTTTGTGAGGATATCGGAGGGACGAATATTCTGCTTTACAAGCTCCACTACACGCTCACCCGACTCCTTTGCAAGTCTGCGGCGCGCGGAATTTACAGCAGGTTCTGTGCCCGCTGTCGGAAGTGCAAGTCCAAGCGCTTCGGTAAGGCAGTTCATGGAATTCGCAGTGTACATACCCGAGCAGCTTCCGCAGGTAGGACAAGCGTTGTTTTCATAATCCTTGAGTACATCTTCGCCTATCTTGCCCGAAGTAAACTCGCCGATAGCTTCGTAAATCTCCGAGTAGCCGACTCTCTTGCCCTGAACACAGCCCGGATTCATAGGGCCGCCGCTGATAAAAATTGCAGGCAGATCCATTCGTGATGCCGCAAGCACCATTCCGGGAACTATCTTATCACAGTTTGGAATAAACACAACGCCGTCAAGAGGGTGCGCTGTGAGCATTACTTCAATGCTGTCTGCGATAAGCTCACGCGACGCAAGAGAATATCTCATGCCCTTGTGGTTCATTGCAACACCGTCGCAAACGCCGATGGTGAAGAACTCAAAAGGCACGCCGCCCGCGTTTCTTATACCGTCCTTTACATACTTGGATATCTCATGCAGGTGCTGATGACCGGGGACATAGTCGCTTGCCGCACAAACTACTGCAATAAAGGGTCTGTTCATCTCGCTGTCAGTTACACCGAGAGATTTCAGTATAGCTCTGTGGGGCGTCTTTTCAGCGCCAACTTTAATTAAATCACTTCTCATTTTAGTAGTTCCTTTCCGATTGTTGTTTTATATAGAGTGCTTTCTCTGGTTTCCGCAAGGAAATGTGTATTATGTTAAACGCTGCGGTACAGCATAGCCGCACCGATTATTCCTGCGTCGTTGCCGAGGCTGCACACAGCTATTTCAGTATTCTTCTTGCTGTTTTTGGTGTATATCTGCTCTGAGACCGCCTTTTTCAGCGGTACCATAAGAGTATCACCCTCGTTACATACACCGCCGCCTATGCAAAGGATATCAGGCTGGAATGTATTGATAACATTCGCAATTCCGCAAGCAAGGTACTTCACATAGCGTTCAGTGACCTCTCTGCCGACCTCGCAGCCTTTTTTCATAGCGAGGTATGCAGTTCTTGCACCGCACTTTCCGTCCTCCTCTATCTGCTTTGCAAGCAGCGAATCGGGGTGAAGCTGTGCGGCTTCAGCGGTCATCTTACCAAGGCCCGTAGCGGAGGAATACGCTTCAAAGCAGCCTTTTCTTCCGCAGGTGCATGGTCTGCCGTCAACAACGATCACCGTATGACCTATCTCTCCGCCTGCGCAGTTTGAGCCGCTATAAAGCTTACCGTTGATAATAATGCCCGAGCCAACGCCTGTTCCGAGTGTGATGGCTACAGCGTTATTCGCACCCTTTGCAGCACCAGCAACGAACTCACCGAATGCGGCTGCGTTTGCATCGTTATCAAGATATGTCTTAACGCCAAACTCCACTTCGATATCAGTGCGAAGAGGCACATTTACAAAGCCGAGGTTATTGGAATATTCCACAACACCGTCAGTGTTGCAAGTGCCCGGGCAGCCTATTCCGATGGAATGAGCGTCCGAGGGAGAAATACCAAGCTCCTCGCAAGCAAGGCGCACAGACTTCTTTATATCCTCAAGTATCTCCGTATAAGGGCGCGGAGCATTGGTCTTCACCTTTGCGCGTGCAACGATATTGAAATCATCGTCAACTATTCCGCAGGCTATATTTGTACCGCCGATGTCAATGCCTATGTAGTATGCCATAAGTTTAACCTCCATAAAATCAGATAATGTCAGTTAAAATAAGCTCTCCCTTACCGCTGACGGTGTAACTACCAGTACCTGCGTCAACGAACACGCTGTCGCCCTTTGCTGCTGTAATGCTCTCGCCGTTTACTGTAATGGTGCAATTGCCGTCAAGAACCAGTATGGAATTGAACGACTTAGTGTCGGCTTCAAGAGCTACAGTACCGTCAAGCTCCAGCTTGTTTACATTGAAATACTCACAGGAGCGCAGGAGTGTCTTTGTGCTGCCGTCAAGCTGTTCAGGCGTTCCCTGTGCTGTTGTAGGGTATTTCGGAGGCACAAGCTCTGTTACCTCGCAAGCCTTTTCAACGTGCAGAGGACGGGGCTTTCCGTCAGCGCCGACTCTGCCGTAGTCGTAAATGCGGTAGGTAGTGTTGGAGTTCTGCTGTATCTCGGCAATAAGGATACCCTTTCCGATAGCGTGGAGAGTTCCCGCCTCTATAAAGAATACATCACCCTTGTGTACGGGAACGTTATTTGTAACTTCAAGAAGTGTGTTGTTTGCGATACGCTCTGCAAATTCCTCGCTGCTTATCTCGTGTTTGAAGCCATAAAGAAGCTCAGCACCCTCTTCGCAGTCAACTATGTACCACATCTCGGTCTTGCCGTACTCGCCCTCGACACGCATTGCGTAGTCGTTTGAGGGGTGCACCTGCACGGAAAGATTGTCCTTAGCGTCGATAAGCTTGATGAGTATGGGGAAATACTCGAAACGCTCGCAATTCGTACCGAGAACGCCTTTTCCCTTTGCCTCGATGTATTCGGGCAGGGTCTTACCTGAATACTCGCCGCTTGCGACTATACTCTTGCCGTCCTTATGACAGGAAAGCTCCCAGCTTTCAGCGATCTTGTCGCTGTCCATGACCTTGCCATACTCCTCGCGAAGTCTGTTTCCGCCCCATATGTAATCGGTACAGTGGGCGGTAAGTTTGATGATACTCATTGAAATATGTCCTTTCGCCAATGTGAACGTTTAACAGCTAAGCGCTGTCAGTGTTTACATTAAAATTATTAATAGCCTAAGTTTTCATTTACAATAATGACCTTAATGCGGTCAGGCACTCTTTGCTGTCCCAGACGAACATAAGAACAGCAGATCCTCGCGTCACTGCGGCAGTGAGCGCACTCGCCTGTCTTAGCACAGGGAGTATTGCAGTCAAGGCGCACGGTATTCTTCGGAGCCGCTATTGTTTCAACACGGCGAACAGCCTCGTCCATATCCTTAACTATCTTATTGACCCCGACAATAAGAACGACCTGTTTGGGGCCGTATATCATTGCAGAAACACGGTTTCCCTTACCATCAACATTGTAAAGCTCACCGTCCTCGGTCAGCGCATTCGTGCTCGCAAAAAAGGTATCTGAAACGAATGCCTTGCGCAGTATATCCTCGACCTCATCAGGAGTTTTTCCCTCGGAACGGTCAAGGAAAACGCCCTTGTATTCGTTCATAAGCAATTCGGTGACGCCGCTCTCTTTCATGCTCATTGAGCCGCCCGCTGTGATAAGCTTATCGTCTTTTATAAGCTCTCGTACAACGCTGTAAAGCTCCTCTCTGCTTTCAACATAAAATGGCTTCATGTGATTGCGCTCTAGAGCTTTCATTGTTTTCTCGATGTTAGTCTGCATGGTTTACCTCTCATTCGTCCTGCCCGCATTTCTGCGAGATCGTCATTTTTGAGTTATCTGCCAATATAAAGGAGCCGTCCTCTCCGTACTCGCCGTATGGGATATAATACTCAGCGGGTGCCGAAGCATAGGTTATGGTATTGAGGATAGCAGCCTTTTTGGAAAGATAAAGCTCCTCGGTAACGCTGCTGTCGCAGTGCTCGGTTATTATCTTGTAATAATTATCAAGCAAGGAGCTGTCGGTGTAACGAAGATTCTGATTCAGAAGCTCCGAATAAACATCAGCGATGATATTGAAGCGGTAACCCTCGTCATCTCCGAAATCAGCAAAATAAACATATCTGAACAATGATTCGGGGCTGAAGATAAGCTCGCCCGCATTAAAGGTCGCTATCTCCTCTCCATCTTTGACGATGAGCGTCTTAGGAATGTTGTATTTAACATTACCGTAGGAAGAAACAAGGCGCATAAAGCTTTCACGGTTGAAGCTTACATACGCGTCACAGCTTAAGCCTGTTGCGTTGCTCACGGCAGAAAGCACACCGTTGCCGCCCTTTACTTCAAAAACATTCGACAGGTCACGGCCCTCCTGCTGAACACTGATACCCTTAGGTATAGGAATAAATACTACTGTATTTTCGACCGCGTTATACGACATGATCATAAACAGCTCAGGTATATCCGTTGCACCATCGGAAAGCATTGTAACTAAGGTGAAATTGTGGCTCTTGTCGGGTCTGAAATTATCAGCAAGCTCACCCGTTGAAGTTAAACCTGTTGTTTCCTTTGCTTCGGGAAACAGATACCAGCTAAAAGTCATAATAATACCGATAATAAACGCAAGCGCTACACCAAAGGCTATGAAATAGATATACCAGTTACTTCTTCTTTTTACAGCCATAAAAATCTGCCTTTCATATGAAATTTGCAAAAGCTATTGAAATTTAAACAAAATAGTAATATAATATTAAGGTATGCAATACAAATGTAATGCCTTGATGGCACCATATATTTTAGTATACCACATTTGTTCTGAAATTTCAACACATTGAGGTAATATATGAACAATTTTTACTGGCGCACTTGGGCGGAAATCGACCTCGACACCCTCAAGAACAACATAAACGAAATTAAAAAGCTTGCTCGCGGTAAGGAGATAATTGCCGTAGTTAAGGCTAACGCCTACGGTCACGGAGATATCCACTGTGCCGAAGCACTGTCAAAATGCGGCATAACACACTTTGCGGTGTCAAACCTCTGGGAAGCACAGGGACTTACAAACGGCGGCATTGTAGGTGATATCCTTATTTTTGGATACTGCGATATTCCGCTTATCTTTGAAAATCTTGACAAGAGCTACATATTCACCGTTGGCACGACAGACTACGCAAAGCAGCTCTCCGATGAGGCTATAAAGCGCGGTGTTACAGTACCCGTGCATATAAAATTTGACACAGGAATGAGCCGCGTCGGCATAAGCACCGAGGACGAAGCTGACTTTATCCTCTCGCAGAAAGGTCTTGACTGCAAGGCGGCGTATACTCATTTTGCGGTAGCCGACAGCCTTGACGAAGCTTGCATGGAATTTACAAAGCAGCAGTACAAGCGGCTTTCCGACATATGCCGCAGCAAGGGACTTAAGATGCATTCGCAAAACAGCGGCGGTATTCTTTTTCACCCTGATTGCGAGGGCGATTATGTTCGTGCGGGTATCGTCATGTACGGACACAAGCCTGACGCCGCCTACCCTTTCCCCGCTGATATAAAGCCTGTTTTCAGTCTTAAAACAGTAGTCAGCCAACTGAAAACTATCGAAGCGGGAACTACTGTAAGCTATGGCAGAACCTTTACAGCCGAGCGCAAAACTACACTTGCGCTTATCGCGTGCGGCTACGCAGACGGCTTTAACAGGAGGCTTTCAGGTCAGTGGAGCTGTGAGATAAACGGACATTACGCACCTGTCTGCGGACGTATCTGCATGGATCAGACCCTTATCGACGTTACGGATATCCCCGAAGTCGAGATCGGCGACATCGTCACCGTATACTCAAATCGGCTTGACGACAGATGCTCACTTGAAAACGCTGCCGAAAAGATAGGAACGATAAACTACGAGCTTCTGTGCGCCATCGGTACGCGAGTTCCGCGTATCTATATTGAGGACGGTAAGGAAACTGAAGTTATAAGGTATGTTTAAGGAGGTTTAGTCAATGGACAGAACCCTTCAATGTGGATTTTACAAATTTATCAAACTGGAAAACAATAAAATAATGCTGTTGAAATATTACGGCAGCGAAACAGATGTAGCTATCCCTCAAAAGATCATGCACTATACTGTTTCCGCCATTGGCTCAACAACCTTTCGTAGTAATACCCGTATCAAACAGATCGTTATACCGCCCACTGTTGAGAGCATCGAAGCATTAAGCTTTAGTGAATGCGTCAATCTCAGAAAGATAAACATTCCTCCTTTGGTAGATACGATCATAACACATACCTTTGAAGATTGCATAAATCTTGAAACTGTTATTATAGAAAACGAAAACTGTAAGATTGATGAGCA
>JAZNTS010000122.1:0-13814 GCA_045591905.1 Oscillospiraceae bacterium | reverse complement strand
GACATGCCTACGATCCGACTTAAACGATAAGCTGAGCGTCGGGCTTCATGAAGCGCGCGAAAATGCCGCTCATGCCGATTATAACATCGGCAACGATGTTCGCGCAAACTACATCGTAGCCTGTGCCGATCTTCTCGCACAGCGCCTCGTCGTCTATTACGTTGCCGCAGTAAGCGCGGTACTTGTCCTTGGAAATATTGTTCTTCTCAACGTTCTCCGAAGCCGTATTCACAGCGTTCTCGAAGATATCGCACATTGTTATCTCGCTTGCACCGAACAGCATGGAGGCTATCGACAGGATACCGCTTCCGCAGCCGAGGTCAAGCACGCGCTCGCCGCCCTTGATGACGTTCTCCAGTGTTTCCATAACAAGCTTTGTTGTGTGGTGCTGTCCTGTACCGAATGTAGAAGCAGGGTCTATCTCCAGTATCTTGTCACCGTCCTGCGCGGTCACTTCCTCCCACGAGGGCTTTACAACAAGGCTCTTGCCAACGCGGAACGGCTTGTAATACTTCTTCCAGTTGTTAGCCCAATCCTCTTCCTTGACGTTTGCATACTCCATGCGGATATTACCGTAGTAGCCATCGGCATTGTTCGCCTTGTACTCCTCAACAAGGGACTTTATAGCCGCGCTCATCTCTGCACCCTGTGCATTGTCGTGAACATAAAGAGTGATGTGCGGCTCAACTGTTTTAAGCCCCATAAGCTCATCGTCTACATAGTCCCAGTTTGCGTCCTTGTCAGCGAGGAAATCTTCAAAATCCGCGCTGTCGCTGATGATAAAGCCTGTAATTCCGTAATCGGTCAGCGCACCTGTAATGCCGTCAATAGCTTCAGACGAGGTGTAGATGTCTATCTGAATAAAATTGTCCATAATATCCTCCGTATTTCATAGTGCAATACTTGCCCATAATAATCTAGTATATATTATACTATAAATAAAGCAATAAATCAAGTTTTTCGTGACGCTTGGGACTGCTTGTTTATAAAATCACTTCTGCGCTTAAAGCTCTCAAAAATGCGGTTTTTCGGCGCTTATTGTGCATATTGCATAGAAAAAGATTTAAAAACTCCACTACTTTTGTTTATACAGTACCTTGCAAAACAAAATACCTTGTGGTAAAATAAATACATGGAACAGAGTTCCGATTTTTTTAAACCTCAACTACCTTGCGGCGCAAAATACCGCAGACCAAAACAGGAGGCAGGAATGAACTCTCAGCTTAAGCGAGGCACATTAGAGCTTTGCGTGCTGTCAACGCTTGACGGCGGCGACTGCTACGGATATGAGCTTGTGAACAAGATCTCGCATTGTATGCACGTCACAGAGGGCACTATCTACCCACTGATGAAGCGCTTGAAAGAGTCGGACACCATCGACTCGTATATAGTGGAGTCCAGCGAAGGACCTCCGCGAAAATACTACAAACTGACCGACACAGGCAAGGAAGAGCTTGAACGTCTTAAAAACGAATGGTTTGAATTTGTTGACAGTGTAAACAATCTACTGAAAGGGGTCGTAAATAATGACAGCTAAAAATAAGGAAGATTTTCTGTTTAATCTTCATAACGAGCTTCACAGAATAGGCGTTGAAGATAACAAAGACATATTCGCTGATTTCGAGGAGCATTTCCGTGCAAGCGCCGAGCAAGGCTACACCGAGGAAGAGACCTGCGCAAAGCTCGGCGATGTTAAGGAGATAGCAAGAAGCTATATCGACATCGAAAGCACCATGATAAACAGCATCGTTGCAAACGCGATCGAGGACAGCAGACCTCATGTGAGCCTTACAAAGCCCGGACGCTCTGTTTCGCTTTCCGAAAAGCTCACCTCTGCGCCCGCCGCAGAAGCTCCCGCCGATGTTGAGGAAGCTCCCAAGACAGAGATAATCACAGAGCAGCCCACAGCGATAAGAGAAATAACTCCCGAGCATATCGCGGCTGAACAGGCAGCTCCCGCACCTACAGCAGCTCCCGCTGCTCCGATAAATGCAGCACCTGCCCAGACGGCTAACGCGAACAATGTGTTCCCTGTTATCCCTTTCCCACAGTCGGACAGCACACCGGAAAGCTCGCAGAGAACGATAACCCCCGAGCACATCGCAGCCGAGCAGCCTGCTCCCTCCTCTATCCCGATGCCCGCAGGCAGCGACAGCGGCGAGATATACACAGCCCCCGCCGTAGAGCCTACGCCCGCTCCCGAGCCTCCCCAGCCTGCGCCCGAGCAGCCTAAAGAGGAACACAACGACGAGCACAAGGGACATATACCCTTTGTTGACAACGACGACGGCAAGGGCGGCTTCAAATGGAGCGACATCAAGGGCAGAACTCCCAATGTGAATACCTCCAAGCTTATCGGTCAGATCTGCATTGACGTGTTCGTGTTATCATGGGCGCTGCCGCTTCTCGCAACACTTATATGGCACTTCCTCACCGTTGTGATATTCGGCCTTGCAGGCTTTGCGATATCACAGTTCGCAGGCGAGTCGGTGTTCCATCTGCTGAGCCGAATCTTCCTGTGCGGCGGTCTGTTTTCACTGTGCGCAGTGTTAGGTATGATGTGGCTGAAGATGATAAAGGGCTTCTTCCACATTATTAAGTCCGCAGTCATCGGCCACGTAAAAGCCATTTATGATCTGTAAGGGGGTGTCGATATGAAACATTTTATTGCTTTTTTCCTCTCTCTCAGCGTATTCTGTTTTATAGCTTTCGGCATCTCCGTAGCAGTTCTCGGTATTGAGCCTACTACGAACAAAGCCCTTATGAAGGAATACACTGAGCTTGGAGGCTCGTATAACGATATCGAGATAACAACAAGCGTTGCAAATATCGCGGTATATCCCACAGAGGGTAAGACTACCAAGATATTTACAACTGAAAGGCTTGCAAATTCCGTAAGCGCCGAGATAAAAGACAACAAGCTTGTTGTGAAGCTGGACCACAGCCAGTATATCTTCACCGATTTCTTCGGATTTATCAGTTCACTGCTTAGCGGCGGCAACAATGACTGCGTAAAGGTGTATGTTCCCGATGATATCTATGAAAACATCAACATAAAATCCAACGCAGGAAGCACCGAGATGATCGGCGTTGCGGCACAAGACGTTGCTCTTGACCTCAGCGCAGGAAATCTCACCTACGCGCAGCCTGACGGCGTTACTGCAGAAACTCTCCTCGTTCATCTCAGCGCAGGAAACTGCACCGTTTACAATGCTAAGTCGGATAAATTCGATATCGAAATGAGCGCAGGAAACATTGATGTTTACGGTCTGTCGGGTAAAGGCGAGATCGATATTTCCGCCGGCAACGGCAACATAAACCTTTCCGAGCTTAACGGCGATATCACCATTAACGCAAGCGCAGGCAACCTTGACCTTAATCTCCCCGAGGGCGCAAATGCAACTATCGAGTGCGACAAGTCAGCAGGCGGCGTTTCTGTTAAGTACGGCGATATCGAAAATGATCTCAACGACAACGAAAAGGTAACTATCGGCACAGGCAGATACAAGATCTTCGCTGATGTTTCCGCAGGAGGAATCAATATCACCGATAAGGTCAAGGAAATGCAGGCACCATCTATCCCAGATATGCCTGAGATGCCCGAAAGTGCTGCAACAACCGCGATTGCCGTTTCAAGCGTGCCTGTTTCAAACAATATTCTCCCCACCGAAACGGAGTCGCCAACATGGAACAGAACGCCAACTTCCTCCAATATTCATGACCCCGAAAACGATTCATTTCCAATGAATGTACGCGAGGGAAGCGGTCTTGTCGAATATTCTTTCGCCCCCGACTCCAACCAAGATATTAATATCACTACAAGCAATATTGATGTTGCAATATACCCAAACGAAGATGACCTTGTAAAAATTTATACCAGCAGAAATGTTTCCGAAAAAATATATATCAAAAGGCAAAATGAATATACGCTTAATATACAGCTTGACGAGAATGATAGCAATTTAAATTCTGCAAACGGTGTTAAAGAACGCATTGAAATTTATCTGCCTCAGCCAACATATGACCCGATGAGCAGCCCCTCTCCCACATATAATTTAGATACGAACGTAAATTACGGCAACCTTGAAATACTTGACATCAATTTGGACTTTACTAATGTCAAGGTAGCAAATGGCGACCTTATCTTAGCACAGCCCGACATTCAAGGGGTTTTAGGCTGCAGGGAATTTGATATATCAGTTGAAAAAGGAGATTGCAGTATCTACAATGCGCTGGTTTGGGGTTCAGATGGATATGATATATCCGTAAACTCAGGAGAACTGAATGTATACGGGATCAGTGGATCTGCCCTCAAAGGTAATTTCAACTTGACTGACTGTCATCAGTGCAACATAAACTTTACGAATTTGGGTAAAGAAGTCAAAATTACGTCTAATCAAAGCAATGTAAAAATCAATGCACCAAAAGGTAAAAATGCCACAACTGTTAGGTGCACCAAGACCGAAGGAAATGTCACGGTGGATTGTGAGGGTGTAGAAGCAACCATGAACAACGGCGAAGTGGTAGTAATTGACGCAGGTACAGAGCATGATATTTATCTTGATGTATCGGGTGGTAATATTAGTATAACTGACGATGTAGTCTACAAAAATGCCCCCACTCCCCCTAACCCGCCTATATTCGAGGCAGCATAATCACTACAAAAGCTTAAATTTCGTTACAACCGCACACTGTGAAAGGAGCTGCTCCCCCTAGCGGGGAGTTCAGCCCCAACCACAGGTGCGCCAAAAATAAACCCATATTTTTACATTAAAGTCAAATACTGAAAGGAGTATTATTATGGAAAAGCAGATCTACAGATTCACAAACCAAATCGACGCACTCGAGGTAAGCTCCGCAGGTGCAAAAATAATCATCAGACAGCACGACAAGGAGGAGTTTTACGCCGAGTACAGCAACCCCAAAGGCTCTCCCGAATTCTGCGCAGTGCTGAACGGAACTACACTGACATTCAAGGAGAAGCTTTCATTCAGCTTCTTCTGCCCGAAGCCCAAGGAGGACTACACCATTGAGGTATTCGTTCCCAACACGAAGCTTGCACGCCTTAAAGTAAGCACAACAAGCGGCGGCGCGGATATCTCCGAGGTAACAGCCGAAAAATTCGAGCTTAACACAGCGTCGGGTAACATTCAGGTTAACGCTTGCTTTGATGATATTAAAATACAGTCCGCATCGGGCAGCGTAAACCTCACAGCTCCCTGCGTTACCACTGCAAAGACTCTCACTGTATGCACCGTTTCGGGTAATGCAAATGTAAGCTGCTATAAAGCAGAGGAGTTCAGCCTGCACTCTGTTTCGGGCAAAACGACCTGCGACGGCATTTCGGGCAAGGGCAAGATTTCCGTTACATCGGGCAGCGTTGATGTTCGCTACAGCGAATGGAATGCAGACCTTGATATCAGCGCAATAAGCGGCAATATCGGCATAACTCTCCCCGAAAGCTCAGGCATAGAGGTAAAGTTTGACGGAATTTCAGGCTCGCTGCGCACCGACATCGGAATGTCAAAGGGTCAGTTCATGAACTTCGGAAAGGGCACATCGGGAACGCTCGGCGGCGAGAACTGCCACAAGCTGAATGTTTCCCTCACAAGCGGCAAGGTTCAGGTCGCACAGAGCTAAAATTAACCTGCTAAGGAATGTCTCCCTACCATAGCAGGTTAAGATAAAACACCCCGCGGTATCACAACGATACTGACGGGGTGTTTTGCATTTACTTAGATCTATAGTAATTAATATCAGCCTTTTTGGCTTGACTGCACAGGTCGCGCGTCTGAATAGTGTATTCCTTGCCGTCCTTGATAAAATGCGTTCCAAGCTGACGAAACTCGAAATCAACGCCCGCGTTTACACACTGTTCACGCAAAAACAGCACCCATTCATAGTCCAGCGGTCTTGCATAACGGTCGGATTCCCCGCCCGCTATCACAAGCTCAACATCTTTAAGGTGCGCTGAAATATCCATGCGCTCCAGCATCGGCTGACATATGATGTTGCGGTGCTTTATCGGAAGCTTATCGAAAATGTCAAGACGAAGATCTGCATTTGCTTGATCTTCAATAGTACAGCCTATCGTCACATTGTCATAGCCGTCGCACCAGTCATCGGGAAGCACGTCACGAAGCCGCTCTATCCTCTTGGTCAAGAAAATAAAGTGCAAGTCGCTGCGCTGCCTTATCATGTCCCAACATTCGCTGCGCCACTCGTCAGCGTCCTCAACAAGGAAATCCGAGGTGAAGCACAAAAACACCTGTTGTCCCGATTTGATCTTGTATTCACCGCTTCGTTTGGTTTCTATCGGAGCGTAAAATTTAGCTGTTTTAGTAACTTTCGAGGTATCAACGCCGCGCTTTGCGTCGCCCTTATGTATATAGCAGAACTTACAGCCCTCGCTGTAACGATGGCAGCCGTGCCACGGATTCCAGATAACGCCCATTTTGCTCTCCTTGGTTTTTTGCTTATTATAACATATTTATCCAAGCTATTCAATCGTTGAGATAGTGAACTTTAAAATTTACTATTGACAATCGCACATATAAGTAGTATACTACCTATATAAGCAGTATACTACTTAATAAGGAGGTAATATGTACGATTTCGAAAATATGGACCCGCGCCTTATCGCATATGTAAACATTTTTATATGTGCTAACCGCTTGCAGGCAATTATGGACAGCGGTCTTAAGGATATCACAGCAAAGCAGTGGCTTGCAATTATGATGATAGACGCCTTTCCCGAACCGCCCACATTGAAACAGCTATCGGAAATATCGGGCGTTACCCATCAAAGTATGCGGCAGATCGTTGACAGGCTTATTGCTAAAGGTTTTCTGGAAGTGGTGTCAGACAAAAATGATAAACGCGCAATACGCCTTATAAAGACCGAAGCCGCAAACAGCATAAAAACAAAAGGCTCTGAACAAAATCAAAATTTTGTATTCAAGCTGTTTGATTGTCTGACAGAGGAAGAAACGACAACTTACTGCATGTCGCTTGCAAAGCTATGTTCCAGATTAACGGAACTTAAGGAGGGACGATAATGAAGATACTTATAACCTACATATCCAAAACGGGATTTACCAAGGAATACACCGATGTGATAGCCCAAAATATCGTGTGCGATGTTATTGAATTTAAACACATGAGCAGCACAAAGATGTCGGAATATGATGTTGTAGTCTTTGGCAGCCGCGCTCACGCGGGAATGGTTGACAGTCTGAAAAAAGCTCGCACAATGTTCACTGAAAGTACAGCAAAAAAACTGGTCGTTTTTTGCACAGGCGCGGCTCCTTGTGAAGCCGAGGATATCATAAATGAATTCTGGACAAATAACCTTTCCGCCGAAGAGCTTGAGCAAGTGCCGCATTTCTATATGCAAAGCGGTCTGCGCTACGAAAGCATGAACTTTACCGACAAAACGATGATGAAAATCGCAGCGTTCATGATGAGCAGGCAAAAAGAGAGTGAAAAGAACGATGTTGACAAAGGCTTTGAGCAAGCGATATCGCATTCTTATGATATTTCAGATGAGAAATACGCACTTCCACTGATAGAATATCTAAAGTCAATGTAATCAAAGCAATTACATAGCAAAACAGGCGGCATTTCTGCCGCCTGTCGTGTTTTTATTAAGCCTTAACGCCTAGGGGATTAGCCCTCGAACTCAGCCTTGTACATCTTGTCCATCTCAACAAGGTGCTTGTACTTGTCCTTAGCGTTCTGCTCTGCCTGATCGAACAGTGCAGTAGCTCTCTCGGGATTAGCACGCATCAGAGAGTTGTAACGTACCTCTCTCATCATGAATGCCTTGTAATCGCCTGTAGGAGCCTTGCTGTCGAGAGAGAAGGGAGACTTGCCCTGCGCAGCAAGTGCGGGGTTGAAGCGGAACAGATGCCAGTAACCAGCCTCTACAGCTTCCTTTTCAACCTGCTGAGCGATGGTCAGACCGCCCTTGATACCATGGTTGATACAGGGAGCGTATGCGATGATGAGGGAGGGTCCGTCATAAGCCTCAGCCTCTGCGATAGCCTTCAGACACTGGTTCTTGTCAGCGCCCATAGCGATCTGTGCAACGTAAACGTAGCCGTAGCTCATTGCGATGCCTGCGAGATCCTTCTTCTTAACGTCCTTACCGCCTGCAGCGAACTGAGCAACCGCACCTACGTTAGTAGCCTTGGAAGCCTGACCGCCTGTGTTGGAGTAAACCTCAGTATCGAATACGAAGATGTTAACGTTCTTGTGAGAAGCGATAACGTGGTCAAGACCGCCGTAACCGATATCGTAAGCCCAACCGTCACCGCCGAGGATCCACTGGCTCTTCTTGGAGAGGTAGTTCTTAGCCTTCAGGATCTCCTTAGCGCCGTCGCAGTCGCAAGCAGACAGAGCGTTTACGAGAGCCTTTGTAGCCTCTGCATTAGCCTTAGCGTCGTCCTTAGTGCTGAGGTATGTGTCGATGAGAGCAACTGTCTCAGGCTTTGCAGTTTCCTTCAGAGCCTCAAGCTGCTTCATAGCTCTTGTTCTCAGTGTATCCTGTGCAAGGAACATACCGAGACCGAACTCTGCGTTGTCCTCGAACAGGGAGTTGCCCCAAGCGGGACCCTTGCCTTCCTTATTTGTTGTGTAAGGAGTAGAGGGAGCGGAGCCTGCCCAGATAGAGGAGCAGCCTGTTGCGTTTGCGATGTACATTCTCTCACCGCAAACCTGTGTGATAAGCTTAGCATAAGGTGTCTCACCGCAGCCTGCACAAGCGCCGGAGAACTCGAGCAGGGGCTGCTTGAACTGAGAGCCCTTAACTGTTGTGTCGGAGAACTTAGCAAATACCTCGGGCTTGTCAGCAACCTTATCAACAGCATAGTTGAAGATATCCTGCTGCTTCTTGTCGAGCATTTCCTCGATGGGCTTCATAGCGAGAGCCTTTGTCTTAGCAGGGCAAGCCTGTACACACGCGCCGCAGCCTGTGCAGTCGAGTGTGGAGATAGCCATTGTGTACTTCAGACCGGGCAGACCTGTAGCGTCCTTAACCTGTGTCTCTGCGGGAGCAGCAGCTACCTCAGCGTCGTTCAGGATCATAGGACGGATTACAGCGTGGGGGCATACGAAAGAGCACTGGTTACACTGGATACAGTTCTCGGGGATCCACTCGGGAACGTCAACAGCGATACCGCGCTTCTCGTAAGCAGCAGCGCCCTGAGGGAATGTACCGTCAGCCATATCAACGAATGTGGATACGGGGAGCTGATCGCCGCGCTGTGCGTTTACAGGGATAAGAATGTTGTTAACGAAGTCAACAAGCTTCTTGTTGTCGCCTGTAGCCTTAACTACGGGCATCTCACCCTCAGCGTTAGCCCAATCAGCAGGAACGTCAACCTTAACAACCTCGCCTGCACCTCTGTCGATAGCAGCGTAGTTCATGTTAACGATCTCGTCGCCCTTCTTAGCAAAGGACTTGTAAGCAGCCTGCTTCATGTACTCAACTGCCTCAGCAGCGGGGATAATGTTAGCAAGAGAGAAGAATGCGGACTGAAGAACAGTGTTTGTCTTGTTGCCCAGACCGATCTCCTTAGCTACCTTGATAGCGTTGATGATGTAGAAGTTGATGTTGTTCTTAGCGATGTAAGCCTTAACGGGAGCGGGAAGCTTCTCGTTCAGCTCGTCAACACTCCACTGGCAGTTCAGCAGGAATGTACCGCCGGGAACTACGTCCTGAACCATATCGTACTTGTCGATATAGGAGGGATTATGACAGGCAACGAAGTTTGCCTTGTTTACGAAGTATGTGGACTTGATGGGGCTCTTACCGAATCTCAGGTGAGAGATGGTTACGCCGCCGGACTTCTTGGAGTCATATGCAAAGTAAGCCTGTGCATACATATCGGTGTGGTCGCCGATGATCTTGATGGAGTTCTTGTTAGCGCCAACAGTACCATCAGAGCCGAGACCCCAGAACTTACAGCAGGTTGTACCCTCGGGAGTTGTGTTGGGATTCTCAGTGATAGCGAGGGAGAGGTTTGTAACGTCGTCCTCAATACCGATTGTGAATACGTCCTTGTCCTTGTTGTTGTAAACTGCGATGATCTGAGCGGGGTTGCAGTCCTTGGAACCGAGACCGTATCTACCGGAGAATACGGGAACATCCTGGAACTTCTTCTCCTTCTTGAGAGCAGCAACAACGTCGAGGTACAGAGGCTCGCCGAGAGAGCCGGGCTCCTTTGTTCTGTCGAGAACGGAGATCTTCTTAACTGTTGCGGGGATAGCGTCAACAAATGCGGAGGATACGAAGGGTCTGTAAAGTCTAACCTTAACAAGACCAACCTTGCGGCCCTGAGAGAGCATGAAGTCGATTGTCTCCTCGATGGTATCGCAAGCAGAACCCATAGCAACGATAACTTCCTCAGCGTCGGGAGCACCGTAGTAGTTGAACAGCTTGTAATCTGTACCGATCTCAGCATTTACCTTGTTCATGTACTCTGTAACTACCTCGGGGATAGCGTTGTAGTACTTGTTGCAAGCCTCGCGTGCCTGGAAGAAGATGTCGGGGTTCTGAGCTGTACCGTGGAGAACAGGGTTCTCGGGGTTGAGAGCTCTGTCACGGAATGCCTGAATAGAATCCCAGTCAACCATCTTGGAGAGAGTTTCGTTGTCCCAAACCTCGATCTTCTGGATCTCGTGAGAGGTTCTGAAGCCATCGAAGAAGTGCAGGAAAGGAACTCTGCCCTTGAGTGTAGCCATGTGAGCAACTGCGCCGAGGTCCATAACCTCCTGGGGGTTAGTGGAGCAGAGCATTGCATAACCTGTCTGACGGCAAGCGTAAACGTCGCTGTGGTCGCCGAAGATAGACAGAGCATGAGAAGCTACTGCACGAGCGGATACATGAATAACAGAGGGAAGCAGCTCACCTGCGATCTTGTACATATTGGGGATCATCAGGAGCAGACCCTGAGAAGCGGTGTAAGTAGTTGTCAGCGCACCTGCGGACAGGGAGCCGTGAACAGCACCTGCAGCACCTGCCTCGGACTGCATCTCAACGACCTTAACGGTCTCGCCGAAGATGTTCTTGCGTCCTGCGGTAGCCCAGGAATCAGTTACCTCAGCCATAACGGAAGAGGGGGTGATGGGGTAGATAGCAGCAAGGTCTGTAAACGCATAGGAAACGTGACCTGCAGCGTTGTTACCGTCCATCGTAAGCTTTTGTCTTGCCATTGGTTTTATCCTCCTTAAAATATCAGAAAATCCCATGACCCGCGCTTTCGCGCAGACATAGTATTTCTATTTTGCATTTAATATTGTACCACAAATCTGCCGATTTGTAAATAGGCAAAGTGAATTTTTATGATAATTTTTAGACAATTTAGTGAGGGGAAATATAGGCAGATTAGATAAAGATCAAGCTAACTCAAAAAATGTAAAAGCTCCCCGAATTTACGGGGAGCAATAATCAGCTCTTTAATGTTTTTCTGCACTTCACGTACTCTATAGGCATAGCAATTATGCCAACCATAAACGCCAGCATACCCTTAATAAAGAAAAAGATTATCCAACCCAGTATAGGAAGTACAAGTATAAAATTAAGCGGAAGCTTGTTCAGTGCACGCCAACCTGACGGCAGACCCGCAAAGATCCATGCAAGAACAGGAGAAGCTAAAAGCGTCACCAATCCCTCTTGCGAATCTCCTTCGCCAAACGCCATCATACCAACGAATACTCCACATATCAATGTAATGATAGCAGCAATATGTATAAAGCGTAGCTTGCTGCGCGCTTTCTTTTTCAGCAAAGCAACTATGCCCTCGGCACAGTCACTACAGGTAGGGTCGGAAAAACGTTCAGCGCAGCTCCTGCATAAGTATACTCCGCAATGTATGCACTGTGCAACTGCGGGACGTTCCTCATGGTAATAACAATTCATAATAATTCCTCCTCGTTTGTCGCCTTTAAAAATGTATATACACCCGATAAAGCGTTAATTCTATTATAACACCTTTTAGGGTGTTTGTCAAGACATATTATCAGATGTATAATTAAATCAATGAATATGGAGGGCACAAATGGAGATAAATTCTGTACCTATAATTTTAAAGTCGATACGAAGCCAGCGTAGGCTGAAGCAGGCGGACATAGCTGAGCTTCTTCAGACCACACAACAGCAGGTCGCGAAATACGAAAGCACCAATCCGAAATACGCACAGGAAATCCCCGTGCGACATATAATCACACTTGCGAGATATTACGATGTCAGTGCCGATTATCTGCTTGGTCTCACCAATGACCCCACGCCGCATTACAAATAAAAAAACAGCACCTTTTTCGGGTGCTGTTTTTCATTAAAATTGACAAGTGCCGCAAATTCTGCCAAGCGCCTGCTGCGATAGCTCTCACACTGCCGCTGTCTGCCTCAAAAACGGCTACTTTACGCGCTGTAATGCGTTATGACCGTTCCATAGTCAAAGGTTTCTTCGAGGATATAGTCCGCTGTATCGGGAATTTCATAGTCATATCTGTGTGTATACTGAAATGCATGATGGCCGATTTCTTTCAAATTTGGAGAAAACACAATTTCCTCAATCGTAGAATTAAAGAATGCATAGCGACCGATTTTTTCAACCGTATCGGGCATAACGATACTACCCAGCACTTTTTTCTCCTGATGGTCAACGTCATCTCCTACCATACCTGTGCTGAAAGCAAAGGCTCCGATTGAATTTACCGTATATCCGTCAAGCTCGGAAGGAACTGTTATTTTGCTGAAATCGCCTGTATAGTCAGCAATTTCTGCTTTACCGTCAACAATTCTGTACCACCAATCTCCGCTCTGCACCGCACCGAAGCGTCTGCAAAGCACATCGTCTTGAAGAGGATGCTCGCCTGTAAGAACGGTGTTTTCGGTGATTCCGTCCACCCCGACCAGCATCTCGCAGTATCCAACAGCATTCCAATCGAACTCCGAAAATTCCTTTGCCGAAATGCGCTCAAGCTCTTTGCTGTTCTCAAAAGCGCCTTCTCCGACAGAAACGGGCTGCTCAGAGGGAAATTCTATACATTTCACTGAGCATTCGGAGAAGCAGCCCTCTCCGACAATCGTTACAGTAGACGGAATATCTACGCTTTCAATAGTGTAATCCGAGAACGCATAAGGTCCAAGCTCTGTAATTCCCTCGGAAAGAACAATATGCTTGGCATTTCCGAAATAAGGTACATATATCCAATCGCCGCACTCCGAATCATAAGCAGTCGGAAATTCCATGTATTCGCAGCGGAACGCGTTTTCCCCGATTTTGGTCACAGGCTTACCGTTAATCTCCTTAGGAGTGGTGATCTCCTCACTTTTTCCTACATATTTTGTAATGGTGATACTGCCGTCGCATTCCTCATAAAGAAAATTACCGTCGGCGGTAACAAGCGCATCAGCAGCGGGCGCTGTGGGCGCGTCCACTACAGACGTGTCAGACATCGCAGAAGTCGTGGTTTCAGATGTTGAGGAAATCTCGGATTGTGACGAAGCGTCAGCGGTGCTGTCGGAAGCGGTGTCGTTCTGAGCGCAGCCTGCAAGCAGGCTGATGCATACTGCTAACAGCAGCGTGGTTTTAAGATGTTTTTTCATAGTAATATAAACCCTTTCTGGTTTTAGTTGACGGTAAGAAATCTTCTTTTCTGTGTTGTTAAGTGGGTGTGGTTTTGGAAATCTTAAAGCCTGTAGAAAAATTTATCGATGGGCAATACTGATATGTAGTCAGACTTCCTCCTTAGTAAAATACCTTTCACCTTTCATCGATTCTGAAATACTCATCGGCACTCATATA
>JAZNTS010000121.1:0-6334 GCA_045591905.1 Oscillospiraceae bacterium | reverse complement strand
ACATTTAATTTTAGGTCATTGACATATGTCAAAAAATATTATATAATATTATTATACTATAATTAATATTAAAATAACATAAAATTAATAGAAGGTAATAACATGAATTATGTATATCAGTACGACATAGCCGCGTGCTTTCTTATCGGTGTACTTATCATACTGATGATGTTAAGACGCGGGTACCCCACGACCGCAAACAAGATATATATTGCAATGCTGTTCAGCAATCTTGTTGCGGCGGTGCTTGATCTTTTGACGGTATTCATTATATCGACCCCTACCGCACTGCCAATGTGGCTGAACTATCTTGTAAATATGCTATATTTTGCCACATTCAATGGCTGCGCGATACTGTACTTTGCTTATGTAATAATCATAATCAAAGATCGCAAAGCTTCAAAATTTGAACAATGGGCTTTTGTTGCGGTTATTGCTATAGACCTTGCTATTATCGGGTCTACGCCGCTTACAGGCTGGGCATTCCGCTTTGACGAAGCTGGCGTCTACCACCGCGGAGATCTCATGCTGTTCCTTTATGTGTCTTCCGCTTTCCTGCTGCTCTACACCATGATCTTGTCGATCGTACACAGGCAAACGCTGAATAAATTCCAGCGAAGCTCCATCGTAATATTTATTATATCTTTGGTTTTTGCAATATCGATACAGATGATATTCGAAGAACTGCTGCTGCAAAGCTTTGCCTGTGGACTTTATCTCGTCACAGTGTATGTATCGCTGCAAAACCCCGATGACCACATGGATAAAAGCACGCACTGCTACAATCAGGCCGCCTTTTTCATCACACTGGAAAAGTTCATCGCAAAGAAAAAGCAATTTTCCGTCGTTGCTTTTACCACCGATGATTTCCAGTACATAAACCGAATACTCGGCGTAAAAGGTGCAAACGAGCTTATTGATACGATCTCCGAATACCTTATGGCGGAATTCGGCGCAAAAAATGTATATCATCTGCGTGGCTGCCGCTACGTTATAGTAATCAATGAACGCACAGGCGACTGCGAAGGAGTAGCACAGCGTATACGCACACATTTCGCAAAGCCCTGCGTACTGCGTGGCTCGGAGGTCAGGCTCACGCCTATGCTGTGCCGTCTGGATTATCCCGATTTTGCTGAGACCGCCGAGGATATCAACGATGCTATTGAATTTACATTAAAGTCGAAATCAAACACCAATGGCGAAGAGCTTATCAGAGTATCAAATGACGCGCTGAACAAAAAGAACCGCGAAAATCAGGTCATCGAATGCATGAAGCGCGCAATACAGTCTAACAGCTTCATGGTATATTACCAGCCGATATATTCGACAAGTACACAGCGCTTCAGCTCTGCTGAGGCGCTGATAAGACTTATCGACAAAGAGCTTGGTTTCATTCCGCCCGATGAGTTTATCCCGATAGCCGAGCGCAACGGATTGATAACACAGATAGGCGAGATCGTTTTCCGCAAGGTTTGCAGCTTCCTGCATCGCTACAACGCTGAGGAGCTTGGCATAAATTGTATCGAGGTAAACCTTTCAACTGTACAATGCATGAATGAGGAGCTACCTCAAAAAATGCTTTCAGCTATGAAAGAGTATAACGTTCTCCCTACCCGAATAAACTTCGAGATAACCGAAACCGCACACTCTGAGGACGATAAGATACTCCTTAACATGATGCAGACGCTTATTGACGAGGGCTGCACGTTCTCAATGGACGACTATGGCACAGGCTTCTCCACAACCAACTATCTGACACGCCTGCCGTTCTCTATGGTAAAGATAGACAAAAGTATTCTTTGGCCCGCCATGAAGGACGAGGACTCTATGACTATCTTAAAGCATACAGTAAATATGCTTCAGCGCCTTAGAAAATCCATCGTTGTTGAGGGTGTAGAGGACGAAAAGATGGCACAGCTTCTGATAGATATGAACGTTGATTTCCTACAGGGATATCACTACTCACGCCCCATTCCCGAAGCAGACTATGTTGTGTTCCTTAAAAAACATCTCAGATAATAATCAAGCGCTTCTTTTGATAAGCTGTCAAAAGAAGCGCTCTTTATTATTGATATCAGCCGCATATCTCGATAATTGCGTTTGCGTAAAGCACTGCGTCACGAAGCAGCTCGTCAAGCGGTATGAACTCGTTTGCACCGTGCATATGATAATCAGTATCGCCGCGCTCTGCGCCAAATGCAACACCGCCCTTGATGTTATGGACATATGTTCCGCCACCGATAGCGATGCACTCGCCCTTTTCGCCCTCGACAAGCTCGTAAACGCGCAGCAGCGCTTGCACAAACTCGCTGTCTTCGGCAACACAGTGCGGTTCGTCGCCCATGTAGCTGCTGAATTCGCAAGCCGCCGAAGCAAACGCTTCGCGCTCCTTGGTTTCTACCGTTTTCAGGTCAAGGCAGGTCGGGAAACGTACATCTACGGTACCCTTGCACTCGCCGTTCTCCATATCAAATATGCTGAAAACAAGCGTTGTTGCACCTGTTTTATCTTCCGCTTTAAGTCCGACGGAAGCTCCGTTTGTTTCTCCGAACGGGAATATGCGCTGAAGTCCGCGCAATATCTCAGCCTGCTCTCCATCAAGCTCCAGCCTGTTCAACAATGAAATGAGTGCTGTCACAGCGTTTACGCCGCTTTCGGGAGTAGACGCGTGCGCAGACCGCCCACAAGCCGTAACCCGCACATATTCGCCAATGCTCTCTGTGGAAAACACCGCGCCGCTTTTATCTGCAGCTATTGCTCTCTGAACATCACCGAGCGACACCGCGACCTCTGCATAAGCCTTATCGGGAACAGCATTCGGGATACTTCCGCCATGGAAGCATCGCACCGCTCCGCTCTCGTATCTTCCGCAAAAAGACGAGCGCATCATGCCCTTTTCAACGTTTATTACAGGAAAGCTGCCATCGGGCGTGAACACATTAGGCGGGAGCTTCGCACGCGAAGTGTATATCTCCATATCCTCGCTGCCGTTTTCCTCGTCCGTTCCGAATATGAGCCGCACGCCCTTTTTCAGCGGAATACCGAGGTCTTTTATGCACTTCATCGCATACAGCGCCGCCACCGCAGGGCCTTTGTCGTCGATAACGCCCCTGCCGTACAGTATTCCGTCCTTTTCAGTGAGCTTATACGGGGCGGTCGCCCAGTTTTCGGGCTGACACGGCACTACATCAAGATGGCAGAGTATGCCGAGCGTTGTTTCTGCGCCATCGGGACAAAGGTCAGCCGTGCCGACTATATCAAAACAATTCTCACTTGAAAAGCCCATATCTGCGCATATCTTCAGCATCTCGTCAAGGGCGCGTTTAGGCTCCTTTCCGAAAGGCGCACCATCGCAAGGCTCGCCTTTTACGCTGGGTATCTCGATAAGGCGCGCGAGGGTTGAAAGCATTTCGCCCTTATGGGAATAGATGTAGTCTTTAATTTGAGTCTGCATAAGCTCTCCTAACGGCATCAGGGACGATATGTTCCGAGATACCACAATTCCATATCTTCTTTTTTTATGTGCGAATAGTACCCCTCATATATTGTTGGGATAAACAGGAATGAGTTGCAAGGCGCAGGCAAAGCGATCCCCCTGCGCTCGAAATCCGCGATCATCGCCTCATTGATATTGGCAGCGGTACCGCCCGAAATCAGTTCGCGAAGAGAAGTGGTAAAAAAATCCCTTACATCTGCGCCTGAACTATCCTCATCAAAAATTACCGCAAAATCGTATGAGAATTGGTTTATCATTCCCGCGCCGAAATGCTCACGAAGCTCCTCCTCGACAGATCTGTCAGCGTTCTGCGGAACAAAGACCTCTTTCAGCTTTTCTTCAAACTCCTCGTCCGTATAATCATCACCGAGGTATTTGCTGTACGCATAATTGATCAGTGCTTCGCGGTCTTCAAAAATGCCCACAAATACTGCAATGCAGCCTCTATCGTCGTCTCTGTCAAAAAACAACTGCATTTTATTACTTTCCTTTCATCATATCCGCCAGCATTTCAGCAACCTTATAAACATCGCCGCAGCCGAGCGTGATAACAAGATCGCCCGACTCCGCATTGTCAGCAACGTGCTTTGCGACCTCCTCAAATGTTGAGTACCACACGCAGCCGTCTATCTTATCAGCCAAGTCTTTAGCATAAATGTTGTAGGTGTTCTTCTCGCGGCTGCCCATTATCTCGGTAAGCACTACCCTGTCAGCTATCGACAGAGCCTCAGCAAACTCGTCAAGCAGCATTGCCGTGCGCGAGTATGTGAACGGCTGATGTACCGCCCATACACGCTTGAAGCTCATCTTCTTTGCTGTGTTGAGCGTTACAGCGACCTCTGCGGGGTGATGTGCGTAGTCATCAGCAATCGTGATACCATTCACCTCTGCGATGCGCTCAAAGCGGCGCACCGTGCCGTTGTAGCTCTCCAGACCGTCACGCAGCGCTTCCACAGGTATTCCTGCCGAAAAAGCCGCAGCACACGCCGCAACAGCGTTGTAAACGTTGTGTATGCCCGGCACATGGATAGTAAGTCTCTCTAGCTTTTCACCCTTGCAGATAAGATCAAATTCGGTGTGAAAATCGCTCACCACCTCAATGTTTTCGGGGTAGAAATCATTCTTTTCGGTCTTACCGAATGTAACAACGCGTGCCTCGCTGCCGCTGTCTGCTACCGCCTGCATAGTGTTATCGTCATCGCCGTTTGCGATTATCATATCAGTAGTCTTTTTGCAGAACTTTGAAAAGCTGAGCTTTAAATTCTCCATAGTCTTGAAATAGTCCATGTGATCGCGGTCGATATTAAGTATCACCGAGATATCGGGAAACAGCTTTAAGAACGTATCAACAAACTCGCAGGCCTCGCACACCATGTATTCGCTCTTGCCTGCTCTGCCGCTGCCGCCGATGTTCTTCAGCTTGCCGCCGATAACCGCCGACATATCAATCCCTGCCGCTAGAAGTATCAGCGTCAGCATTGAAGATGTGGTTGTCTTGCCGTGAGTTCCCGAAACGCAGAACGCCTTGCTGTACCAGCTTGTAACTAAGCCGAGAAGCTCGCTTCGCTCAACTGTCAGCACGCCGCTCGCCTTTGCTGCGCACAATTCGGGATTGTCCGCCATTATCGCCGCTGTATGCACAACAAGGTCTGCGCCCTCAAGATTTTTGGGGTCGTGTCCGAGGAATACTGGTATTCCCATCTTTCTGACCGCGTCAAGCGTTGCGGTCTCGTTGTTATCCGAGCCTGTCAGATAATACCCTTGAGTATGCAATATCTGCGCCAACGGATACATACCGCTGCCGCCTATTCCTATAAAATGAATGTGCTTTTTACCTGTAAGAAAGTTCTCCAAAACGCATGATCCTTTCTGTTAATAAAGTCTGCCGACACAGCGCGGCAAGCCGTTATCCTTAATTAATATGCTCTACTCTGAAAAAATTATGAATAATCCTGCCCAAAAGCCGCCAAAATAGTATCGTCACTATCAATCTACCAACGGAGGGAACGACCTATGGAAATCAGCGACATCAAGATCAGAAAAACTATGCAGGAGGGCAGACTTCGCGCCGTGGTGTCCATCACCATCGACGACGCCATCGCTATCCACGATATAAAGCTTGTGCAAGGCGATGAGCGTATGTTTGTCGCCATGCCTAGCCGCCGCGAGGACAGCGGTATCTTCCGCGATATAATCCACCCGATATCTGCCGACGTGCGCGAAAAGATAGAAGAGCAGATACTTGAAGCCTACAACGACTATATTCAGTGACCGCTTTTCAGAAGCATCACGGTCTTTAGTATAGCAAGCTGAGTTTTCGCGTCAGCTATTTCATTATTCATTATCATTTCTGCCGCTTTATCAAGCGGTATTTTTTCTACCTCAAGAAACTCGTCATCGTCAAGGCTCTGCTCGCCGTAGTGAAGCCCTCTCGCAAGATACATATGGATAACCTCGCTGCAATAAGCGGGCGTAGGCGCAAGACTGCCGAGATAAGTGTATTCATCACAGGTGCAGCCTGTTTCCTCTTTCAGCTCGCGCAGTCCGCAGTCGTGATGGCTCTCGCCCCACTCAAGCTTTCCTGCGGGTATCTCAGGCATAACCTTGCCGTGGGGGTAGCGGAACTGCCTTACAAACAGCACGTTTTCTTCCTCGTCAAGCGGAACCACGCACACGCCGCCAGGGTGTCTTATCACCTCGCGCGTAACGATATCTCCGTTTTCAAGCTCCGCCTTATCTACATACAGCTTTACGACCTTTCCGTCAAAATGCTGCTCGCTGCTGATGGTCTTTTCTTCAAGATGCATGACTGCCTCCCTGTGTTATTTGTTATCATCG
>JAZNTS010000120.1:0-8635 GCA_045591905.1 Oscillospiraceae bacterium | reverse complement strand
ACAGAGATGAAAAAGGTAAGTGCAGAGGACAGTGGTGCGCTTGTTCCGGATGTGCCTGTTATATCGCACGAGGTAGGACAGTTTGCGATGTATCCCGACTTCGGGGAGATAGAAAAGTACACAGGCGCTGTTCAGCACCTTGCTTATGGCGCGTATAAAAAAGGGCTGGAGGAAACGGGACTTTTTTCAAAATGGGAGGACTTTTTCAAGGCTTCGGGCAAGCTGTCGGTACAGTGCTATCGAAACGACATTGAAACTGCGCTGAGAAGCGAGCAGATGTCGGGATTTCAGCTTCTTGATATACAGGATTTCCCCGGTCAGGGCGCTGCAACTGTAGGAATACTTAACTCCTTTATGGAGAACAAGGGTCACGTTACCGCCGAGGAATGGCGCAGCTTTTGCGCTGACACGGTAGTTCTTGCGAATTTCAAAAAATACATCTACACTTCGGGCGAGGAGATAGTCTGTGGAATACAGGTGTCCTCCACACACCCCGACTTTAGCGCAGAAAGCGTTTCGTGGAGCGTTGAGGTAAACAGCGCTGTCACTGCAAGCGGCAAAAGTGAGCTTCACAGTAGAGGCGGCAGAGTGTCGAGATACAGAAGCTTTGATTTCGCGGTGTACTGCGAAAAGGCTTGCAAGGCAAAGCTTACGCTGAGCATTGACGGCACGGATATCAGCAACTCTTATGAGTTGTATATCTACCCCGAAATTGATGTTGAGCTAACCGAAAGTGCTATAAGATACGGCTCGAAGTCTGTAAGTATTACTCGTGATCTTAGTGAAGCCAAAAACGGCGGCGCGCTGTTTGTCCCTCGCCCCGAAAAGGACAGCCTTGTGGGTGAATACTGCACAGATTTCTGGTGCTACGGTATGTTCAGAAGTATCTCGGAGAGCATGGGCAAGCCTGTTCCGACAGGTACGCTCGGACTTTATATCGAGCAGAAATCGCCGCTGCTGAATGGCTTCATGACGGAGTATTACACAACTCCGCAGTGGTATGGTCTTGTATCTCACAGCCATTGCGCAGACCTTGACGGTACTGATATTACGCCCGATGTGTGGGTGATAGATAACCCCGATCGCCGCAAAAAGCTTGCGCTGCTGTACCGTGATAATGGTGCGGTATGCTGCACCTCGCGCCTTTGGGAGATATCCGACCGCATTGAAGTGAAGCATTTCGCGGCTTCTCTTGTGGACTGTATCTGCGGTGAGTGATGGACAGATTTATTTATTCTGACGACAACAAGCGCTATCACACGCTGAGCTACCACAACAAGCATACTTACGGCGAAAAGGTGCATAAAGCGGCAATTGACGCAGGGTTTACCTGTCCGAATATCGATGGCAGCAGGGGAGTTGGCGGCTGTATCTATTGCAGCGGCGGCAGCGGTTATTTCACAGCGGAAAATACGCTTTCGGTAACGGCGCAGTTTAATGCCGAGCGCGAGCGTATCCGCAGGAAGTTCCCAAATGCGCGGATAACTGCGTATTTTCAGGCGCACAGCAACACGTATGCGCCGACAGAAAAGCTGAAAGCGCTGTTTGATGAGGCTATCTCAGCAGGCGCACAGGGGATCGCAATAGCAACACGCGCCGATTGTATCGACAAGGAGCGCGTGGAAATGATACGTTCATTGCCTGTTCCTGTGACAGTGGAGCTTGGGCTTCAGACTGTCCACGACAGCACTGCGCGGCTTATCAACCGCTGCCACAGCTTTGAGGAGTTTTTGTGCGGCTATTCTATGCTAAAAGCGGCTGGAATACGCGTTTGTGTCCACATAATTAACGGACTTCCGAGCGAAACAGAAGAAATGATGCTGAAAACAGCGGAAGCGCTTGGAAAGCTACGTCCCGATGGCGTGAAGATACACCTCATGCACGTTATTGAGGGCACGCAGCTTGCGGAGATGTACAAGCGCGGCGAATACACGCCGCTTGAAAAGCAGCAGTATATCGACATAGTTATAAAGCAGCTTGAGCTGTTGCCGCCCGAAACTGTGATAGAGCGCATTACCGGTGACGGCGACAAGAAAACGCTGCTTGCGCCGCTGTGGAGCATGGATAAGATTTCCGTCCTCGGCGGTATTGACAAGCGCATGGCAGAGCTTTCGACTTGGCAAGGGAAACTGTTTACTGATAATGTAATATAAACAAAAGACCTGAGAGCATAACTCTCAGGTCTTTTTTATGACATATAAGCAGCAAAATCGAAGTCCGCTGTAAGCTCATACTCTGCTCTGTCAAGGCAAAGCTTTATCTTTTCCTTATCCTCGCCTGCCTCTTTAAGATCGTCCAGAGCGTTGTAAAATATCGGCTCAACGCATCTGAAAATAAGCGGTGCGGCTTGCTTTTCTATATCGGAAAATTTATATACCGCGCTTACGGTCTTTAACGTCTGCTGAACGCAAGAAACTTCGATCCGACACTCCCTGAAAAGATAGTTCAGAAATACATCTTTGCCACAGAGGTTAAAGTCGAGTATTCCGACAAACTTTCCGTTCTCGTCCATAAGTACGTTGGTATTGTTTATGTCAGCCTGGAATACCGAGGTCGGGAGCGTTTTGTATATCGGCTCAAGCGCGTTTCTGTTGTCGTTCCACAGCTTCCATATTCTTTCGACCTGCTCGTGAAACTCCACAGGCAGCGTATCGGCGTACTTTTTCCAGTCAAGCGCGACCTCGGTCACCTCGTCGGTTTTATCGGTTTCGGAGAACCTTTCAAAAAGGCAATAGCCCGATGGAAACTCGGCAAAATCAAGCTTTTCCGCCGCTATCCTTGCTACCATCGTAATAGCGTCGTCCCACCAGCTTTGGAACTCGACTTTGTTGTTTTCGAGCTGCTCAGCCGTGGGATATTTTGAAAACTCCTCCGCAAATACCGTGCAGCGGTGTCCCTTGTAATCAACGACAGGAAAGCTGCCGTTTTTGTCGCATATAAATTCGGGGCAGTAGTAGCCGAGCCTGCGGTGCTCCTCGGCGCAGCGCTGCCATACTTTTATCCTTTCGGGTGAGGTAAACCCGTTTTCCGCTAGTTTGATAACGCGTTTTTCTCCCGAAGTCCACTGTGCGATTATAACTTCTCTGAAATCCTCATCGCCGCGGCTGAAAGGTATTATTTCATAGCCGACAGGCTCGTCACTGAAGAACAAGCCTATGACTTTGGCTTCCTCGCTGTTTTTTGAATAACTCTGCATTTTTATCAGCTCCTTGTTTTTTCATTATAGCACCATGGCAGGGGAAAGTCAAATGCCGCCGACGAAAAACAGAAATTGACGAAGATGAAATAACCGCGCAGATAGGATATGATACGCCTGTTGATGTGACGAAGCTTGAGGACTACGAATGGGTGTTGGATTATGTAAAGGAGCTTGACGAGGAAGAAAGACAAGAGCTGATATCAACAAATTATACATATCTTAATTATAATTGCCATTTTATCGGCAGTGAAAAAGCAGATTGGCTTTATATTGCGACATATCAGTTAGTTGCTGCAGGTCCTATGTATGAGGGTTATTACACTAAGGTCTTTTATGTAAAGGACGGTAAGGTCGCTGAAATGCTCGCAGAGTTTGAGGGCGGCAGTTTTCGCCGTTTTAAGTGCTACGGTGACGAGGTGTTTTTCTGCGTTGATGACGACGCTGTCTACAGCATCAATATTGAGACTGATAATGTCACAAGGATATGCGATGTGTCACGTCTGGGCAGTATTCTTTATGTGAACGAGGACTATCTCTTTTTCTTTGACGATGAAGGACACATTAAGGTGTATTATTTTGACAGCGGAGAGGTTTTTGATACTGTAATTTATTACAGCATTCAAGAGGGTGTTCCTCAGCGCATTTATGATGATCGTATCATCTTTGAGAATTGGAGTAGCGCGATCGAGCAATACCCTGTAGACCAACGCATTGTGCTTGACCTGAAAACTCGTGAATATGCTCCATATTATGAAGATGTGGAGTGGGAACATGAAGCAAGAGAAAATGACGAACGCTTCACGGTCGAAGCGGAAGGGGTTAAGCTGAGAATTACCGATAACACTGATGGCAGCGAGATGGTGTATTCGTTGCAGAAGCTATGTTCTGAAAATAAATATGAGCGTATTTATTGGGCAGCGGCGGAAGGCAATACTGTATATGGACGGTTATGCAGTGATGAAGATGCGTTTTTCGTTCTCGATCTTGAAAAAAATGAGGTCTACACTTTTGTTGCAGCCTATATTGGCTATAATTATGATGTATATGATGACGGCGGAATTTTAATTGAGAGAAACGGCAGCTGCGCGGTGTATTATCCTTTAGCCTGATAATTGCACACTATGTCCTAAACTGTGCATTTGTGGCAATTTGTGAAAAATATTTATTTTTGCTATTGATTATTGTTTGATGTTATGATATAATAATTATAGTATTAGGTAATTTATGCTTGTCGGTCTGAAAGGCTGACAGCGTTATCACAATGACAATACTTCAATTGTCAGAAGGAGTATTAAATGCCCCCGAAACTCAGTGAGCTTGTCACCCTGTTAAAAGGACATCGCGTGTTTATCCAGACGCATAACTTCCCCGACCCTGACGCTATTGCAAGCGCATT
Organism: Oscillospiraceae bacterium; assembly: GCA_045591905.1. Classification (GTDB taxonomy): domain Bacteria; phylum Bacillota; class Clostridia; order Oscillospirales; family Ruminococcaceae; genus CAG-115. The sequence continues at coordinate 4,040 of JAZNTS010000120.1, read as the reverse complement.
CGGTCTGCAGGTGCTTCTCGGTAAATTCAATATCCCCACGACTATCTGCCATCACGGTAATGTCGAGCGTACGGCGACCGCAAACATGGTATCCGAGTTTGGTATATCCATGACGACCGATAAGGATCTCAAGGATATGAAGCCCGATGACTACATTATCACCGTTGACTCGCAGAAGGGTAACGCGAATATTCTCGATCTTGTCGGTGACGAGATAGCTTGTATCGATCATCACCCTGTTTTCAATGAGTCCGCTTCGTATAAGTATAAGGATATCCGTATAGTCGGAAGCTGTGCGACCATAATCGCGGACTACTATCGTCTTTACAACATTGATATGCCGCAGGATGTTGCAACTGCGCTGCTCTACGGTCTGAAGATGGATACAAAGGATTTCAACAGAGGCGTTACAGAGCTTGATGTCGAGATCTACAAGTATCTTTTCCCAAAGGCTAACAACCAGCAGATAAGACGTTTTCAGTCGGGCGTTATCCAGTATGATGAGCTGGAAGCATTTGTTGATTCGATGAAGAATATCGACATCTACAACGGCGTTGCATTCGCATTTTTGAATTTCTCCTGTGCCGATGCTTTTGTTGCTACGGTGTCCGACTTTATATTAAATCTCGATGTGGTGAATTTCTGCGTTGTGTATTCGCGCAAGGAAAACGGATTCAAATTCTCAGTTCGTTCCGAGCTGGACGAGCTTAACGCAGGTCAGATTGTACTTGCCGCGCTTAAAGACGTCGGCAGCGGCGGCGGACATAAATCAATGGCGGGCGGCTTTGCTGTGGAGAGCAAGGTGCTTGATATAAGTATTGATTTTAATCGCGTTATTCAAAATCTTTTCCTTGATGTTATCGATGATATCAGAAACGAAAAAGAGGAAAGCGCTAAAGAAGAGGCTGCAGCAATATAAACGGCACAAAAGCCGTCTGTGTACTTTCGTGCTCGGACGGCTTTTATAATATCGGAGTGTTTACGGCAAATCGCAGATGAGGTATAAATGAAAAAGAGCATTGCATTATTTTTAATGATACTTGTGCTTTCGGGGTGCAGTAATACTACTGGCATTTTGAAGCAGGAAACGGTCGAAGCAACAGAGAGTGTATATACCTCGGCTGTCACGTCCGAGCCGCCGCAGACTCAGGCAACTGTGACAATGCCTGAACCTGAGCCCGAGCGGCAGCTTTTCTGCGACTTTGAAGCGGAGCGTGTGACTAATCCCGATTACGATGAATTTATTGACGCCGCCGAAGAATACATCGCGGAAAACGAGTATCAGGGCACTGTTTTGCTGGCTTATAACGGGGAGATACTACTTGCTTCGGGATATGGATATGCTGATGAGATGACGGGCAGAATGTGCAAGGCGTACGACACATTTGAGATAGGCTCTATCTCAAAGCAGATGACTGCGGCGGCTGTTTTGCAGCTTGCAGAGCAGGGTAAACTTGGGCTTGACGATACGATAGACGAGTATTTTCCGGACTACAAATATGGTAGCATGACCACTATCAGACATCTGCTGCAGATGCGCTCGGGTATGGTCGATTTTATCAACAACCCCGCCTTGTATTTCCCCGAGGATTATCTTGAGGAATACACTGCGGCTGCCGATACGGGTGATGATAGCGAAGAGGTGCTTGAAAGGGACTTCCTGCTGAAATATCTGAACTATCCCAGTCTGCACAATGTTCCAGGTGACGCTTTTAACTACAGCAACACGAATTATTATTTGTTAGGTCTTATCATTGAGCAGGTGACAGGCGAGAGCTTTCAGGAATATATGTCGCGTGAGATATTCGGGCGCTGCGATATGCTGACAGCAAACAACGATTTCCGCGATACAACGGCGCGCGGCTATTATGGGGACGGCACTTCGCTTTCGATGAGCCTCAGCACCTCGCTTGGCTGCGGCTCGGTAAATGCGAGCGTTTACGACTTGTACCAATGGGGAACGCACCTTTTTGCGGGCGATGTGATAAGTAAGCGGTCGCTTCGTCAGATGCTGAGTGGGATAGATGACTATGGGCTTGGTATGCGCACAGACGGCGATATTTATTTTCATCGCGGAAATACCGATGTTTTTAACGGCTTTATCGCGTTCTATCCCGACGGCTTTGTAACGATTGCGCTTACCAATAGTCCTATGCGCAAGGTGAATGCGGGAAATATCGCATCTGAGCTTCACGTATTCTTTGAGGATATTTGTAAGCAGCCATAACTTTTTGAAAAAACTGTTGTTAATTTTTTGATGATGTGGTATAATGAAAACAGCTTATTTCAAAAGCTGCGCTTTTGCGCTGTTTTCATTGAACGGCTGAAAGGACGGCTGCCGCCGTCTGTGCCTGTCGGCACACAAACGCTTGCGCGTTTGCTTTCATGGTATAATGAAAACAGCTTATTTCAAAAGCTGCGCTTTTGCGCTGTTTTCATTGAACGGCTGACCTTGCCGCTGTGCGGCAACGCTGCTTGCGCAGCTATCGAACACTGCGTGTTCTGGTCATGGTATAATAAATTTGGCTTATTTCAAAAGCCTGTGGCTATTGCGCCAAATTCATTGAACGGCTGAAAGTACGGCTGCCGCCGTCTGTGCCTGTCGGCACACAAACGCTTGCGCGTTTGCTTTCATGGTATAATAAATTTGGCTTATTTCAAAAGCTGTGCTTTTGTGTCACATATAATAAAAACGGATATTAACAAAAATGTGGAAGGACTGATGGAAAGATGTCATATGATAGCGGCAACAGGCGGCTTATAGGCAAGCTCGCCGCAGAAATATCCAAGGTCATCAGAGGAAAGAATGACGCTGTAACGATGATACTCACAGCGCTTCTATCGGAGGGTCATATCCTTATCGAGGACGTTCCCGGAGTTGGTAAAACAACGCTTGCTATGGCGCTTGGAAAGGCAACGGGTCTTTCGTTTCGCAGGGCGCAGTTTACGCCCGATGTAATGGCGTCGGATATAACGGGATTTACAATGTTCAACAAGAAAGAAAATCGTTTTGAATACCGCTCTGGTCTTGTCATGACCAATATCCTGCTTGCAGATGAGATAAACCGTACCTCTCCGAAAACTCAGTCTGCGCTACTTGAGGCGATGGAGGAAAAGCACGTTACCGTTGATGGTATCGTAAGACCGCTTCCGCACCCGTTTATAGTTATAGCTACGCAGAATTCACAGGGCTATGTGGGAACATTCCCGCTGCCCGAGGCGCAGCTTGACCGCTTCCAGATAAGGATAAGCATGGGCTATCCCAGTATTGAAGAGGAAACTGATATAATGATGGACAGGCTCGGCGGCAATCCCGCAGACGATGTTGTTCCCGTTATGTCGGCAGAGCAGCTTGAAGCGTGCATTGAAGAGGTTAAGAACGTAAATGTTGCTGAAAGTCTGTGCACTTATATCGCGCAGCTCTCGGCGGCGACCCGTGTTCACCCGGGCGTGGAGCTTGGAGCAAGTCCGCGCGCTTCTATTGCGCTTATGCAGGCGTGCCGCGCGTATGCCTATATAAATGGCAGGGACTACGTTGTACCTGAGGATATCGCAAGGCTGATAATGCCTGTGTATTCTCACAGAATAGCGCTCAGACAGGAGATGCGCATGAAAAAGCAGAATGTTACCGCTGTACTGAAGGACGTGCTGATGTCTGTCGCACCGCCTGTCAGAAGTCATTAAAGAAAGGCTGCTTATGGGCAAGAACAGATTTTTTTATGTACTGTTTGTGCTTGCGTGCGTTGTTTTTTCAGCGGCGTATCAAAGCAGATTAGCATCGGTACTTCTTGTTGTGGCGGTTGCTTATCCTTTCCTTGCTGCGGTTTTCACTGCTGTAAGTCTTTTCGTGCTGAAGGTGGAATTTCCCGAAAAACGCTGCGTTTTTGAAAAGAACGAAAATTTTGAACTTCCTGTTTATATCTGCAACAATTTTCTGTTTCCTTATGCTCCCGCAGAGCTTGATTGTATAGCTCCCGATGCGGAGGTGGGGCTTTTTGTGAAAAAGCAGGTGTTTGTGTCGGTTGCACCGCTGAAAAGAA
>JAZNTS010000119.1:0-3180 GCA_045591905.1 Oscillospiraceae bacterium | reverse complement strand
CATAACATCATAACACTGGTGAACTCTTTCCACGGCAGAACGCTCTGCACTCTCTCCGCGACAGGACAGGACGTTTTCCACAACTACTTCTTCCCTTTCGTTGAGGGCTTTATCTACGTTGAGGCTAACAACATTGATGACTTAAAAGCAAAGCTTGACGACACCGTTTGCGCGGTAATGTTCGAGTATATTCAGGGCGAGGGCGGCGTAATGCCCCTTGACCCCGAATTTGTAGACGAGATATTCAAGCTGTGCGCTGAAAAGGACGTTCTCACCATCGCTGACGAGGTACAAACGGGCGTTGGCAGAACGGGTAAATTCCTTGCAGGCGACAACTACGGAAAGAAAGCCGACCTTACAACACTCGCTAAGGGTCTCGCGGGCGGCGTTCCGATAGGCGTCTGCCTTTCGGGGGAAAAGTGCGCAAAGGTTCTGACAGCAGGAACTCACGGCTCTACTTTCGGTGGCAACCCCATTTCCTGTGCAGGCGGTACAGCAGTTCTTAACACAGTTACTTCTGATGGTTTCCTTGACGAGGTAGCTAAGAAAGGTGCTTATATCAAGGAAAAGCTCCTCGCTTGTGACGAAGTTGTGTCCGTTGATGGAATGGGTCTTATGATAGGCATTCAGCTTAAGAGCAAGGTCGCAGGCGACATCGTAAAGGCGGCGCTTGACAAGGGTCTTCTGTTGCTGACAGCAAAGACTAAGGTAAGACTGCTCCCTCCCCTCACTATTACTTATGAGGAGATAGACAAGGGACTTGAGATACTGATAGGTCTGCTGAATGGATAAGTGGTTCAAAGAAGAATACGGCTTTATGATAGAAGTTATTGCCGTTTCTCACAATAACAATACCGTCAATCACTGTCGTAACGGTGAGGAGGTCGGTGACATTTTTCACTGCACCTATGGCTGTCCACTCTCCTCAGATGGTCAAAGTATATGCCAAAAATCAATGACCGTGCTCTTTCCTGTTATGGAAGCTGTAAGAAGCGGCGGTGATTTGAAAAATATTGGCGGTAACTCTAATTTATCAAAAGAACTGCTATGTCCTGACGGTGTCGTAAGATACAGGCTGACCGCACGTAAGCTTGACGGCGAGAATTTTCATACAGGCTGTTTTTATAAAGAATGAACTTAATTCTTAGAAAGGAAATACACCAATGAATCATTTACTTAAAATGCTTGATCTCAGCACAGAGGAGATCATCGACATTCTTAACCTTGCTGACCAGCTCAAGTACGAGCAGAAGCATGGTATCCCCCATCACCTTTTAAAGGGCATGACTCTCGGCATGATCTTCCAGAAGTCCTCCACAAGAACTCGTGTATCTTTTGAGGCAGGTATGTATCAGCTTGGCGGTAACGCGCTGTTTCTGTCCTCCAAGGATCTGCAGATCGGACGTGGTGAGCCAGTTCAGGATACGGCACGCGTTCTCTCCCGCTACATCAACGGTATCATGATCCGTACATTCGAGCAGAAAGAGGTAGAGGATCTCGCAGAATTCGGTAATATCCCGATCATCAACGGTCTTACAGACTTCTGTCACCCCTGTCAGGTGCTTGCAGACCTGCAGACTGTACGCGAGTACAAGGGCAAGCTTGACGGTCTGAAGATGTGCTACATCGGTGACGGTAACAACATGGCGAACTCCCTCACTGTCGGCTGCTTAAAGGTAGGAATGGACGTTTCTCTCGCTTGCCCCGAGGGCTATCACCCCGACCAGCGTGTTCTTGATTTCGCTAAACAGTACCCCAACTTCAAGCTTGTTGCTGATCCGCTTGAGGCTGCTGCTGACGCTGATGTTCTGTTCACTGACGTATGGGCTTCCATGGGTCAGGAGGGCGAGAGCGACAAGCGTAAGGCTGTATTTGAGGGCAAGTACCAGATCAATGACGCTGTAATGGCTGTTGCAAAGAGCGACGCTATGGTACAGCACTGTCTGCCCGCTCACCGCGAGGAGGAGATCACCGCTAAGGTATTCGAGGCACACGCTTCCGAGATATTCGATGAGGCTGAAAACAGACTTCACGCACAGAAAGCGGTTATGGTTCGTCTTATGGGTGAAAAGTAATAAAAATGCAACTCAGACATTTTAAATGCCCAAGCTGCGGCGCTAATTTAGACGTAAGCGCCGATAGAATTGAGATCAAGTGTGACTACTGCGACCAGACCTTTGTTATTGATGACCCGAATGCTATCGTTGCAGAAATGGGAAGGCAACAGCAAGCAGACCATAAGGTAAAAATGATGGTTTTCATCGGCGTTGCTTTATTTATAGGTCTTATCACTATTGCTGTCGTGCTGTTTACTGCAATTGCGCCCAACGGATTTGGCAAGGATACAGACGAGAACGATGCAATGTTTTCGACTATGACGACGGTTTCGGCAGAAATACCGACAATTACTGTCGAAAAGGACTACTACACGTTCAGAACAGAGTCGGTAAGGCAGATCAACTATGATAAGCATGGCATTGAAATGGGTTTTAGCAGTCCCATTGAGTATGAAGCCGGTGCAAATGAAGTCATAGCTGACCCCGCCACACTCACAAGGATAGCAAGCGACGGTTGCCGCATATACTATCATGAAGAAACAAACTTCTTTGTTAAGCTGTACGATGACGGCGCTATAAGACTTTTCATCTCCCCTATCGCGGGAAAAGGCTTTTTTGAAAACAACTGATAAACTGAACAAATAATAACTGCCCCAACCGAGCGTTAGCTTTGATTGGGGCAGTTCTTTTATTAAGTTTTTCTGTTATCTGAAGTAAGTCATCATATCCTTAAGGCGAGTTGCCTGATTGTTAAGCTCCACGGAAGCCGCAGCGCTTTGCTGTGCATTTGCAGCCGAGGAGGTTACATAATTGGATATCTTATTTGTCTTATCGGAAATATCCGACATATATTCGCTCTGACTGTACGAGGAATCAGCAATCTCGGCGATAATTCCGTCAACCTGCTCGGTATGCGTAACAACGTTTCCGAGAGAGTCGGCTGTTTCTCGTGCAAATAAGTCGGATCGTAGCCATGTCGTTCTGTGAGCCAAGGAGTTGGTGAGTTTAATTGTCTTCCTAAGACCGCTTGGCCTCCGACTTAGCAATCTCGGCGATAATTCCGTCAACCTGCTCGGTATGCGTAACAACGTTTCCGAGAGAGTCGGCTGTTTCTCGTGCAAAT
>JAZNTS010000118.1:0-17943 GCA_045591905.1 Oscillospiraceae bacterium | reverse complement strand
CGGCGCAGGCTTGCCGCAGTTCCCGAGCAAGGGGAAAGCCCCACCAAAGCGGCGGGGCGGTTGTTATTGCTTTTTGGCTGCTGATAACAGGATCAGCACGGGAGAGAGTAGAATATATAATAAAATCATGCGGTTTCGACCTCCTCGCCGTATTCGAGTGCTAAAAATTCTCGGTCAGCTTCATCGGGTGTTCTAGCTTCCAGTACCAGAGAACCACCGACAGGCAGCGCGGACAGTGCACCGATGTCCAGAGTGTAGCACATTCCGTTGTATGCGCTGTGAAGCGTCACACCCTCCGACCAGTTCCCGAGTGTATACGGCTCGCCGATCATGTAAGTGTCGATATCCTCCAGCTGCCAAAGAGTATTGGCAAGCAAGCTTTCGCGCTCGTCGTGGCTTCCGTCGTTTGTGATGGTGATAGTGTTTGTAGTAAAATTTCTCGTTGCTGTCATGGTGGTGTCCTCCTTAGTTTAAATAATTATAAATCCATGTGTTGGTATCACGAACGTCGACGGTTTTTGTGTAGTATTTGCCAGTCGTCAAGCTGTACGCATACTGTGTTGTATATGTATCCTCGATCATCTCCGAGATACAGAACATCTCACAATTTCCACGCGTTCCCCAGCCAAAAGGCGGTAACATGTTCAGTGCTTCGTTGAATTCTTCGGCGGTTATTTCGTGCAATTCGCTGTTGTCGATGTAGTGTTTGCGCTTAAGTGCCGCGAGTTCGTCCCATTCTATGACCTTGTAGCAAGCTTTTTTTACTCGTTCGAGGCTTTTTTCAAAATTAGCGGGGTGGTTTGGGTAGTCTTCTACTAGTTGGGTATATCTTTCTATTTCTTTTGCGTTGTATGCCTCGGCGCGCTTCTGAAAATCCTCGCGGCTCTCGGTGTCCTCAATGAAGTCGTAAACTTCCAGACTATTAATGTCTACTGCTGCGACATTGTAATTTTTCATGTTGTTATCCTCCTATAATTCGCGGCGTTGGCCGTGGTTTTTTGTTGTTGTCTGTATTATATCGCGAAATCGCGATAAAGTCAAGTACTTTTCTGCGAAAATATCGCGAAATCGCGAAGTTTTACAAATACATCAAAATTCAAGAGTTTTGCGCACTTTGATTTGTGCAATTTAACAAGCTGCACTATATAAATATATGCGCGTGTATGTGTATGCGATAGTATAAACGTATCAGCAGCAAGGCAACAGAACACCCGCAAACCTGCGCAGATCTGGAAGGGCACCCCGGGGGGCTGTATAGGTGCAGGGGGTAGGGGGTGTCTTAACCCTCCGAGTAAAATTTTTTTCAAAAAAGACTTGACAAAATCGCGAAGTCGTGATATTATAGTTATAACGAAAACGCGATAAGCGGAAATGAGGAATAAACGATGACACCAAATGAGAGCATTAGGGCGGTAATGTCCGAGAAGAAAATAACGCAGACAAAGCTTGCGTCGCTGATGGGTTATAATACGCAGAGTGGTCTTGCAAGCCGATTGAGCAGTAAAATCTCCTGCGATCTCTTAATTGAAATGCTCGAAAAGCTTGATTATGAGGTTGTGATACAGCCGAAAACACAAGGCAAACGGAAAGAGGGGTCTATTGTGTTGGAACCTAGCGGACTTCCTGATGGACGAAGCAAGAAGAAAGGAGAATAACTATGTTTTGGTTATTTGCAATACTGGCGGGTCCTGCAATTATTCTGTTGCTTGCTGCGGAAAGGCAAAACAAGTGAGGTGACGGCATGATATACGGCTACGCGAGAGTGTCCACAAGAGGACAGGAGCGCTGCGGCAATTCTCTGCCCGAGCAAGAGGAGCGCATACGTCAGATGTACCCTACCGCGGAGATAGTGACCGAAGCATACAGCGGGGCAAAGGAGCGCCCGATATTTGAGGGCTTGATAGACAAGCTTGAAAAAGGGGACACTCTTGTTGTGTGCAAACTGGATAGATTTGCTAGGTCTGTTCAGCATGGTTTGCAATATATCGACCGTCTGCGCGAGAAACGCGTGAGGGTGCATATTCTTAACATGGGGCTTATCGAAGATACACCGATGGGCAGGCTTATTGTGACAAATCTGCTTGCATTTGCTGAGTTTGAGAGGGAAACTATTCTGGAGCGTACACAGGCTGGCAAGGAGCAGGCGCGGAAAACTAATCCCGATTACCGTGAGGGGCGCAAAAGGCTGAGTGTGCCTGAGAGCGTTATTGAGGACGTCCGCGCAGGCAGATTGAGCATTGCACAGGCGGCGAGGAATTGCTCGGTGAGCAGGTGCACTATTGAGCGTCGGTTGAAAGCCTGTTGAAAATTAAAAAAAATATAAAAAAGAGCGCCGCTGTGTAAGTTTACAGTTCGCGCCTATAAATCCGTGATATAATAAAATTGAATATACCAGAGCCATTGAGCCATTTTGAGAGAATTTCTCTCGGAGTGGCTCTTTTTTTGTTTTTGGAGGAATTTATGGCAAAACGCAGAGACGAGATGTCAGGGCTTGAGCTTGTCGAACTGGCAAAACGCAGATTTCAAGGCAGCGTTGACGGATTGGAGCTTTATTTTGAGACGGTGCGGCAGTTTTTGCCCGATATGATCTCAAAAAAGCCGTTTTTTGAGGATATCTACAACAAAGCCATCGAATATAAGATAAAATACGCCACTATTGACATTGATACTGCGCTGAAATTTTCGGATATAGCGAAGAAGACCGCACACGCACTGGCACAGGATTATTTCCACTATTATCTGCTGTATGTAGAATGGAACAGAGTTCCCGAGAAAAAATTCTATCCTCCGCGCATGAAAGCGTTGAGAGTAGTTGTGGACGATCTGCAAGACCTCGCAGATGGCGTTATCAAACTGTTGACGGTATCATTGCCCCCAAGAATTGGAAAATCGACCCTCGGAATATTCTTCCTTACTTGGCTGATGGGCAAATATCCCGACCTTGCTAACCTCATGAGCGGGCACTCCGACACGCTCACAAAAGGGTTTTACAAGGAAGTGCTGTCAATTTTGCTTGACGAGGAATATTTGTGGGGCGATGTGTTCCCGGATTGCAAAATAGCTGCGACCTCTGCGGAGGACGAAAGTATTTGTATCAACAAACAGCGGAGATTTCCTACGCTTACCTGTCGAGCCATCGAGGGTACGCTGACAGGTGCGGTCGAGGTAGCTAAACTGCTGTATGTCGACGATATCATCAAAGACTTAGAAGAAGCGCTAAGCCCTCAGAGATTGCAGAATAAATATAACGCTTATCTTAATCAGCTCAAGGACCGTAAAAAAGACGGTGCAATGGAGCTTCACATTGGAACGCGCTGGGCGGTTACTGACGTTATCGGAAAACTGAAAGAACAGTACAAGGACGATCCTACTGTGCGTTTCCGCGTGGTTCCTGCGCTGAATGTGAACGGCGAGAGCAATTTTGATTATCCTTACGGCTTGGGCTTCTCGACCGCTTATTACGAGGATATGAAAGCAAGTATTGACCCCGCGGAGTGGAATGCTAAGTACATGGGCGACCCTCAGCCCAGAGAGGGACTTTTGTTCCCACAAACGGAGCTTAATTTTTACAACGGCGTGTTACCTGACGGCGCCCCCGATGTTACAACGGTGTGTGATGTGGCTTTTGGCGGCGGTGACAGCTTATCTTCTCCGATAATCTATTGGTACGGCGATGTCGGATATGTGCACGACTGGGTGTTCAACCGCGGTGCGAAGAACATTACACAGCCTCTTATAGTTGCCGCTTATCACAGACACAAGATAATCAAGGCGAGGTTTGAAGCCAACGCAGGCGGCGATGTTTATGCGGATAATATCCGTGAACAACTGAAAAAAATAGGCGACAGACCATATATCTATTCCAAAAGAGCCGATACGAAGATGGGAAAGATGGCAAGAATACAGCGTGACGCGCCCGATATCAAGAAAATGCTGTATTTCCGCAACGATAAGAAGCGCGGCAAAGAATATGACGCGGCAATGAATGAGCTTACGCGCTACACGATAACCGCGACAAAACAGCACGACGACGCGCCCGACAGCCTTTCTATGGCGGTGGACGAGCACTTGAACGGTATTTCCGAGCTGATGGTAGTTGATAGACCATGTTAATTTGTCAAGCCCTCTTTGAAAAGATTACAGTTTTCGGGCGAAAGTTTACAGTTCGTGAGAGAAAATTTGCGCTATAATGATAATAGAACTAATTTCAGGAGGGCGGTGTGGCTTTTGCGTTTTTACAAATTGCTCTGCCCTAAGTGTGGCAGATATCTGCTTAATGTGTCGGAAAACGCCGCGGGCGTTATTCAACCATACTGCAAGGGCTGTAAGTCTCCTGTAAATATACGATTGGGAGGTGTTGACAATGCCGCAAAGTGCGGTGCAAAGCGAACTGATACGCACCAAGCTTAGCAATTTCGGTAGGCTTGAATTGCTCGTTGAGGATAAAAAGTACGATAACAGCAACATTGTCGATGCACTCAACAAGCTTTTGGCTCAGCACAAGAAAAACAGCCAAGACATTCAAACCCTTTGGGACACTTATACCGGAAAGCAGGCTATTCTTAACCGCGTTAAAGTGATACGTCCCGAGATATGCAACAAGATCGTTGAAAACCATGCGGCTGAGATAGTGGATTTTAAAACAGGATTTACATTCGGTGAGCCTGTGCAATATATTTATCGCGGCGAAAGTCAGCACGACGATAATTCCAATGATGATAACGGAATCGGACTGCTCAACCGCATAATGGATATGACGGATAAATCCACAAAGGACAGAGAGCTTGCAGAGTGGTTTTATATCTGCGGTCAAGCCTACAGGATAATTCTTCCCGATTTGACGAATGAGGCAAAGATACAATCCTATGTATGCGACCCGAGATATACATTTGTAGCAAAAACGGCTGATTATCGCAGAAAGCCAAAGCTCGCGGTCACATATACCTGTGAGGAACAGGGACTCAACGGTTTTGATTCCAAACAGAAGTACTCTGTATACAGCGATGACCATTATTGGCTTATCGTTGACGGAAAGATAATTGAGGACTGCGACATTTTTACGGGAATACCCATCATAGAATACAGGCTGTGTCCGTCAAGACAGGGAGCGTTTGAAAAAGTGCTGCCGCTGCTGGACGCGCTGAATAACATGGAATCGAACCGCATGGACGGCGTGGAGCAGATAATCCAGAATTTTATCTGGTTTAATAACTGCGAGGTGGACGCCGAGAAGCTGGATCAGCTTAAAGATAAGGGCGCTATTCAAACACGCTCCGCAAATGGAAATCAGGCCAGTATTCAGATACTTACCACAAATCTCGATCAGCAGCAAAGTCAGACATACGTTGATTACTTGTATCAGATGGTGCTGACGATAGCCGCTGTTCCCGACCGTAAGGCTTCTGCAGGCGGTAATACAGGACAGGCACTTGTTATTGGGCAAGGTTGGACGGGTGCGGAGAGTGCGGCAAAAGCTATGGAGCTTGAATTCAAGGCAGCGGAAAAGCGTTTTCTGAGGTCTGCACTGAACATTCTCAAAAATACTGCCGAATACGGCGAACAACTGTCCTCGCTGACGTTTTCCGATGTTGATGTGAAATTTACACGCAATCAGACAGATAATCTTCTCACAAAGACACAGGGCCTTATAAATCAGCTTGAAGCAGGCGTTCACCCGAGAATTGCAATAGCTAACTGTAATTTGTACAGTGATCCCGAACAAGTTTACCTTGACAGTCAGGAATATCTTGTAAAGTGGAAGTTACAGGAGCAGTCAGAGAATGTTTCCGATGTCCTTGACGGAGAGTTAGAACAGATAATGTCAATGTTGGGCGCTTCTTCAAACCCCGACAAAAACGGCGGTGATGTCGCTTGACGTTGGCAGAGGTTGACCGACTGAATATCCTCTATTTCGGAGAGATGGCGCTTCCCGCGAAAGAGAGGGCTTTGCGCGCAAAAATAGCGGCAGAGTTTGAAATACTTGTCAGAAAATACTTGCTTGCGCTGCAGGCAATACTTGCTTCGGGAAAATCCGAGGGGGAGATATCGGCGGCAGTGGCTATGGCAGCGGCGGCATTTGCGCGTGAATATCGGAGATTTTTCAATCAGTGGTATTACAAATACTATGACGAAGTATCCGAGAACACACAGCCCGATGGAAGCGAAGCACAGTGGCGCAACACGCATTCGACACAGGTGTCTGTGTGGCTTGCGAATACCGCGCGTAGCACATCTTCGGGCAGCGTTATGAGCCGTCTGCGAACGGATATCCGCACCGAGATAAACACTATGTGCAATCTGGCGATGTTCCGTGCGTTGATCGACAGCGGCGAGAAGTTCAAGACGTGGAAAGCTCATAAAGACGAGCTTACTCGTCCCACTCATGCCGAGGCTGACGGACAGACAGTGCCGATAGGAGAGCCTTTTGTGGTCGGCGGCTATCTGATGATGTTCCCGGGCGACATTTCTCTTGGCGCGTCGGTGCGGGAGATAGCAAACTGCCGATGTGTGCTCACAAGAACAAAGCGTGAATGAGTGCTATTCGGGTATTATTCGTGCGGCTGTGAAAGTGGTCGCATGATATCGGGTGCGTATGGTTACTTATAAGGAAGCGCAAACCTTATAACCGCGGTTCGACTCCGCTTTCGCCCGACCAAAATGCAGCCATGCGATAAATGGCAAAAATAAGACCGCGCACCACGGCGTAAAACAGGTGTGTAAACTGAAAGGAGCAAGACTATGGCTATGTCAAGAGATGATGTCAAGGCTATTTTCCCTGACGCTACCGACGAGCAGATAAGTGCTATCCTTAATTCGCATCATAATGATGTGAAAGCGGAGAGCGCGGCAGCTGCAAGGACGGCCGCAGAACAGGCGCAGACAGCCTACGACACAGCACTCCAGAATCTCAAAAACGTTCAGAAACAGGCAGATGACAGCAAGGCTGAAAAGGTCGATATCGAAACGCGCTTTCAGCAGCTTCAGCAGAGCTTTGATACCATGAAAGCGGAAAATGCGAAGCTTCAGAACAGAGCAACTGCGATATCTGCTTTTACTACAGCAGGAATTGCCGCTTCGCAGTATGAACCGCTTCTTGAAGGCATTGTTTTTGAGGACAAGGAAAAGACCGCGGCGCTCACAACAAGCATCATTGCGGCTATAACAGCGGCGCGTGACGCCGCCAAGGGAGAAGCGAAGCAGGAGCTTATTCAGGGCACACCTCCTCCTGCTGCAGGTACGCCGCCCGCAACGCCTGAGATTAATTATCAGAATGCTGTAAAAAGCGGAAATGTTTTTGATATCATCAATTCGGCTGACGCTATGGCAGCTACAAACTCATAACAACAACTTAACATTCAGAGCCATGAGCCAATTACCGTTTTAAGCGGCAGTTGGCTCTTTTTTGTGTAAAGGAGATGAAATCACATGGCTACAGCAACTTCATTTGCGTGCCCTAATTACAGTGGCGTGCTTTACACCAGAAGCAATACTCAGACCCCGTTCCTTAACCTTATCGGTGCGCCGAAGCAGACAAACAGTGTGAAATTCGCGGTGAATCAGGAATATGCGCTTGTCGCACCCTCTCAGCCCAGTATTTCGGAGATCGCGTCCGTGAACGCACCGGAGGCAAAGCCCACAGGCAGAGAGCAGAAGTATAACGTTACTCAGATATTTCAGGAAACTGTATCTGTTTCTTACGCAAAGCAGTCAAACATGGGAACGCTGAGCGGCATCAATGTTGCAGGACAGCAGGCGGCTCCCGTTGATGAACTGGCTTTCCAGAAAGCTGCAACTATGCAGAAGATCATGAATGATATCGAGTATACCTGCATCAACGGTAAGTTTGTGGAGGCGCTGGACGACAATACCGCAAACCAGACCAGAGGTATTCTTGAAGCTATCGAAACGAACGCTATGCTTGAAACAAGCGGCATTTCCAGCTCTACTATCCGCAGCGTACTGAAAAGCTTCTTCAAGTCGATGTACGACAATACAAAGCAGTATCTCAACGGCCACACTATCATGGTGAATTCTACTATCAAGGGTGCTATCTCTGAAGCGTATGAGGGAACGCACTTCGTTGTTTCCAACGGCTTTAAGCTCGCGGGCGTTGATATTCAGGATCTCATGACCGATTATGGCACTATGCATATCGTCCTTTCTCCTACGATACCTGCCAACACACTTCTTTGCTTCAGACCCGAGATATGCCATCTCGTTGAGCAGCCCACTCCCGGCAAGGGCAATTTCTTCTATGAGGAACTCGGAAAGAAGGGCGCTGCAAACGAGGGTGAGATATTCGGTCAGCTCGGCCTTGATTACGGTGCGGAATTCCTGCACGGAAAGCTGGTGTTCGGAACATGATCATAAAACAGAACGGAAAGCCCCGTATTGTGACAGATAAGGGCAAGGTTATCGCAGAGTTCAGCAAGGACGGCACCGCAAAGGTCGATGATAAGATCGGCGCAAAGCTTGTGAAGCTCGGCTACGCGGAGGTCAAGGAGCAGCCGCTCGCCGACACTCCTCACGATACGGACGGAGGTGCGACTGATGACACAAGCGGAGAAACTGAAGCGCAGACTTCCGGAAGCGAGTGATACGGATATCGAGGACCTTCTGGATAGCACTGCTGCTATTATCAACAACATCAGAAACCCATTCGGCGAGATTTCCGAGGAGATAGAGCCGAGATACAACGATCTTCAGCTGCGCATGGCTGTGGAGCTTTTCAATAAGGAAGGCGCGGAGGGTCAGACCTCACACAGCGAAAACGGCGTGAGCCGCGCTTATTCCTCGGCGTGGGTAAGCTCTGAGTTGTTAAACGAAATCGTCCCGAAAGCGGCGGTGATATAATGCGTGACCTCAAAAGAAATCAGGTGAAGATCTCCTATAAAAATCTTGTTAATAAAAAGGAGATAACCGATGAATACGGTAACGCGACAGGCTCTTATGAGCGCATTTACAGCGATGTCAAAGAGCTTTATATATCCGTTTCCGCTAATCAGGGCGATGTCGAAGTACAGGGCTTTGGAGCGCAACTTGACTATGACCGCACTCTCGTAACATCGGATATGAGCTGCGAGATTAACGAAAATAGCATTGTTTACATCGGCAATGAAACTTATACCGTTAAGGCGCGTGCTGTGTCCCTCAATCAGATACAGATTGCTATTAAGCGCGAGGAGATCAATGAAGATAATACAAGTACCGCTGTCTAAGTCAGGTATTGAAAAGGCTATTTCTGAGCTGAACGAGTACCGCTATAAGGTGGCGAGTATGGCTGAAATGCTTGCCGACAGGCTTTGTGCTGAGGGCGAGCAGATCGCTCTTCTTGAAACGGCTGATATTCGCATGACGGGTGATCTCAGAAAGAGCATTATACACGACACGCACGGCAAAGCGGGATTTGTGGCTTGCAAATGTGGCTATGCGGTGTTTGTTGAATTTGGTACTGGTGTAAAAGGACGGGCAAAGCCTCACCCTGATGTGGCTATACTTGGGTGGAGCTACGATGTGAACAATCACGGTGAGCTTGGTTGGTGGTACCCCACTGACGAAAGCGACACTAATCCAACAAAGCGGCGCGGTAAGGACGGCGGACTTTATGCATGGACAAAAGGTATGCCATCACGTCCGTTTATGTATAACACTGCTGAACAAATGCGTTCGCTGATAATCCCTATTGCAAAGGAGCTGCTTAAATGATCGATATTGAAAGCATTGTTTTTAATACTGTCGCAAAGCCGCTTCGCACAAAGCACAAGGGCATTTTTATAAGCGGCGAGGCGGTCGATGTGCCATCTGTGTTTCCTGCAGTGACGATCGTTGAGAAAGATAACTCTGCATACGCAAAGACGCAGACTGCTGAGAGCCGCGAAAATCACGCTGCATTGATGTATGAGATAGACATATATTCCAATCTTGCGAGCGGTAAAAAGCAGCAAGCAAAGGGCATAGCGGCTGAAATAGACGCGCTTATGGAGAGTATGGGGTTTATCCGTACATTCGGACAGCCAATAGACAATTTTGCTGACACGTCCATATACCGCTATAAACTGCGGTACAAGGGCATAGTTGGCAAGGACTACACGATCTACACAAGTTAGGAGGTAATTTATGGGTATTGCAATTTCCTCGGCTGGCATTAAGGTGCTGTACGCCGTAGAGACCACAAAGGGCGTAATGCCTACAACCGACGCAGTAAAGATTCCTGATATCAAGGAGCTGCCCGACTTTAACGTTGAGCCTGAAAAGCTGGAAACAACCACATTCGACAACCTTGATTACAAGACCTTTATCAACGGTCTGAAAGATCTCTCGGGCGCTTCTGCCTACAAGGCAAACCTTACAGAGGAGCTGCTTGAAGAGTGGGACAAGCTTGTCACAGCGCACGAAGCAGGTAAGGAGAACGGTCTCAACACATGGTTTTTTATCGTTGTTCCAAACTGGGAGAACTGCTGCGCGTTCACCGGAGAGCCTGCAAAGATGGGTCTGCCCGGTGTCGGTGTAAACGCGGTATACGAAACATCGGTATACATAACTCCCACAGGCGAGCCTCGTTGGACAGACTCTATTCCTACAGTAGCAGGAACGAACACACCTTAAATCATACTTAATATAAATCACAGGAGGAAAAATCAATATGAACAAGCAGATTACACTTACTCATGAGGGAAAGACGTATACTCTCGAATTCACACGCGCAACTGCGGGTGATTTTATCAGACAGGGCTTCGGTATAACAGACATTTATGACAAGGCTCCTATCGCAATGATACCCTTTATTCATTGCGCGTTCAAGAGCAAGCAGTCTCAGATGTCTAAGGCTAAGGTAGAGGAGATATACGACAGCTTTTCTGATAAGCAGAAGCCTAAATTTGTGGCTGCGCTGGTTTCTATGTTTACTGATACCTACACTTCCCTTATCGGCGATGAGAACGGCAGCGACGAGGGAAACGTGACATGGGAGCAGAACTGGGACGGCGAGTAAACGCTCCCATAATAGAGCTTTTTGAAAAAGCCTGCCCGTTTTATATGTCGATAGGCATGAGCTATGAAGAATTTTGGGAGGGCGATGTCGCTCTCCCAATTTTTTATCTTAAAGCACACAGAATGAAAGCCGAGCAGGAGCACGAACAGTTAGATTATGCCGCATGGCTTAATGGCGTATATACGAAACGTGCGTATGAGGTAGTGCTGGCAAATGCATTTTCCAAGCAAGGTACACCGATGCAGACGTATTACGATAAACCCATGAGCCAACTCAAAAAAGAACATAAGAAGTCTGATGAGGAAAAAGAGCGCGAGGGTGAGCTTCAGCGTATGCAAGCTATCGTGGCACTTAAAAACTTCGTTAATGCTTTTAAGAAAAAGGGGTGATTGAATGTCAGAAGCTACTATTGACGAACTGCGGATAGAGGTTGAAGCAGAAGCACAGCAGGCGGCAAGTAACCTTGATAGCCTTATACAGCGACTTGAACGGCTGAAAGCACCTGTTGCGGAAATTGCAGGAAGCAATGGAATTACAAAAATATCAAATCAGATAAAGAAACTCAGCGAAGCAAGCAAGCAGTTGCAGACTATGACAGGCTTTGATAACATCACAAAGCTTGCGAACTCACTCAATACATTGAGCGGAGCGGGCAACTCCACGGCTGCAAATATCAATCCTATAATTAGGTCGCTGCGAAAGTTTTCGGAGGTCGTTCCTCAGATAAACGCGCTGCCTAACATCAACACTGCTAAGATAGGAATGCTATCCGAAGCGGTAGCGCCGCTGCAAAGCACGAATATAACATCTGTGAATTCTTTCCTTAACGCTCTGAAAAAAATCCCTAAGATAGCTACAGAGCTTCAGAACGTGGATTTGGATAAGTTCACCGATGATATGAACAGACTCGCGCAGGCTATGACTCCTCTTGCAGAGCGAATGAACGAGGTCGCGAGGGGCTTTTCTGCAATGCCCGAGCAGCTTCAGCGCTACATTACACAGATGGAACGTGCAAATACAGGAGTGAGCGGAAACGCAGGCGGCTTGACAGGATTGTCGGGTACATTAGGCGGTCTGAAAACAAGAGCGGTCGCGGTGGTGGCGGTGCTGAGCAGACTTTACAGCAAGCTTGCTGATTGTACAAATGTTTCTAACCAGTTTGTAGAGAACATAAACCTTTTTACCGTTACAATGGGGGAAAGCGCCGATGAAGCCTACCGTTTTGCTGAAGCGGTGAACGACGCTATGGGTATTGATACCTCCGATTGGGTGCGGTATCAGGGCTTTTTCCAATCTATCGGAAAGGGCTTCGGAATTGCGACCGAAAAAGCAGACCTTATGTCGCAAAATCTCACACAGCTTTCTTATGATTTGTCCTCGTTCTATAACACATCGGTGGACGAAGCTTATAACAAGGTTGTGTCTGCGATTTCCGGCGAACTGGAGCCTTTAAAACGTTACGGATTCGCTCTTGACGAAGCTACTCTGAAACAGGTAGCCTACGAAAAGGGCATAACACAAAGCATTGAAACAATGACACAGGCGCAGAAAGCACAACTGCGCTATGTGGCGATACTGGAGCAGGCGGGTAATATCGGTGTGCTTGGCGATATGTCGAGGACAATCGACACTTCCGCAAACCAGTTAAGAATACTGGAAGCGCGTTTACAGCAGTTTGCGCGAGCTGTGGGAAATATGGTAATGCCTATATTGTCGGGATTTTTACCGTACATGACAGCGTTTATCCAGCTTCTTACAGAGGGTGCACAGGCTATCGCGGAATTTCTCGGCTTTGAGCTGCCGAAAATAGACCTTAATACAGCCAGTGTCACAAATGGCTATGATGATATAGCAGACGCTACGAATGCGGCTACCGAAGCCACAGAAAAGTTTAAGGGCAGCCTTGCAGGCGTAGATCAGCTCAATATCATCGGCAGCAAGAACGAAAGCGGCGCGGGCGACGGCGCAGGTCTTAACTATGACCTTAATATCGACCTCCCGTCTTATGACTTCCTCAACGGTGTTGAGAGCAAGACTAAGGAGATATTTGAGGGAATGAAGCAGGCAGTGCAGGACGCGTTACCGTATCTTGAAATGGCGCTTAAAACTTGGCTTGCTTTTCAGGTAGCTGCAAAACTGCCGCTTGGCGCGATGAAGCTTGGAAGCTTCTTTACTTCTGCAAAGAGGAGTGCAGGCGCAGTCACGCAGTTAGCTGCAAGCGTAGCAGGCGGTATTGGCAGTTTGTTGTTGTGGAAAAACGCGCAAAAAGAGATATACAAATCAACGGACAAGGCGAACGGTGCGCTTGCAACCGCAATTACAGGAACGGTTAGCATTGGCGCTGCTCTTACCGCTTTAACTGGACCTATCGGATTAGTTGTCACTGGATTCGGTTCTATTGCAGGAATGGTTATTGGTGTAAATGAAGCTCAAGAAGAACTTAGCAATGCTATGGCTGATGTCGCATTTTACGCTGAAAACGGCGGAATATCTGTAAGCGGACTGGCTGATGGCTTTGCAACCTATTTCGATACGATTGCTTCTGGTTATGATGATTTGATTGCCAATAATGAAGCCTTTAAGAAAAATCAAACAGAAATTCACAACGCAGCTGATGAAATTTACTATTTGACGGGCAAATATGTTGAGCTTGGTGGAGAAATAACATCAGGAGATGCTGCAACATTAAGCGAAAGTATACAGCAGATAGGAGATAGTATACAGAACAGCCTCGGTACAGCAACGCAGGGAATCGTTGAGTCGCTTCGTACTACATTTAAGAGCTTTGCTGAAAGCATGGGTCAAGATGTCGATGATATGATTGGCAAATTTTATTTACTTGAAGCTATGGGCGGTTCTGCTTTGACAGAACTCAGACAGCAAGCGGATCAAATCGTGGCCGATATCATGGGTGGCGATACAAGCACACAGAAGTTGCAGGAACTGAATAACATTGTGCGACAGATGAGTGGTGGTTCAGCAACAATTCAAACGGAGCAGAGTGTTACATTTGAGCGAGCAATTGCATCAATGGATTTTGCGGCGATAGACTTTAACGATATAACTGATGTTGAAGCTGCGTTCGAAAAGATAAATCAGTCTGCTTTAGAGGCAAAAGAAAGCATACAGGCCGCGTGGTCTGCACAAACGCTTGAAATCGAGTCTTTGAAATCTAAATATGAGAGCTTCGGCGTGGATATTCAATTCGATCAGCAGTTTGGCGCAGGCTCTTTCGATAGACTTTTTTCTGAATCTATACAAGCGATGGATGCTAGTTATCAAGCTGAATTTGATAAAATCAAAACTGGTCAACTTGCATTTGCGTCTATGATGCAAAACCAAATGAACATCAATCTAAATAATGCAATATCCGCGGCGGATTTGACGGCCGGTGAGTCTTGGGATGCGATAAACGCTGAATGGTGGTCCAGTGGTCTTTTCTTCGATTGGAACGAAGCTCTTGCAAATGCAAATAAAGCTAAATCAGAGAGAGTAACCGAGGAGTTTGCTCCTATACAGGATCTAATTGACAATGCCTTCGATGGTATTGACCCCACTCACGGTGAAGAGATTGGCAAATATATCACTGAAGGACTTGCAAACGGAATTATTAATAATCAGACCGAGTTAAATACAGCTATATCTGATATTTCATCTTTAGGTTGGGAAGAATTTAAGCGTGTAAACGGTATTCATTCTCCATCCACAGTATATGCAGAATTTGGCGGCTATCTTATGCAAGGACTGGCACAGGGCATAAACGGGAACACTGTTATTGTAATAGCGGCTATAGACGAGCTTTACCGTCAGATGATCGCTGAGGTTGCGGTGCATCAGGCACTTATTGCTCAGAAACTGGCAACTGGTTTCAGCGCAGACAGCAAGTTTGATTACCGTGTAAGCGACAACCAAACTGATGTTAAAGGCGGTGTGTTTGAAGGCTTGAGCAGTATATTTGAAGCTTTCGGCGGCACGAGCAACGAAGATGACGAAATACCTATCTCTATCACACTGCATTCTACAGTCGAAATAGACGGCGATGCAGTAGGCGAAGCAGCTGCACGCTATGATAGCAGGCAGGCTCGCGTGACTAACGGTAAGTAATTTTGCTCTTGACAAAAATCCCCTCTCAGATGTATAATGTTGGTAACATTCACATTTGAGAGGGGCGTTTTTTATGAAAAGGAGTTTTGCTGTTTTGGCTATGGCTTTTTGTGTAGCTTTGACGGGTTGTTCGGGTGTTTCGCAAGAGGACTATGATGAACTTTTAGAAAGAAATATTATTTTGGAGCAGCAAATTCATGAGTTTGACAATGAAATGAAAGAGCTTGAAACAGAAAACGCCGAGCAGAGAGAGAAACTTGCAGAATTAGAAGAAGAGTATGCTGAATATCGTATGCCGAAAGCTCATGTGAAAAGAGTAGTAGATGCTTTGACTTGTGATAGGGTTACTGATACGCAGACAATTGGCACTGTATCTATAGAGCAATACAACATTGAGGCCGACATAGTTATATCTATTTATGATGGCGATAAACTGATAAAAATATCAACTGTTATCAAGACAGAAAACTCGGTACAAGAATTGGCTGCTTTTGCTGTTTATTATGCGAAAATCGGACTAGGAGAATATGTAGATAAAGAGATAGAAAATGGCTGCGAAAACTTCGTTATGACAATAGCGGATAAAAACGGAGATAATTATGCTGTATGGCTTGCTTACAAAAACTCTTCTGAAATTACTCACGATATGAATATTGTCGATACTGATGTACTTAAAGCTGTTGATGAAGTTCTGCAAGATGTAGATAAGTGGAAATTGAAAGAAGAAGTGAAGTTCATGGAACTAAATGATGAAGATAATCAAACCGAAAATGAAGAGTTAAAAACTCAGACAGCGACTGACTCACAGCCCGATTTTATACTGTCCGACGACTTGAAGTCATATCCTGCGTACACAACAGAGTATGGTCAAACATGGTATATCGGCGAAAACGGTGCATATTGCGTGACATATATTGACGAGAACAGCGGCAAAGATGATGCAGAAATAATTGCTTATGCTTATCAGAATATTGTGGAACTGCTTGACAAATATAATTCAAATATTATGATGATGTTTGAATGGCGGGACCGCAATCACGAGGTTGTCGGCATGACGATGCTTGTCAATGCGTTTGGATTAATGTATATCAGTGATAATCGTATTGCTTGGAGTGGAGAGTACAATTACTTCAATTCGCATGAAGCAAACAACTATTGGATAGATGGGTTTTGGGCTAAACATTATCCTTGCCCTGAAGAATAAAAACTCAGCACCTTGCCCCGCGCAGGGTGCTTTTCCATTACAAAAGCGCCCCGTGGAGAGGAGCGCTTAATAATTATGTGTTTAATATAGTCTTAAATCTTTCAACGGCTGTATCCTACAGTCGAAATAGACGGCAATGCAGTAGGTGAAGCGGCTGCACGCTATGATAGCAGACAGGCTCGTGTGACTAATGGCAAGTAAAATTTTTGTTCTTGACAAAATCCCCTCTCAGATGTATAATGTGGATAGCATTAACATTTGGGAGGGGTAAATTTATGGAATGGTTTTTTATTGGTTGCTTTATTATAGTAGTTGTTGTGATCGCGATTTTGTGTGCCATCGGAGATAGTAAGGCAGCAAAACAACGGTTCGATGAAAAAGAAGAAACTATAAAACGTCAGTTGATTTCTAAAACCCCTATTGATTATACTCCTACGAAAGCCATTGATGTTCTTATTTCGGCTGATTTCAAAACTGCAAAATGGAGACCTGAAATCTATGATAATTGCAGAACTTTCGGGTTTGATGAAATTGCAGGCTTCGAACTGATAGAAAACGGAGAAGTTATTGCTACTACCACTACAAAAACAAAAGGCGGCATATCCAGAGCGGTGGTAGGTGGAATGGTAGCTGGAGGCATCGGTGCTGTGGTTGGAGCTTCTACTGCCAAGAAAAAGAGCCATACTACTGAACGGACGGTTATTACAAGTCGCTCGGTGAGAATATCTCTTACAAATCCTGATGTTAATCAAATTGATATTGATATACCTGAACATATGGAATATCATATAATCACCAAAGAAGGAAGATACACCGTTTCTTTTGAAGAGGTGGGAAAAGAAATAATATCTATGCTTGAAAGTATAGTGGCGGCTGCTGAGAAAATCGAAGCTGCTAAATCTTTCGAAGAAACTGATCATGCTGTAAAGCAAATCCGTGAGTATAAACAGCTTTTAGATGAAGGAATAATTACTCAGGAGGATTTTGACACTAAGAAAAAACAACTTTTGGGAATATAGCAACTCAGCACCTTGCCCCGCGCAGGGTGCTTTTCCATTACAAAAGCGCCCCTGTGGAGAGGAGCGCTTAATAATTATGTGTTTAATATAGTCTTAAATCTTTCAACGGCTGTATCGTTATATCTGAATGAATCGATTTCCTTGGAGGAGTGCTGAGCCTTATCGCGGTACCATTCGCCGTATTGTGAGGTTTTCAGACCGTATTCATTGGAGAGCTTGCCTATCCTCTGAGCGGAAACGCCGAACATTTTTCCGATTTCCGTTGCGGTGTACATTCTTTGCTGCGAAACGGGAAGCGGTACAATAGTGAACCCTGTGAGCGCCTCCGCTGCTTTGGAGACCAATATGTTCTTGTACTCGGTAGAAAGCGTGTCAACCTTTGCAAGCTTTAAGAACTGGTTGGACAACCGCACACGGGCGTTGCTTTCCCTGATTTCAAGGTCTTTGTTGGATTTCGGGCGTGTGCTGTATTCGCCTGTCTTGCGTATCGTTGGGAGAACTTCGTCGAACACCCAGCTCTCAAACTGCTCTGCCGCAGGGAGCTTGCTGTGTGCGATAAGGCGGTAAATATCTCCCTCGGGGATAAAAGTCATCTCAATAGTCTTATCTGCCGACTGTGGGTGAGG
>JAZNTS010000117.1:0-9968 GCA_045591905.1 Oscillospiraceae bacterium | reverse complement strand
TATCATGGTTACTCCGCCCTTAAAGGACGGCACAGCAAACAAGGATATCCTTGTTGCGGCGGCTCTTTGCGGAGTTGACAGCATTTATCTGTGCGGCGGCGCACAGGCTTGTGCGGCACTTGCTTACGGTACAGATGAGATCCCGAGAGTATCAAAGATAGTAGGCCCCGGCAATATCTTCGTTGCTACTGCAAAGAAGCTTCTTTACGGCACCGTTGATATTGATATGTTCGCAGGCCCCAGTGAGATACTCGTTCTTGCTGACGAAACGGCAAACCCCAAATACCTTGCCGCAGACCTTATGTCACAGGCAGAGCACGACAAGCTTGCTTCCGCTATTCTTATTACTACAAGCATGGAGGTTGCCGAAAAAACGCAGGCAGAGATCGAGCGTCAGGCGGCTATGCTCTCCCGTAAGGAGATAATCGACTACTCCATCGACAATTACGGTGCTATCATCGTATGCGATGATATGGACTACGCTGTGGAGCTTGCAAACGCACTTGCACCCGAGCACCTTGAAGTGGTTACCGCTAATCCCATGGAATACATCGGTAAGCTCGACAATGTCGGCTCGCTGTTCCTCGGTCAGTATTCTCCCGAGCCTCTCGGCGACTACTACGCAGGTCCAAACCACGTTCTTCCCACAAGCGGCACGGCGCGTTTCTTCTCGCCGCTCGGCGTAGAGAGCTTCACAAAGCGCTCCAGCTACATCTATTACACAAAGGACGCGCTGCTTGACGCGGCTGACGATATAATCCTTATTGCAGAGCGCGAAAAGCTTACTGCTCACGCTAATTCCATAAAGGTCAGAAAAGAAGATTGATAAAAAAGGAGTTCATTATGAACAGAACTGCTGAAATTACCAGAACCACAAAGGAGACCGATATCGCCTTAACGCTCGACCTTGACGGCGGTGCAAAGGCTGAAATAAGTACAGGTATCGGTTTTCTTGACCATATGCTGACAGCTTTGGCTATCCATGGCGGTTTTTCGCTGAAGCTTAACTGCAACGGCGACCTCAACGTTGACGGTCACCACACAGTCGAGGATATCGGTATCGTGCTCGGCATGGCATTCAAGGAGGCGCTCGGCGATAAGGCGGGTATCATGCGCTATGGCTCTGCGTTCATTCCCATGGACGAGGCTCTTGCTTTCTGCTCGCTTGATATCAGCGCAAGACCTTTCCTTGTGTTCAATGCGCAGTTTACAAATGAAAGGGTAGGGGAGTTTGACACCTGCCTTACCGAGGAGTTTATGCGTGCTTTTGCGTTCAATGCGGGGATAACCCTGCACCTGCGCGTTGAGTACGGCAGTAACGACCACCACAAGATCGAGGCTCTTTTCAAGGCGATGGCTTACGCTCTCAAAGCGGCAATGAAGCGCAACGAGGACGGCTCCGTCGTTTCTACCAAGGGGGTACTCTGATGATAGCGATAATCGACTACGGCGCGGGAAATCTGTTCAGTGTGAAGAATGCGCTGGACTTTCTCGGGCTTGAAAATAAGATAACCAAAGACCCCGATGACCTGAGAAAAGCCGACAGGCTCATTCTCCCTGGTGTTGGCGCGTTTGCTGACGCAATGCGTATGCTGAATGAGTCAGGTCTTGTCGAGGTGATCAGGGAAGAGGTGCAGAAAAAGCCGCTTCTCGGTATCTGCCTCGGTATGCAGATGCTTTTTGAAAAGGGCTACGAGTTCGGTGAAACAGACGGTCTGGGACTTATCAAGGGCAGTGTGAAGCTTATGCAGCCCGAGGGTAATCTTGCAATTCCTCACATCGGCTGGAACGAGCTTGAAAAGAACGAGCCTTGCAAGCTTCTTCAAAAGTGCGGAGAGGGCGAGTATGTGTATTTCGTACACAGCTATGCGGCGGAGTGCGACAGCAAGAACGTTGCGGCGTACTGCGATTACGGCATGAAAGTCCCTGCACTGGTATTTGAGGGCAACGTATACGGTGCGCAGTTCCACCCCGAAAAGAGCGGTGAAACAGGTCTTAATATGCTTCGCTGCTTCGCAGAGCTTTGAGAAATTGTACATAAAACTTAACTTTTACGCAATTGGAGGACTGTATGCATGACCGAAATCACAGAATTTGCCCTAACTGCGGCGAAAAGCTGATTCTATCAGAGCCTTGCCTTGAAATAACAGAAGATGTAGGATTTAGCAACGGTATGGCGGTTTATAGCTGTGTAGGATTAAAGGCATATCGCGGCAATTCGTTTGGGCATAGAATATTTAGTTATACCTCTCGCAGAGAAAAGTCGTATCCGATAATGCTTGACGGTGCATTCGGCGGAAAGGGAGTAACCTGTCCCGTAGCTGATGTGCGGAAAAGACTTTCAAAGGACAGGCTTTTTCACCCTTTAAATGTTATGTACTGCAAAAGCTGCAGGGCAAGAATTGCACTTAACAGAAATCCTTTAAGGATTTTTGATGATGTAACATCTTTTGCACTTCTTGTCATTTCAATTACTTTAGTAGTGTGCGGCGCTTTTCTCCAATCATTTACAGCATTGATATGGATTTCAGCCGTGATCGGCTCGTTGTATATTGTATATATTTTATGGGCAATCGTGTACTGGATATTTATAAAAAAGTGCTGTTCAAATTTTGTTGCACTTGATCATACTCTGCGACCAGTGAAAATGACCGCAGATATCAGGGCTGAAGTTGAGAAGCCATCTGTTTACTTTAGTGAAAGCAACATTTTTGAAGCTATTATCGGTGATAAAAAATGCGATCTCTATATGCTTTCGTGTAAAGGAAAGATTGTTGAGCTTCATATTCTAGGCAAGGAAATTCCTGGTAATATTCCCTCGGAGATCACTTTGAATTTTGAAAATAAGCGGTCTTTCCGAGCAAAAATTATTGAATACAAGGAGAAGTAAATGGTAATTCTACCCGCAATTGACATAAAAGACGGCAACTGCGTACGCCTCTTCAAGGGCGATTACGGCACAGTGGAAAAGGTTGCCGAAAGCTATATGGACACCGCGCGTTCGTTTGAAGCGGCAGGCTCACAGTGGATACACATGGTAGACCTTGACGGCGCAAAGGACGCGACACAGCAGAATAAGGAGATATTCCTTGATGTTGCGAAGAGCACTGGCTTAAAGGTCGAGGTAGGCGGCGGAATACGCACGCTTGATACCGTTGAGATGTATCTCAGCGGTGGTATTTCCCGTGTTATAATCGGCTCTGCGGCGGTGAAGAATCCTCAGCTTGTAAAGGACGCCGTTAAGGAATACGGCGAGCGTATCGCTGTCGGAATCGACGCGAAGAACGGCTATGTTGCGACCGAGGGTTGGCTTGAGACCTCCGACGTGTATTTCACCGAGCTTGCAAAGGCTATGAGCGACATTGGCGTGAAATACATGATTTTCACCGATATCTCCAAGGACGGAACGCTGTCGGGTGTGAACGCTCAGCAGCTTAAGGAGATAAACGAGTGCTGTCCCGCGAACATCATCGCAAGCGGCGGCGTTCATACTATCGAGGATATAAAGATCTGCAAGGAGCTTGGACTGTACGGCACGATCTGCGGAAAGTCCATTTACAGCGGAAGTCTTGATCTGAAAGAGGCAGTGGAGCTGGCGAAAGTCTGAAGTGGTGTAGCTGAATAGGTAACTGCATAAGGAGGATATTCTTATGTATAAAAATGATTTCTTCACATTTTTCAAATCGTTGTTTGTACTTATTGCAATTCTTTTTCTGATTTTTATTGCCATTCCTTGGTTATGGAATGTAATTGTTTATTCTAATGTTCCTTACGATACCTCTTGGATTCATGGAAAGACTGCTGAAGAAATCATCGGAAGATACGGCGAGCCCTGTTGCAATTATGGCAGTTTGCTTGAATATGACCTCGATTTACTATTTCGTGATGAATATTATTATATCGAATTTGATGAAAATGGCTTAGCTGATGATATTTATATCAGAGAACGTAAAGGCGGCTAAAATATAATTTGAAAGGATAAAATATGTTAGCAAAAAGAATAATCCCATGCCTTGACGTGCGCAACGGCAAGGTAGTTAAGGGCGTAAATTTTGAGGGTGTAAAGGACGTTGGCGATCCCGTCGAGCTTGCTATCCAGTATAACAAGCAGGGCGCGGACGAGCTTGTCTTTTACGATATAACAGCCTCCTACGAGGGCAGAGGCGTAATGCTTGACGTAGTTAAGCGCACCGCGCAGCAGGTTTTCGTTCCGCTGTGCGTAGGCGGCGGTATCGCGACTGTTGACGACTTCCGCGATACGCTGAGAGCGGGCGCTGACAAGGTTTCCGTAAACTCTCAGGCTGTGAAGAATCCCAAGCTTATCAGCGACGCGGCTGAGATTTTCGGAAGTCAGTGCGTTGTTGTAGGTATCGACGCTAAGCGCAACGGCAAGGGCGGCTACTCTGTGTTTATAAACGGCGGCAGAGTTGACATGAATCTCGACCTCGGTGACTGGGTAAAGGAGATTGAGGAGCGCGGCGCAGGCGAGATATGTCTAAACTCCATCGACACAGACGGCGTACGTGGCGGCTTTGATATCGAAATGCTGAAATTCGTGTGCGACCGCGTTAATATTCCCGTTATCGCAAGCGGTGGCTGCGGCGCTATCAACCACTTCTCCGAGGTCTTTGAGCAGACAAATTCCTCTGCGGCTCTGGCTGCTTCGCTGTTCCACTTTGGTGAGCTTACCGTTGGCGAGGTAAAGGATTATCTGAAGAAAAAGAATATCCCCGTGAGGTAAGTATGTCTTTTTTAAAAAAGCTTTTTAGTAAAGATAAAAAACCCGAACCCAGTGAAAACGCGAAAAAGATAATCGATTTTTTAGACTGTGAATGTGAGTATTTTCCGCGCTCTGCCTCAAATCAAGCGCTAATGACGAAATACGGCGAGGCGTATAAAAACTGGCGCAAGGGCGGAAAGACCTTTCCTGTTATCATTGTTGTTGACGCAACGCTGACCGAATGGCTGACCGATATAATTGGAGAGGACAAAACTCCGCAGCAGCTTCGTGAGGAGATACTTTCAAAGACCTCTTTGTATCGCAAGGAGATTAATACAGAGGGAAAGACAAAGGCGCAGATCCGTGAGGAAGCTCGTTCAAACGCCTGTGCTGACGGAAAGAAGCTTATTGAAGAACTTGTTGAGATGCGCAGGGAAGAAATTGAGCTTGATGAAGAATGCGACTATCTTAACTTCACTGAAGAAGATGTGTTAAATGAGTCATGCGAGGGACACGTTGTGCGAAAGTTCATTGGCTTTCATGATTACAAAGACAACTGTGTTATGGAAACGATACTTGCGTATATCCCGACAACAAAGCCGTTTGAGGTGTTTGCGTGGGTGCCATTCGGCGGCTGGAACGAATGTCCCAGTGCCGAGGATATGATACATATATCCCGCTATTGGTACTTAAAGCATAATGCTGTGCCTGCTGTTATTTCGCATGACACGCTAGAGTTCTTCTGCGCTCCGCTTGATATTAAGAGTGCAATGGAAACCGCGGCGGAGCATTATGCAGTGTGTCCCGACAACGTATATCAGGGTGTGGGCACTGTTGCGGCGCTTGCGGATTCGCTTACAAAATCAACCGTGTGGTGGTTCTGGTGGGATTAGAGAGGTAAAAATGGGACTTATAGAAGAAACAAACGAGCTTATGCTTGATTTCGACAAGCTTGCAAAGATATCGCCCGAAAACAAGGTGATCCCTGTTGCTGTGCAGAATCTGCATACCAAGGAGGTCATTCTGGTGGCGTATGTAAACGAGCAGTCGCTTAAAGAGAGCATAAAACAGCGCAAGGCTATCTTCTGGAGCACCTCGCGCAACAAGCTCTGGTATAAGGGTCTGGAGTCGGGAAATACATTCACGCTCCATCATATTTTTGTGAACTGCGAGCAGAACTCGCTGGTGTTTCAGGTGACTCCCGACAAAGGGAACATCTGTCATACAAGCTGGAACGGCGTTGCAAACAACTGCTACTACCGCGAGCTTGATATGGAAACAATGAAGCTTATAAATCTTAACGAAGCAAAGGAGAAATAATTATGCAGGCATTCAGAGATATGTACGATGTTGTGGTAAACCGCAGAGATAACCCTCAGGAGGGCAGCTATACCTGCTACCTGTTTGAAAAGGGTCTTGACAAGATACTGAAAAAGTGCGGCGAGGAGTGCACCGAGATGGTAATTGCCGCAAAGAACGCCGACAAGGACGAGCTTTCCAACGAGATAAACGACCTTATGTATCACATGGTAGTGCTTATGGTGGAGTGCGGCGTTTCCGTTGACGATATCGAAAAGATAATGGTTGAGCGCGCTGCTAAGATAGGCAATCTTAAGCAGTTCCATGTAAGCGACCATAACACTTGATGATATGGAGATTACAAAGCTTATTGACGATTACGGCGATGATATATTCGCGCTCGCTCTGATAGTAACAAAGGATTTTGACTCTGCCAAAAAGGTTTTTGCAAAGACCTGTGCGGAGTTTGAAAGCTTCAGCGGCGAGAGTGATATGCTCGAATTCGCGGAAAAGGCGTATGCGTATTCCTGTGACGCCGACAGTAATGACAATGCTGTGACGCTTACGGGCGTGGAGCTTGATGCGAAGCGCCAAAGGCTGCTTGAACAGGTGCTTATGCTCCCTCATATGAAGCGAGCCGTTATCCATATGTTTTATGAAAACGACCTTGACGAGAAGCAGATAGCAAGCGTGACAGGGGAGAGCGAGCGTTATATTTCGGGTGTTCTGTCCGAGCTCCCCGAGGAGCTTACCGCGGCGCTCGACAAGCATTACAAGGATATCTGCGTGAAGATATCCGCCGAGGACAAGCTTAAAGCGTATGTTATCCGCAGCGCCGCAGCGCCGAAAAAGCGCGAGTTTCAGCCTGACGAGGAAGCTGTTCCGACACACCGCTGGACATTAGGGCAGAGGATCGTTGTTATCGTTGCGGCGATAGTATTTCTGGTGACGATGTTCTTTGTAATGCCTGTGTTTGAGAAGTATTTTGATATGCTTGAGGACGAGAAGGGTTATTCCTACGAAGAACCAGCGACCGATGAGATATTCTCTTATACCTATGAAGCGCATTTATCGTCGTCGGAGTAAATTGTTAATTTTTTTGCGAAAATATATTGCTTTTTGTGACGAAATGCGCTATAATTAAAGTAACGGTTTTATAACCAATATCAAAATCAAAGGAGATAATTAATTATGTTAGTTTCTGCTAAGGAAATGCTGAACAAGGCTCGTGAGGGCAAGTATGCCGTTGGTCAGTTCAACATCAACAACCTTGAATGGACAAAGGCTATCCTGCTCACAGCTCAGGAGCTGAATTCCCCTGTTATCCTCGGTGTATCTGAGGGCGCAGGCAAGTATATGTGCGGCTACACCACTATCGTTGGCATGGTAAACGGTATGATCAATGAGCTGGGTATCACTGTTCCTGTGGCTCTGCACCTCGACCATGGCTCTTTCGAGGGTGCAAAGGCTTGCATCAACGCAGGCTTCTCCTCCATCATGTTTGACGGTTCTCACTACCCCATCGAGGAGAACATCGCTAAGACAACAGCTCTTGTAAACGCTTGTGACGTTCTCGGCATCTCTCTTGAGGCTGAGGTTGGTTCTATCGGCGGCGAGGAAGACGGCGTTGTTGGCATGGGCGAGTGCGCTGATCCCAACGAGTGCAAGGCTGTTGCAGATCTCGGTGTTACAATGCTCGCAGCAGGTATCGGTAACATTCACGGTAAGTACCCCGATAACTGGGCTGGTCTTTCTTTTGATACTCTCGCAGCTATCAAGGAGAAGGTTGGCGATATGCCTCTCGTACTCCACGGCGGTACAGGTATCCCTGCTGACATGATCAAGAAGGCTATCTCTCTCGGCGTTGCTAAGATCAACGTTAATACAGAGTGCCAGCTTGCATTCCAGGAAGCTACAAGAAAGTACGTAGAAGAGGGCAAGGATCTTCAGGGCAAGGGCTTCGATCCCAGAAAGCTTCTCGCTCCCGGCTTCGAGGCTATCAAGGCTACTGTTAAGGAGAAGATGGAGCTGTTCGGTTCCGTTGGCAAGGCTTAATTATTCTCATTAAAGCAAAGGCATCGGCTTTGACCGGTGCCTTTTTTGTTTTACTAACTACTGTGGATTTGTACAATTTTAACTGTCAATACGACTAAAATTGTAGAAACAGCTTTACAACAGTATTTGGGTATGATAAAATAAAGTAATATACTTTGAAAGGGCATTACTATATGAAACAAATGAAGCTTAAAACCAAGATAACGATAGCGACAGTGATAATGATTGCTGTGACGCTGATAATAACCGCTGTTGTCAGCGCTGTTGTCGTTGCAAGAAACTCGAGCAGTAACATCACCGCTACTGCGAGGTCTACCATCAGCGATTTTTCAAATCAGATCGATTCGTGGCTTGTTCAGGAAATTCAGAAGATAGATGACATCGTTGATGCGATCGCTTATGAAAAATATGATACTGACAACCGTGACGGTCTTTATGATTACATTCTCGACAGGGCAACTGCAATGCCTGAGATGTATGCGCTTTATGTCGGCTGTTCTGACAATTTTTCGGCGTTTTCCGATGGTTGGGTGCCTGACGCGGATTACATAATTACAGACCGCGACTGGTATAAAGACGCCGCAGCAACCGATAAGGCCATTGTAACAGAGCCTTATGTGGACGCTACCACAAAGAAGATCGTTATCACTGTTGCTAAGGCTGTCCGTGACAGCAGCGGTACAGTAACTTCTGTTGTTGCGGCTGATATGTTCCTTGATGAGATTCAGAGCATTGTTGCAGGCTTTAGCTTCACCGAAAACGGATATCCTGCGCTGGTTGCTGCATCGGGAAATATCATAATTCACCGCAACGAGGCTTTTCTTCCCACAGTAGACAGCTCTGAAAACGAAATTACCGTTAAATACGATACAACATTCTCTAATGTAAACGGCGAAAATACTACCGATGGTATTCTCACTTACAATATGGTCGATTATGACAGTATCGACAAGCTTGTTGTGTCAAAGACTGTTGATTCTGCGGGTTGGTCTTTGTACTATACCGTAAACAACGCGGATATTTATCGAGATGTATCTCTTATTATCTTGATATTCTGCATCATGATCCCTGTTGTGATCGTTGTTGCTGCGGTCATTACAATGATAGTAATAAAGCGTTGCTTCAAGCCGCTTGCAGATGTTTCGACAGTGGCTCAGCGCATGACGCATGGAGATCTTTCTGTAGCCTTCGACTACAAGGCTGATGATGAGATCGGCGCAGTTTGCCGTGTTATCGAGCAGACCAACGTTTCACTTAAATCTTATGTTGACGATATCAGTAAGCATCTCGGTGAGATGAGCGAGGGCGATTTCAGCAATAGTGTTACTTTGGATTATGTCGGTGACTTTGCTTCTATCAAGGAATCGCTCAACAAGATACTTTCTGCAATGAGTGATGTATTCAGAAATATCACTGACGCTACAGATTCGGTATTCAGTGGTGCGGAAAATGTTTCACAGGGCGCAAATGATCTTGCCGAGAGTGCTTCTTTACAGACGGCGCTTATAAGCGAGATAGTGACTTCCGTTGAGGCTGCGGGTAACTCTATCGCAGCAAATGTACGTCTTACGGAAAATGCAAAGGATATATCTGCGCAGACTGCTCAGGAGGTTGAACGCAGCAACGCGCAGATGTCAAGCTTGCTCGAAGCTATGGACGAGATCCGCCGCACTTCCGATGAGATTCAGGCTATCAACAAGACAATTGAGGATATTGCGTTCCAGACTAATATCCTCGCTCTGAACGCTTCTATTGAGGCAGCTCGAGCAGGTGTGGCGGGTAAGGGATTTGCAGTTGTTGCCGATGAGGTGCGAAACCTTGCGGGTAAGAGCGCCGAAGCTTCAAACCAGACGACCTTGCTTATTAACGAAAGCACAGCCGCAGTAGAAAAGGG
>JAZNTS010000116.1:0-10243 GCA_045591905.1 Oscillospiraceae bacterium | reverse complement strand
GGCACTATCCATGGGCTTGAGGTGAATGACGCGACTGAGCTTATGCGTATACGCATAGTTGACAAAAACGACGCCGAGGCGCTCAGCAGTACCGCTTCGATGAAGATTCTTGCAGAAACAGACGAGTGCTTGTATCTGTATTCCGAAACGATGGGCTACAAGACAGGAAAGCTTGCACTGACCGAAAGTGAGCTTTCAAGCAGCTTTATTATATTCTGATAAAGGGGTAGTTGATATGATGAAACGTATACTTGTATGCGAGGACGAGGAGGCAATCCGCGACTTTGTGGTGATAAACCTCGGGCGTGCGGGCTATGACGTGGTAGATGTCGCAAGCGGCGAGGAGGCGGTGAATGTCTATCTCCAGCAGGAGGGTAATTTCGACGTTGCGCTTCTTGATATAATGATGCCCGGTATGGACGGTTTCAGTCTTTGCAAATGGATAAGAGAGCAAAGCTCGGAGATAGGTATAATCATGCTTTCTGCGAAAAGTCAGGAGATGGATAAGGTCAACTGCCTTATGATAGGCGCCGATGATTATGTCACAAAGCCGTTTTCGCCGTCTGAGCTTGTTGCACGAGTAGATGCTATCTACCGCCGCGTGAACGTGAACCGTATTCGTCAGGAGGAGCCGCAGACCATCAGAACAGGCCCATTTCTGCTTGATTGTCAGAGCAGAACGGTTTGCAAGAACGGCGAGCTTATCGATCTTACACAGGTTGAGTATCAGATAATGGAATATCTGCTCAAAAATCTGAACACTGCACTCGACAGGCGTACTATCCTGCGCCATGTGTGGGGTGAGGCGTATTACGGCGACGATAAGGTCGTTGACGTTAATATCCGACGACTTCGCATGAAGATTGAGGACGACCCGTCATCGCCGTATTACATACAGACGATATGGGGCTTCGGCTATAAGTGGAATATATGATATTATGGACGAGATAATGAAATTTTCCTCGCCGCAGCGCAGAGCAGCCACTCCGAAAAGCTCTATTGCATGGCGATGGATGATGAACACGCTGAGCGTTGTCGGCGTACTGCTGATAGTTGCGAATGTCGGCATATATTATTTTACAAGGCAGTTTTATTACGGTTCAGCCGAAAACTATGTGTTGTCGGAAGCAAACGCAACTGCGACCATTCTGTCAAGGCTTTATGAGGATCTTGCTGTGAACTATTCCTCTGAGATACGCGAGGTAATCGAGAGCTTCGATAAAAAGGATCAGATGGAGATGATGTCCGTCAACAGTAGCGGCGAGGTAACGCTGTCATCAAGCGGATTTTCGCCCGACAGCAGTTATTATATGCCCGACTATGAGGCGGCACTGAAATCCGATGACGGAGTTGGTGTGTTTATTGGCTTGGACGGCGGCGAGAATATCCTTGCTGTGACGGTTATGATAGCGCAGCCGAGCAGCAACTACAGCGCGCTTAGATTTGTAACGTCGCTTAGCGTTATTGACGGGCAGCTTGGCACGATAACGCTTACTGCACTGGTTATAAGCGCGGGCGTTATCCTGCTTGTTGTTATGACGGGATTGTACTTTGTAAAATCCATCTGCGTTCCGCTGGTTGAGATAAGCACGACCGCGCAAAAGCTTGCAAAGGGCGACTTTTCCGAGCGTATCGCAATAAAAAATAACGATGAGATAGGCGCACTTTCGCGTGCTTTCAACGATATGGCGGACGAGCTGGAAAACTCCGAAACGATAAAGAACGACTTTATATCCTCCGTTTCTCACGAGCTCAGAACGCCGCTTACGGCTATCAAGGGCTGGAGCGAAACTTTGGCGCTCGGATATGACGAGGCAACCTTTGCAAAGGGTATGAAAGTGATAACTCGTGAAACAGACCGCCTTGAAAGTATGGTGGAGGAGCTTTTGGACTTCTCAAGAATACAAAACGGCAAATTCACGCTTCAGATGGCGAATGTTGATATCCTTGCGGAGCTTGATGACGCACTGCTTATATATTACGACAAGGCAGGCAAGGAGAACAAGACGATAAGCTACAACGAGCCTCAGTTTATATGCGTTGTTTACGGCGACAAGAACAGGCTCAGACAGGTGTTTATAAACGTTATCGACAACGCGATGAAATACACCGACGCAGGTGGCAGCATAGAAATAATCGCGCAGCGTACCGATGAACAGATACAGATTACCGTATCGGATACGGGCTGCGGAATTGCTCCGTCTGATCTGCCTAAGGTAAAGGCGAAGTTTTACAAAGCGAACAGCACGAGGCGCGGCAGTGGAATAGGGCTTGCCGTAGCCGATGAGATAATATTCATGCACGGCGGCTCGTTAGATATACAAAGCGAGCTTAACGTCGGCACAACGGTAACGATAACGCTGCCGCTTATGCAGAAGAAGGAAAGGAACGACAATGAGCAATAAGAACGAAAAATGCTGTAAAAAGACCAAAATAGGCGGTCAGGCGCTTATCGAGGGCATAATGATGAAGGGCGTTTCCAAGGGCGCCATGGCTGTCAGATTGAAAGAGGGCGGCATTGACGTTGAGGAATGGGACTTAAAGTCTCAAAAGTGGTATAACAAGGCTCCGTTTATCCGTGGCAGCATAAACTTTGTTTCTTCGCTGTCAGAGGGCTATCGCTGCATGATGAAGTCAGCAGAGAAAAGCGGAATGCTTGACGAGGAGGAAAACGAAGAGCCGTCAAAGTTTGAAAAATGGCTTGATGAAAAGCTCGGCGACAAGCTTACGGGCGTTATCATGGCGATAGCTATGGTGATAGGCGTGGCGCTTGCGATACTGCTTTTTGCGGTAGTTCCTACGGCTCTTTTCGACTGGATAGAAACGCTCATGCCGCTTGTTCCCGACGCTGCAACCTCTGAGCTTGTACCGATGGACATCTCAATGTGGCAGTCTACTTTCGAGGGCGTCATGAGAATGATACTGTTCGTTGGATATATGGCTGTGGTTGCACAGATGAAAGATATCCGCCGTACTTATGAGTATCACGGCGCAGAGCACAAGACTATCGCTTGCTATGAGGCAGGCGAGGAGCTTACCGTCGAAAACATAAAAAAGCACACAAGATTTCACCCGCGCTGCGGCACAAGCTTTATTATCCTGTCGCTGCTGGTAAGTATTTTGGTCTACACGATAGTTCCGATTAATCCCACAGAATGGTGGGGCTTTGAGGGAATACTTGCGGTGCTGGTGAGAGTTGGCTTAAAGTTAGTTCTGCTGCCATTTGTTGTTGGCATCGCGTATGAGCTGATAAGGATAGCGGGCAGACACAACAACATATTCACGCGCATTATATCCGCCCCCGGATTATGGATGCAGCGTCTTACCACAAGAGAGCCTGATGCTTCTCAAATTGAGATTGCGATAGCCGCTATTTCTCCCGTGCTTCCCAAGGAGGGAGAAAACGACGAATGGTAAGCCTTAAAGCGCTGTACGACAGCATTGAAGCAAAGCTTACCGCCGCAAAAGACGACAACGATGTGTTTGAAGCACGTTATGAAGCGCAGCTTATAGTCAGCCGTGCAATAGGCACGGATTACAGATTTACCGTGCTGCGCGACCCCGATGCTGCCGCAACGGACGAGCAGGCTGCCGCGGCACAGGAAATGACTTTGCGCAGACTAAGCGGAGAGCCTTTGCAGTATATCTTCGGAGAATGGGATTTTTACGATCTCACTTTCGCAGTCGGAGAGGGCGTTCTTATTCCGCGTCAGGACACCGAAACGCTGGTGGAGCTTGTGGCTGACAATTACCTCAAGGACGGCATGGTATGCGCCGACCTTTGCTCGGGCAGCGGCTGTATCGGTATTTCGCTAAGCAGACGGTGTAAGACTGAGATGTACTGCTATGAAAAGTCGGACAAGGCTATGGAGTATCTCATGCGTAACATTGAGAAAAACAGACACAAGCTGTCGGGTAAGGTCACTGCGCTGCTTGCTGATGTTCTTGATGAAAAAATCGTTGAAGCTGCCCCGATGTTTGATGTTATAGTGTCAAATCCGCCGTATCTTACGGCAGAGGAGATGACGCGGCTGCAAAAAGAGGTCGCTTTTGAACCTGAAATGGCGCTTTTCGGCGGCGGTGACGGTTTGGACTTCTACCGCGGTATAATAAAGCTGTGGACTAAGCGGCTGAAAAGCGGCGGTCTGATGGCTTTCGAGATAGGCGAAACGCAGGCGGAGGCGGTGTCTGGACTTTTCAGAGAAAACGGCATAGAGCCAAAGGTGCTAAAGGATTATTGCGATAATGACCGCGTGGTTTATGCTATTAAGTAAATAATTGTTGAAAATATAGGAGGAAATCATCATGGCAATGGATAAGAAAAAGGCTGCGGTCGCTCCCGTAGTAAAGCTCGTTGACCCCGAGGAGAAGAAGAAAGCGCTTAAAACTGCGATGGCGCAGATAGAAAAGACCTACGGCGCAGGTGCTATCATGTTCATGGGCGAAAACCGTCATCTTGATATCGAGTGCATCTCCACAGGCTCGCTCATGCTCGACCTCGCGCTTGGTATAGGCGGACTTCCCAAGGGACGCATCATCGAGATATATGGTACAGAGTCCTCGGGTAAGACGACTATCTCGCTTCAGGCAGTAGCTGAGGCACAGAAAGCGGGCGGCACAGCGGCGTTTATCGACGTTGAGCACGCGCTTGACCCTGTTTATGCAAAGAAGCTCGGTGTTGATATCGACAATATGCTTGTTTCTCAGCCCGACACAGGTGAGCAGGCTCTTGAAATAATCGAAACACTGGTGCGCTCGGGTGCGATAGATATTATCGTTCTCGACTCCGTAGCGGCAATGACCACACGGGCGGAGATTGACGGCGACATGGGCGACGCTCATGTGGGTGTTCAGGCAAGGCTTATGTCGCAGGCGCTTAGAAAGCTCACCTCTGTAATAAGCAAGTCCAACTGCGTTGC
Organism: Oscillospiraceae bacterium; assembly: GCA_045591905.1. Classification (GTDB taxonomy): domain Bacteria; phylum Bacillota; class Clostridia; order Oscillospirales; family Ruminococcaceae; genus CAG-115. Next base: position 5,324 of record JAZNTS010000116.1, on the reverse strand, counting down.
TATCTTTATCAATCAGATACGCGAGAAGATAGGCGTTATGTACGGAAATCCCGAAACCACACCGGGCGGACGTGCGCTGAAATTCTATTCCTCCGTGCGTATTGAGGTGCGCCGCGGCGAGCCTATCAAGGACGGCGCTGAGATAATCGGCAACCGTACAAAGTGTAAAGTCGTTAAGAATAAGGTAGCGCCTCCTTTCAAGACCGCAGAGTTCGATATGCTCTACGGCGAGGGTGTTTCCAAGATGGGCGAGATAGTTGATACCGCTGTTGAGTTTGATGTTATCAAAAAGAGCGGCTCGTGGTTCAGCTATGATGATATGAAGATCGGACAGGGCAGGGACAAGGTTAAGCAGTATCTTATCGAAAATCCCTCTGTTTGCGATGAGGTAGAGAAGAAGATACGTGAGATATTTGCAAAGAACACGTCGCTGTTAAATTCCGATGATGAGGAGAATACAGAGGCTTCCGAAAATGCTGTTAAGGCAGAAAAGCCCGCTAAAAAATCCGAGGCTAAGGCGAGCGACGATGACGATTACGCAGAATTTTCTCCCGAGGAGCTTGAATAATGCAGATAACCGAGCTTTCGGTCTTTAAAGGCGATACATACAAGCTGGAGCTTTCGGACGGGCAGACGTTTTTCGTGAACTGCGCGATAGTCACCGACTTCGACCTGCATAAGGGCGGCGAACTTTCGGGCGACAGGCTGCGGCAGCTTCAATTGGAAGACACAAAGCGCAAGGCAAAAAAGCGCGCGCTGTACTTGCTTGGCACAAAGCAGTATTGCTATAAGGAGCTTTACGGCAAGCTGCGCCGCAGCTATGACGAGGAAACGGCGCGCTATGCCGCAGACGCTATGCGCGATTACGGCTATGTGAACGATGAGGAGTACGCGCCGAAGCTTGCCGAATACCTTATCCACACAAAGCACTACGGGCTGCGCAAGGCGCGGTATGAAATGCTTCACCGCGGGCTTTCCGAGGAGCTTGTGCAGAATACCCTCGACGGGTTCTCTGTTGACGAGATTGACGAGGAGATAACCGAGCTGCTGGAGCGAAAGTATTACAATAAAATAGCCGATTATGACGACCGCCGCCGCACCATAGCGGCGCTTGCGAGGCGCGGCTATGACTATACCTCTGTGAAGCGCTGCATTGAGCGTGTTCTCGAGGAAAAAGATGATTTTGAGGAATACGAAGAAAACGAGGATTTTGATTAAATGGCTGATAAGATAACAAAGGTAGCGATAGTTTCGCTCGGCTGTGCAAAAAATCAGGTTGACGCCGAGCAGATGATGGCAAAGATAGCAGAAAAGGGCTTTGCATTCGTGCAGGAGCCGGGTATGGCAGAGATAGTGCTTGTGAACACCTGCGGCTTTATTCAAAGCGCAAAGGAGGAGGCAATAAACTGGATAATGGAGCTTATCAACCTCAAAAATGAGGGAACGATAAAGCATATCGTAGTTACAGGCTGCCTTTCCGAGCGCTATCGTGAGCAGTTCGTTGAGGAGTTCCCTGAGGTTGACGCAGTTGTGGGAATTTCCGACTATGGCAGGATTGGCGAGATAATCGAAAAGGTGCGTGACGGCGGACAGGAGTATGTGTTCGGCGAAAAGGAAGCACACAGCATGGAGGGCAAGCGCATCATCTCCACACTGCCGCACTACGCATATCTGCGCATAGCTGACGGCTGCGACAACCGCTGCACCTACTGCGCTATTCCTGATATACGCGGTCATTTCAGAAGCCGTCCTATGGAGAATATTGTTGATGAGGCTAAGCTGCTTGCCGCTGACGGAGTTAAGGAGCTTATCGTCATCGCGCAGGATACCACGCGCTATGGTCTTGACCTTTACGGAAAGCTTGCGCTGCCTGAGCTGCTGGACAAGCTTTGTGAGATAGACGGGCTGAAGTGGATACGACTGCTGTACTGCTATCCCGAGCGCATCACAGACGAGCTTATCGACTGCATGAAGCGTCAGGAAAAGGTAGTGAAGTATCTCGATATTCCGATGCAGCACTGTGATGGCGAGATACTTAAGCGCATGAACAGAAAGGGCGATGAAAAATCCCTGCGTGAGCTTGTTGCAAAGCTTCGCCGTGAGATTCCCGAAATTACGCTTAGAACAACGTTCATAACAGGCTTCCCAGGCGAAACAGAGGAGCAGTTCAATGCTCTGGGCGAGTTCGCTGAGGATATGAAGTTTGAGCGCATGGGCTGCTTTGCTTACTCTGAAGAAGAGGGAACTCCCGCGGCTTCTTTCACCGATATGGTTGAGGAAAACGTGCGCGAGCACCGCAAGGATATCCTTGAAGAACAGCAGGACACCCGTGTTGCGGAGCTTTACGAAGCGATGATAGACAGCGAGATGGAGGTAGTTGTCGAGGGCTATGACAAATACCTTGCCGAAGGCGGTCTTTATTTTGGAAGAAGCGCGATGTTTGCGCCTGAGATAGACGGAATGATATATTTTTCCGCGCCCAAGGAGATGGGACTTAAAACAGGCGACTTTACTAAGATCAAAATTTTTGATGTGATCGACAATAACCTTATTGGAGAAGCGATATGAATCTTGCTAACAAACTTACCTTGATGCGAATACTGCTTGTGCCGCTTTTTGTGGTTTTCATGATGGTTGACGCTATTCCGCTGAACTATTTCTGGGCACTTGCTGTGTTCGGAATTGCAAGTATAACTGACCTGTTTGACGGAAAAATTGCACGAAAATACAATATGATAACCGATTTCGGAAAGTTCCTCGACCCGCTTGCCGATAAGATATTGGTAGCGGCGGCGCTTGTCTGCATGACAGAGCTTAAGTGGACGTTCTCATGGGTCACTATCATTATTCTTGTCAGGGAGTTTGTTGTGTCGGGTGTGCGCCTTGTTGCAGCGGGCAGTGAGAAAAAAGTTGTTATCGCAGCAGGCTGGCTCGGAAAGGTCAAGACCGCAGTTACTATGATAGCGATAAGCGTGCTTCTTGCGCTGCACATACTTTTGCAGCTTTCGTGGCTGCCTGTCGGTTTCCCTGTGGATATCATCGGTCATGTGATGATGATCGCAAGCGCTGTGCTTACGCTTTGGTCGGGAATACAGTATATGTACGATTACAGGGAATTTATCGATCCTAAGAAATAATGCTTCAGGCGGAGTTTTTTGCTCCGCCTGAAAATTTGTAAAAAATTTTTCCTGAAAAATGTAACCTTTTTGTACTTGCATGAGTTATATGATACGAGGAGGCGGTAATTACTATGGACGACAGCAGGATAATTGATCTGTTTTTTCAGCGTTCAGAGCAGGCTATTTCGGAAACTCAGACCAAATACGGCAGACTTTGCGCTAATATTGCGCGTGGAATACTGACAAACCGCGAGGACAGCGAGGAGTGCGTAAATGACAGCTATATGAAGCTGTGGAGTGCTATCCCTCCGAAGCGTCCCGAGTCGCTCTGCGGCTATCTTTGCATGATAGTACGAAATACTGCGCTGTCAGCGTATGAAAAAGTGCGCCGCAGAAGCTTTGAGGAGCAGTATGACGAGCTTTCGGAGATAATTCCCGATGATGCTACGGTTGAGAGCCGCTTTGAGAGCGGACAGCTTGGCGGCTACATAAACGAGTATCTTTCTAAGGTGAGCCGCAAGAGCCGCGAGGTGTTCGTGTCGCGTTATTACTTTAATATGAGCATAAGCGACACTGCGACAGGCTTGGGAATGACCGAAAGCGCGGTCAAAACAAGACTTTCCCGTGTCAGAGCAGGGCTTAAAGCATTTTTACAGGAAAGGGGAGTTGAGCTGTGAGAGAGAATTGGGATAAGGCTATTAATGAGATAAATGAGAAGTATATCAGCGAAACAGCGCAAACTCTTGCTTCAAATGCGAAAAAACAGCAGGAGCATGAGAAATACGAGTATGAAGCGTCGCACCATCTGGAGCTGAGCGCTCAGCCGATCAAGAAAAAGAGCCGCAAAGGTACTGTGATAGGCATATCGGCTGCTGCCGCTGTCGTTGCACTGGGAATAGGCGGCGGTGTAATGCTGACGCGCGGTAATGACAACCCGTTGACTAGCGATTCTCAGATGCAGGAAGCGGACGGCCCCGATTTATCACAGGACGGTGTTATTGAATTTGCTAAGCTTTACAAGGAAGGCAAGCTTGTATTCACTGAGCCGACAGTAGCGGTTGCTATGCCCGAGCCTGCAAAATACTCGCCTATAAATGAACTGGGATCGGAAGAAGATATATTCGGATTTATTGCAGACTTTTCAGATATCAGGGCTGATATTTCCGATGATACGCTGGTCAAGAGCGGCTATGTGCTTGATATGCAGAAATCTTATTGTAATGGATATGCTGACGGCGATAAAGCATCAAAACAGGCAACTCTTTGCTACACCAATGAAGACGCGCAGATATTTATTAATATCGGCGGTGACGGCTACGGCTCTGATTTCAGCTATGTAAGCTTGCCGCGGGGCGGAAACATCATTCCCTCAGACAGCTTTGATGACTCCTATATCAAGAACTATGAAATAGATCAGGAATTTAATATTTCTATCGGAGGTATTGTTCAGGACGGCGTTCCGACCTACTGCGTGGAGTTTTATTATAATGAGGTGCTTTGCAGTATCAGCGCTACTCAATGCAGATTCAGCGACGTGACGAACATTCTTGCCGGTATCATTTGCTGGGATAGTTGTCTGCACCCTGTAGATATAGAGCCGTTTGATGTTGAAAAATATGACAGCTTTGAAACGGGCTATGCAAATGCCGATGCTGAGCGTATGCTGCTTTCGGAAAGCATGGTAAGAGAGCTGTCCGACATACTCCCGTCCGACAGCGCGGAGCCCGAATACAACGGCGAGCATATAATTCCTGCTTCGCACGTTTATATCAGGTGCTATTACGAAGAGTCGGGATATAAAGCAAATGATATGCTCGGTGTATATAAGCTCACTGACGGAAACTATCATCTTATGGGTAAGTATTATTACGGCATGACCGACGCTGAAACTGATTTCACAGCGTATTACGAGATAAGCGAGGATACCTACAACAAGCTTTTGAGCTTTATGGACAGATATGCGCCATATTGTATCATAGGTCATATCGTTGAGGGCTGTGACATGGGCGACGGCTCGGTTAAGCTTACCGACCCCGACAAGGGTATGTATTTCATTCATACTGGGGACGATAAGGTGTATCAGGTCAGCGCGAAGGAGCGCTTTGATGTTGGCAGCTATGTTAAGGTGTATTATTATGGTGTTCCTAAGGTTGACGTACTGCCGCAGATAAACAGCTATCTCATGAAGAAAGAGTACATCATTGA
>JAZNTS010000115.1:0-7878 GCA_045591905.1 Oscillospiraceae bacterium | reverse complement strand
CTTGAAACAGCGTGCCTTTCTGTTATAACCTTTGACAGCTCCGCACGTCAGATAACTCCGCTCACAGAGCTTATGCTGTTCAGAGAGCCTCAGCTTGCCGCAGGCGGCGCAACTGCTCTCGGTGCGGCGCTTCAGGTGCTTGCGGAATGTATCAAGGCAGAGGTGCGCACCTCTACCGCCACACAAAAGGGCGACTGGAAGCCGCTGGTGTTTATACTTTCCGACGGCGCTCCGACAGACGATCTCCAAGCCGGTCTTGACGCGCTCAAGGGCGTTACCGCAGGCAATATTATTGCTTGTGCGGCAGGTGCAAACGCAAACACCGCAACCCTTAAAAAGATTACCAACAACGTGCTTATGATGAACAATCTCACAGCGGGAGATATGGCACAGTTCTTTGCATGGGTGTCCAGCTCTGTCAAGGCGTCCTCCAAGAGCATTGACGCAAAGCCGGGCGACGCCGTGCAGCTTCCTCCTCCCCCTCAGGGCTTTGTTATTGTGCCGTAAGGCTGTGAATATTTTATGAATGACGAACTTTACTCTGAAAGAATGCGCGCTTCGGTGCCTATAGGCGATGATGAGCTTACGCTCACCGACCGCGAGGTAATGGAGCACACCTCATCAATATGGAAATACCGTCCGATAAAGGACGATGGTCTGGAAAAGCACGATGAGACCCACGCCAAGCACACCGTTACCTCAAACGGCGAGATGATCGGCGCACGCGTACGCGGAAAAAAGCACAAGCATGACGGCACTAACTGCGACGACTGGTTTGAGACCGCTGTGACAGACGGCTGCTTTATTGCGGTAGTATCTGACGGTGCAGGCTCAAAGCAGCTTTCGCGCACAGGCGCAAAGCTTTGCTGTGACAGCGCTGTATCCTACCTGAAAAGAGAGCTCTCCGCGCTGTTTAATGCCGAGCCAAGCCTAAGGCAGAATCTTTCGCTTGACATGGCAAACGCGGAATTTATGGCTGCGTGCGGAAAGATAGCTCCGCTTGTGCAGAAAGCTGCAAGATACGCATTCGACAACACGATAAATCATCTCAGGGGCATCTACTCCGATGAGCGTTACATCGCCGTTTTGGGACGGGCTCCCGAGCTTTCAGACCTTTCCTGCACATATCTCGCTGCGGTCGTAATACCGCTTGATATCGGCAAAAGGCGCGAAAACCTTATAGTTACCGTGCAAATTGGCGACGGCTGTATCTGCGCAATAAACTCCGATGCAGACTGCACATCTTGCCTGAAGCTTATGGGCGAGCCTGACAGCGGCGCATTTTCGGGCGAAACACAGTTTCTGTCCGAGAGCGCAGTCAGCGCAGCTTCGCTTGCGGGAAAGACCCGAATAAGCCGCGGCTGCTCCGATGTTATAATGCTTATGACTGACGGAGTTGCCGATGACTACTTCCCTGCCGAGCCAATGGCAAAGCGGCTTTATCTCGACCTGTGCCTGAATGGGATACTTCCCATGCGCGGCATAATACCAAAGCCGCAGCTACCCGAACCTATCTCATTCCCTGCTGTCACCAAAGAGGGCGGCAGCGTGAAGCTTCAATATGCAAAGCAGCTTTACAACATCTGTGAAGACCCCGTAAACGAGCTTTGGCAGCGCCGACACACTCTGAAACGGCACTCGCTGATGGCAAACGGAATATCTCTCGGAGATAAGCCTGAGCAGCGGCTGCTTACATGGCTCGATAACTACAACGAGCGCGGAAGCTTTGACGACAGGACGCTTGTAATAATTCTGACCGACACAAAGGAATAAATACTATGAACAGCGGTGATATATGCCTCGCCACTCTGGAGAGCGGCGAAACAATTGAATATGTATTTGATGCAAATGCACCGCGCGGCGGAATGAAGCACACGTTCTTCACCCCCGACAGAAAATATGCGGTGCAGTTCTTCAACAATCCGCGTGATGCGGCAAATCCGCAGATGCAGGACCGTATAAGAACGATAGTCAGCCGCTACAATCCGACTGTGTCGGAACAAAATGGCGGTGCGCTCGGAAACACTGAAAAGACCGCAGACTATTTCAGGACAAGATTCTGTTGGCCTGTTGCTATCATAAAAAGTCCCGAATTTGGTATTGTCTGCCCTACCTATCCGAAAAATTTCTTCTTTGGCGAGGGCGCTTCCGCTGTGCTCAACCTCAGCGGAAAGGATAAAAAAAGCAACTGGTTCACAGGTCGAAACCGAAAATATATCTCAAACGGCGAGCTGGGCGACTTCAGAATGATGCTGAGGATAGCGATAGGTCTTGCAAGAAGTGTAAGACGTCTGCATCAGGCAGGACTTGCACACTCAGACCTCTCTTGCAACAACGTGCTGGTCGACCCCCGCACAGGCTCGTCTGTGGTCATAGATATCGACTCACTGGTAGTACCTAATAAGTACGCCCCCGAGGTGTGCGGAACACGCGGCTATATCGCTCCCGAGGTGCTTGCAACGATGGAGCGCGACATGGCTGATCCAAGCCGCTGTCTGCCTTGTGTGCAGACAGACCTGCACGCTCTTCCTGTGCTTATTTATGAATATCTTTTTCTCCGTCACCCGCTTATCGGCCCTAAGATATACAGTGCCGATTCTGCGGAAAAGGACGATTTCCTTGCTATGGGGCCTATGGCGACTTTCATTGAAAATCCAAACGACGACAGCAACCGTCCGCCTGACCTCGGAGTTACGATAACTTCGCTTTCAAAGGGACTTGAAGACCTGTTTATGAGAGCGTTTGTTGACGGACTTCATCACCCCTCCGAGCGTCCCTCCGCAATGGAATGGGAGAGCGAGCTTCTGCGCGCATGGGATAAGCTTCAGCCCTGTTCCAATCCTGCTTGCAGCAAGCGCTGGTTCATACTTCGTGATGAAAACGACCCCGTGTGTCCGTTTTGCGGCACAAGAATGCGCGGCAGTGTGGCAAAGCTTTCGCTCAAAAGCGAGATGCGCGGCAGAAAAGGCGTTTTCAGAGATAAAGGCGAGCTGTTCATCTACGACAATATGCCGCTTTTCGATTGGCACGTTTTCTCAAACATACACAACGACGAAAAGGCAAGCACAGAAATGCGCGCGTATATATGCCACAGAAACGATATGTGGCTGATGGTGAATAACGGCGCTGAGGGTATGCTTTCACCCGACGGCAGGCTTGTTCCCAGAGGCAGCGCGATAGAGCTAAAAAACGGCTGTCTTTTCCGTATGAGCAGTCGCGAAAACGGACTTGCGGCACAGATAACCATAACATAAGGAGGACTTATGTCCGAAAACATAAACGACCTTATCTCCCGCACAAATTCGGGCGATATTGCCTTGCTTCCAACGGGTGAATATGAGGGGCCGATATACATCACAAAGCCGATAAAGCTTGTGGGCAACAACACCACTCTTTGGGCAAGGCGCGGCAGCGTTATTGAGATAACCTGCGAGGGCGCGGCGCTCCAAGACTTGCGTGTGGAGCTTACCGAAGCACAAATCTCACAAAATGCTATTGTCGCTCACGGTAAAACCATAATAAACAATGTTGAAATAACGGGTGCGGTTATGGGCTTCGGCGAGGAGGACGGATACTACGATATTCCGCGCTCCATCGACCTCGGCACATTCGCCGCCGAGGAAAAAAATACGTTCATAATAAAGCTGAATGTGCCCGTTTTCTGTGAGCTTTCCTGTGCTACTGCGGGAGTTTCATTCACACCGTCGTCGCTTCAGCAGGGCGAAAACCTTGTGACGATGACCGTTCAGGGCTTTGGCACAGGCACGCTGCTTTACGGCGAGGCACTGCTTAGATCGCAGTTCACAAGACGAATTTACATAACAGGCAGACCATCGGCGGAGGTTCAGCCGACAAACGGTAAGACGGTGTACGAATGCGGCAACGAAGCGCTTCAAAGCGATGTTTTTTCAGTGCTTTCCCCTGCCCCGTCGGAGGAGCTTCCTCCGGCCGATATCCGCAAGGGACAGCGTATCTCACTGTATCAGTATATAAAAAACAAATGCGAGATACATTTTACACACGGCTCACCCAACACCGCAGAGATAGACCCGTATGTGTTTTTGCTTGACGCAAACGGAAAGGTTTTCGGCGGCAAAGGTATGGTTTTTTTCGGAAACGAAAGCTCCGAAAACGGCAGTGTAAAATACTTTGCCGATGACGGACATATCGAAATAGACTTTGAAAAAATAGACTACCGTGTAGACAGGATACTGCTGACCTATTCGCTTTACGCTGAAAGCGCTGCCCAAAGCTTCGCAGAAGTTAAATCACCGCGATGCTCTTTTGTAGCTGACGGAAAAGAGCGTATAACCTACAGTATGTACAACATCGGAAATGTGCCAACCGCCATCGCACTGGAATTTTACAACTACAAGGGCGAGTGGAAGGTTTCCGCCGAGGGCCGCGGCTACAGCGGCGGAATGGCGGCACTGTGCAATATCTTCGGTATAGTTGCCGATAATTAGCACAGAATTATCCTAAGGAAAGGAAATAACCCCGACATGGCGGATAAGAATTTATTCAAACGATATATAGGCTATGATAACACCGATGTTTTCCGCGGACTTCTTCTCGACAGCTATATTGCGGTGCAGAAAAACGGACTTTTTTTCGGTGAAAATCTGCCGCTTGCATCTACTGCGGAAATATCCGCTGCCGCGGCATACACCGCCGCACAGCTTAACGACGCCGACGCGATACAGCAAGGGCTTGACGCGTGGCTTTCCTCACAGAAGATTAAATGCGACAGCGGCGCGGTTTCTAAGGCTCTTGCCGAGGCAATACAAAGCTGCGGCGACGGACAGCGAAACACATATTTCGTGCTGCTTTGCTGGCTGATGAAGTATCTTCCGCAAAAGCATGACAAAATACTTTATGTAGGCGCCGCAACGCTGCGCGAATTGTATTTTCTGTACATCATGCACCTCGCAGGCTCCGAGATAATCTATGCGTCATACGGCGAGGACGCTGACTTTGAACAGTTCACAAAAAAAGACGATATAACCACTCTCGGCGGTGCGCTGAACGCCCCCGTTGAGATAGATTTTGAAAACATCGACCTCAGCCTTGAGGGACAGCTCAGCGATATGCGCGCTGCCGCTCAGAAATATGACGGACTTGTTACACGTGGCAATACCTCAGCGGCAGGCATCTTTGAGGATTTTATAAAAACTCACAAAAGCAGAGTTATTGCAAACGGCGGAGTTTACGGCGACGGCTGTGAGATACCCGTTTACTTTGCAGCGCTTATCGGCTATGATGAGGAAGCTGTCTATACAAATATGCTGCTGAAGTTCAAGGAGAGCTTCGCGGGGCTTAAAAAGCAGCTTATCTTTATCGAAACGCCGCTGTCAAATCCCGATGTTGACGAAACAAAGGCGCTTGGAAGTATTCCGCGCAGCAGCACCGAAGCTATGACAGACGCGCTTGCGCTGCTGATAAAGCTGAACGGCGACCCGCTGAGAACTGCGCTTGCGCAAAGCACGCTGAAGCAAATGCTGAACGCGCTGTTCGAGGAAACAGGCAATCAGACGGTAGTCATGAACTACGGCACAAAGCTTGTGACTTGGCTTTACCGCTGCACGCAGGGACGCAAATATTCCGTTCAGTATGAGGATATCCCGACCATACTGTATTACGGCGATATTTCGCAGGCAGAGCTGTTTTTTCTGCACTTCATGTCGCGCTGCGGATTTGATGTTATTTACATCACCCCGAACAAAAAAATGCTGGATATGGCTGTCGATAAAAACATTGACGGACGTATGCAGATATTCCAGCTTCCACAGACAAAGGAAAGCGGAAAATACCCCGATAAGCCCGTTAAGATGACCATGGCGACAGTTGCCTACAACGCAGAGCGCGAGCTGGATACGATGCTTTATAACGGCGACGCTGGAATCTTCCGCGACTTTCAGTTCCCCAATTCTCAGGCGGTAACACTCAAAACAACATACGAGGAGATAGGTATCCTGTGGAAGCACGAATCGAAATTCCGAACAGGCTTTGAGGTTTCGGGCAATCTCGTCAGCGTTCCTAACATCTTTGCGAAGATAAGCGGCGTAAGACGCGGCGATGAGGGCGACTACTGGGACGAGGTACGCAACCGACTTACCCCCGAAACGGTGCTTCGTATCAAGGAGGACAAGCCCGCCCCCGACGGTGAGCTTGACCTGTCGGCATACCGCAGCTTCTACCGCAACGGACAGATCGACATTGCAAAGCTGAAAGCTTCCCCCCTCAACCGCTACAGCTACCTTCCCGACAGGATTCAAGACCTTATCTTCTACAAGTTTCAGGAGGCTGCCGACAGCGGTTTTATAAAGCTTTCTGGTGATGAGCTGATGTGCAGCATAATCCACTATGGTCTCGGCTTTGACAAGAATATGCTGAAGATACTTCAGCGTTTCGATTTCACGAAGCAGATACCCAAACTTATTTATATTGATGTCGTTGAGGCGACCTTTACACTGGAGGAATGTGTCCATACAGTGCTTTGCAACCTCCTCGGCTTTGATATACTGGTGTACACACCGACAGGCTACAAAAATCTCGAAACATTCGTAGACAGCAGAGCCTTTGAAGAGCACACCATGGACGAATTTTTGTACACTATGGAGGTTCCGAAGCTTAAAATTCCCTCCGACGATAAAAACAGCGGATTTTTCGGAAGGCTGTTCAGGAAAGGATAAGTAATTATGGCATTACAATTCACACCCGGCGCACAGATCGCAAACGCTGAAGTTATCGAAGCAACAGCAACAGAAGTAAAATCCGCTCCCGTTGCCGCTGCCGATACAGCGGCTCTCGACACAAAGATCGAAGAAGTTAAGAACTTCAACATCGTTGTAAAGACCGAGGAGATCAAGCAGCAGCTCGCAACCAGCAAGGAGATCGACGCGCTTGTAAGCACCATCAACGTTAATGACGCTAACACTATTGTTAAGTTCGGCTCTGAGGCTGCTGAGGAGATCTCCAAGGCTTCCGATCAGGTGCTGGGCTCCATGAGCATCGACCAGATCAACGACACAGGCACAATGCTGAAAAACCTCGCAGCCGTTATGGATCAGTTCGACATCGACGAGATCAAGGACGACAAGCCTGGCTTCTTCGGCAGCCTTAAAAAGAAGATCGAAAAGATACTCAACAAGTACACCACAATGGGCAACGAGATCGACAAGATATATGTTCAGCTCAAGACATACGAGTCTGAGATCGAATCCTCTAACACAAAGCTCAACAATATGTACGAGGCAAACCTCGGCTACTATCAGCAGCTCGTTAAGTACATCATGGCAGGCGAGCAGGGTGTTAAAGAGCTTGACGCTTTCATTGAGGAATACAAGGCTAAGGTAGAGGCTAACCCCGATGACGGAACTATCCGCATGGATCTCTCCAACCTCCAGCAGATGAGAGAGATGCTCGACCAGCGTGTAATGGATCTGAAGGTTGCTGAAAACGTAGCTATCCAGACTGTTCCCATGCTGAAGACCATGGAGTACTCCAACCTCAACCTTATCAGAAAGATAAACTCCGCATTCATCATCACAATGCCCGTATTCAAGCAGGCGCTTGCACAGGCTATCATGCTGAAAAGACAGCGCATTCAGGCTGAGTCGCTCAACGCGCTTGACGAAAAGACCAACGAGATGCTGATAAAGAACGCACAGAACACCGTTGACCAGAGCAAGGCTATCGCAGCTATGTCCTCGGGCAGCTCTATCAAGGTTGAAACTCTCCAGCAGACATGGCAGACCATCGTTACAGGTATCGACGAGGTAAAGGCTATTCAGGATCAGGCTCGCGAGAAGCGCAAACAGGATGCAGTAGCCCTCGAGCAGATCAAGAGCGATTACAAGAAGCGCATGAAGGCTTGAT
>JAZNTS010000114.1:0-3730 GCA_045591905.1 Oscillospiraceae bacterium | reverse complement strand
CTGCTTCTACTTCTTTCAAATGTGTATATTGTCTTGGCATAAAAAATCCTCCTATGGTATTTTCATTATACCATAGGAGGTCTTTTTTTGTCATTGTCCGTTTTTACTGGTTCAGTCCATTTCAATTTCTGCGCTGCCATAAACATTTCATCAATCTTGCATTTACCGAAACGCTTGGCATTCCTCTCGCGTGTCATTAACCATTCTTGAAGCAAATTGCTCCAGAACGCCACTTCGTCGCGCTGTTCATAGGACAAATCGGCAAGTGTAATCTGATGGGGATCGTGTTCATTTTTATTTGATTTTAAGCCATTTTTAAAAGCTGGTTCAAGACCGAGCTCGCGCCGCTGTTGTTCTTTCCACTTGCGTTGTAACTTTTCGGGAAGATCTGCTATAGCGATCTGATATTCGGTGCGGTTGTTAGCAGCGGTTTGTTTTACCGAAGCTTTGATTTTGCCGTTTTTGGCGAGTTGCTGCACATATCTTAAACTACAACCCATGCGTCCCATTTGGCGCGGGTGCATACCTTATACATCGGCAGTAGTTTGCCGTTCTTGTACGGTGGTTGCTTTTTGTCACTGGATTTCAATTTTTCCGCGAGTCCGTTCGCTTCATGTTCTTTAAGGCAACTCTGGATAAGCTCGGCTTCCTTACATCTGTTAATGCTGTATTCCTCATCAACATGCCGAAACCACTCATCGGCTCGGTAAACGACCCAGTCGTATCTTTCGTATTTGCTCAAAAGCTTCGGGTCAGCTGCTTCTCTCTTGGCAATTTCATCATCGGACAGTGGTACAAACAGCTTTTCGCGTATCAGGCGTTCGCGGTGTCCGTATGTCATAAGATTTCCCTCCAAAGTCTACCTATAAAATCGCCGCACATAGCGGCTCAACGCTGCCGCACTGATATGTATACCAAAACCCTTAACCGTAGTTTTGATATCCCCATTGAATATTCAGTGGGGATATTTTTTGTATTAAAAAAGAAACACACCATCAGCTTGATTGTGTGTTTCTTAAAGTCAATCTTTATATCTGTTATCCCTCAATGCGATAGCTTTCATTGGTTTCGTTGTAGATATAATGAGTGATGTCATATATCTTGTCCTCTGCTCCATAAAGGCTCACGCTGCCGTCTTTTAGGCTGATTGCAGGATTCCACTGCATGGAATTACCGTCGTTGTCCACGATGTTTACAACAACGTTTGACATGATGTCGCTTACATTGCACTTGATAAGCACAGGCGCTCCTGTTTCGCTGCGGTAATAAATCTGTCCCGACTCGCCCGTATACTCGTTTTCTTCTGTCAAAAGCCATTCATTGACAGATACAGTTGCATTTTCGTCTGCGGGGATCACAAGATAAAGCTCATAGCCGCTGCAATCGTCGATGCAGTTTTCTTCGGGAATATCTGTGATAGTCGGATAATCTTTGCTGTATTGGCTGTTGTAGAACATTTCGACACACTGTTCGCCTGTTGTTTCAGGCTCAACAGAGCCAACAAAAGCCACAGCACACATATAGCCGTCTTCTTGCAATTCCTGCCGCAATGTGATGTCGGGATTCCATACTGCGGGGACGTCGGCAGGATCTTCTGTGTTGGTTTCCCCTGTGGTTGTAGATGTATCGGTGCTTGCTTCAGTGCCGGAGATCTCTTGCTGAGATGGCGTGCTCTGCAACTCGGAGGAGTTATCCTCGGTTTCGGAAGTGGCACAGGCAGTCGCTGAAATCATAGCAGCGACCATCAGCAGAGATAATGCGCTTTTTTTCATAGTTATCTCCTTTCACAGGACAATTGTTACATCTAATTATATCACATACTCCCATTTGCTGTCAACATTATAAATGAGATTGACAATCGTGTTATTAAGTGATATCATATTATTAATAAATCTGCCGTTTGGCGTAATTGGAGTAAAGCTATGGAAAAACGAATCTTAGACTGGAATAAATACTGCGAGACCTCTGCAAAAGCCGTTGCAGAGGGTATCGTTATGCTGAAGAATGACGGCGTGTTGCCTCTCGACAAAGACAAGGAAGCAGCTGTTTTCGGACGCATTCAGCTGCATTATTACAAGAGCGGCACAGGCTCGGGCGGCATGGTGAACGTTTCTCATGTTGTTTCTATCCCCGAGGGTCTGAGGAACGTCGGAGTTAAGCTGAACGAGCAGCTTTACAGCACCTATGACGAGTGGGACAGCGCTCACCCGTTTGATTTCGGCGAGGGCTGGGGAACAGAGCCTTGGTGTCAGGAGGAGATGCCGCTGACCGATGATATAGTTTCAGCCGCCGCAAAAACGTCAGATGTTGCTATTGTTATCATTGGCAGAACAGCGGGCGAAGAGATGGACAACAAGGAAAAGCAAGGCTCGTTTATGCTCACCGATTTGGAGGAGGATATGCTCCGCCGCGTGCGTGCAAATTTCAAAAAAATGATAGTGCTGCTGAATGTCCCGGCACTGTTTGATATGAGCTTTATGGACAGGTATTCGCCCGAAGCGGTGCTGTATGTATGGCAGGGCGGTATGGTAGGCGGCACAGGCACAGCAATGGTGCTGACGGGTGAGGTAAGTCCCAGTGGAAAGCTTGCCGACACCATCGCATATAACATCTCGGATTACCCCTCTGCGCCCTATTTCGGGGAGGATAAGCGTGATTTTTACTGCGAGGATATCTATGTCGGATATCGATATTTCGAGACCTTTGCAAAGGATAAGGTGCGCTATCCTTTCGGCTTCGGAATGAGCTACACTTCTTTCAGAATAAAAGCGCATACCTACACCGCACATTCGGGTGAGAACGCAAACGTCGTCACTCTTGGAGTTTCGGTCAAAAACACGGGAAGCTGTGCGGGCAAGGAGGTCGTTCAGGTCTACCTCGAAGCACCTCAGGGCAAGCTCGGAAAGCCTGCAAGAGTTCTTTGCGGCTTTGAAAAGACAAAAACGCTCGCGCCGAATGAGGAGCAGGAGCTTAAGATCACCGTTGACCTGCGAGAATTTGCAAGCTATGATGACAGCGGTGTGACAGGACATCGTTTCTGCCGTGTTTTAGAGGCGGGCGAGTATAATTTCTATGTCGGAAGCGATGTTCGCAGCGCTAAGACCATATGGCGAAAAAATCTCAGCGAAGATGTGGTAGTTGAGCAGCTTACACAGGCGCTCGCGCCAGTGCTGCCCTTTAAGCGCATGAAGAACGATAACGGCGTTGTCGCTTTTGAGGACGTTCCTCTTTCAATGCAGGAGGAATTTGACCGCCGTTCAGCGAATATTCCTGAGGAGATACCGCAGACAGGCGACCGCGGAATAAAGCTTTCCGATGTTTACAGCGGAAAGAATACCATGCGTGAGTTTATAGCGCAGCTTTCGGACGAGGACCTTTCCTGTATTATTCGCGGCGAGGGCATGGGCAGTCCTAAGGTAACTGCGGGCACAGCTTCGGCTTTCGGCGGAGTTTCAGAAGGGCTTAAAGCCTACGGTATACCGTGCGGCTGCTGCTCCGATGGCCCCAGCGGAATGCGTATGGACTGCGGTACAAAGGCGTTCAGCCTGCCGGGAGGAACACTGCTTGCCTGCACATTTGACCGTGAGCTTCTTACTGAACTTTTCACGCTTATGGGACTTGAAATGACCGCAAACAACGTCGAGTGCCTGCTGGGCCCAGGTATGAATATTCACCGTCACCCTTTGAACGGACGCAATTTCGAGTATTTTTCAGAGGATCCGTATCTCAC
>JAZNTS010000113.1:0-4188 GCA_045591905.1 Oscillospiraceae bacterium | reverse complement strand
TGAAAGCGATACATCGGCTCCTGAGGGGGAAACTGCTCCCGAGGAGCAGCCTACACAGGCACCCGAGGGCGACCCTGCGCTCATTACTCAGGCGTCTACGGAGGACACTATAGTTCTTACCACTAAGGGCGGCACAGAGTTTTACAGCAACATTCCCAAAGGAATGACTACAACCGAAAAGGTAAAGCTGTCAATAGGCTCTGAAACAAAGTTTGAACTTTATTACAACGGCAAGCTTATTGACTATACTGTAGGCGACAGCATTATCGGCGTCGGTAAGTACCAGCTCTTTATCTTTGACGACAGCGGCGATAAGCCTGCCGAGTATGATTTCGAGATAATGAATAAGAGAGTTTCGGCACTGACTGAATATACCGTTCCCAGCGGCTGTGTTATTAAAAAGGTGCTGCATGAGGGAGCTCGTATACGTTCGAACAACAGCTCGGTTACTCTTGGCGACGAGGGTCTGTATAGCGTTGATGTGATTTTTGGTGACTATTCGTTTACAGAATCCTTTACCCTCGACAATACCCCGCCTGAGTTCGTGCTTGACAGAGTGACCGATGGTAAGGCTTACGGCGGCACAGTTACGATCATGTTCGTGTCAGATGACATAGACACCTACGAGGTAACAAAAGACGGAAAGCCTATGGAAAACAAAAGAAACCAGCTTTCCGAGCCGGGAGAGTACACCGTTGTAGTTTATGACGAAGCGGGAAATTCCTCCGAGCAAAGCTTTGAGCTGGAGTACCGCATGAATGAGATGGCTATAATCTCAATAGTGCTCCTTGGACTTCTTGTCGTTGCGGCTGTAGTTTTTGTTTTCATCAGCCGTAAAAAGTTTATTGTAAGATAAAATTTATCAAATCCGAAGGGAGGTGTGTGCCGTGGTACCATCATTTCTTGCTCTTTCTGAGTTTATACAAGATGCGTTTAGTAAAATATTCGATTTTTTCATTTCGCCATTGATAAGAATATTGTGGTGGTTGTTCTCTTTGCTTGCGGATCAACTGTTCACGCTTTTATCCGCATATCTCAGGCATATACTGTATTCTCTTCTCCATGTGGTTGAGTTCTGTGAGAATATCTTCAATGTATTCTCAGGCGTGCAGATGGTAAAATACGATAACGAGCAAATGTATCTTCTGGACGCATTTCTTACTCAGGACAGCATAAGCCTTGCTTTTGGTCTTATCACCGTTATCGGTGTTGTGCTTTGCTTTATTTTCACGATCTATTCAGTCGGAAAATCCATGAGCGATCACATACTTGAAAATAAGCACCCTGTAGGTCATGTTATGAAGCAAGGTCTTAAGGCAGCGGTAACTTTTGCGGTTATTCCGCTGATGCTTCTTGTAGGTGTTCGCCTTTCTTCGACCCTTATGGTATCGACCGACAGAGCGATAGCTTCGGCGATGGGCAGTAACGGCACCAGTTCCATGACGACTATGCTCTTTTTGTCGGGAACCACAACAGGCAACGAGCCGTATGATTCGCCTAGTGCAGTTAAGACAAGAGCAAAATATATTTCAGGTCAAGTCAGCATTTATGACGAAGCACAGGTCATAAAGGATTTCGACATGGACTTCAAGCTGAGCAATGTCGTCGGCTATTCATTTAGCAGCAGTAAGAATACGAAAACTACAGATGTGGCGTCGATGGCAAGTGAATTGCTAAATCCCAATGATATGGGATTGACATATAACTATGCGGCAGTGTTTATCGCCACATTGTTTACGATAATAATATTGTTGATGTCGATAATCACGTTTGTGCGGCGAATAATTGAGGTTGTACTGTTGTATGTGACGGCTCCGTTATTCGTTTCAAGCATGACTCTTGATGACGGACACATCTTCCAGCGTTGGCGAGAGCTGTTTATTGGCAAGCTGTTATCGGGCTTTGGCATTGTATTCATTATGAAGATGATGCTTATGCTGATACCCATTGTTATGAGTGAGCAGATCAGATTTACTTCTGTAGCAATGTTCGATATGCTGCTGAAGCTGATCTTCGTTATCGGCGGCTTAGTTGCGGCTTTCAAGGGCGGCGATATCCTACTTGAGATAATAAGCCCTCAGGCTGCTGCTGCGTCAAGAGAGTCGGCTATGCTTGTTATGGGCGCGGTTAAAACTGTCGGTACTGCCGCGGCAACTATTGCAACAGGCGGTGCTGCAGGTGTTGGCGCTGCTGCGGGCGGCGCGGGTGCTGCTGCAGGCGGAGCAGGCGCTGTCGCAGGTGGCGCGGGTGCCGCAGCGGGCGGTGCAGGAGCTGCCGCCGGTGGAGCGGGTGCTGCTGCGGGCGGTGCCGGTGGCGCAGGCGGAGCATTCACAGGCGGCGGAACATCAGGCGGTCTGAATACTGGCGCTTCCGCAGGCGGCGGAGCAGGTGGTTCTGCAGGCGGCGGAGCGGGAGGCTCTTCGTCAGGTGGTGCTAAGTCGGGCGGCTCGGAAACTTCTTCAAGCAATTCGGGCGGCTCAAATGATAACAAGAGCAGTTCGGGCGACAATAAGGGCGGCTCGAATGAGAACAAGAGCGATTCCTCGAATAAATTCAATGGCGACGGCGGTTCTTCCGACGGCGGCAACAAGATGAATGTAAAAGATATAATGGATAACATGAATAACTCTGGAAGCAATGACAAGGACGCTTCCAACGAGAATTCCGATCTTAAATAAGGGGAGGTGAGATAATTGCCTGTACAGGTACTGGGTATTTTTGAACGTATATTTGACTGGGTCTTCGCGAAGATACTCGATCCTATTCTGCAGTGGTTTGCGGGAATAGTACAGACTATTTTCGAATTTCTGTTCGAAAATGTCATCGGTCCGTTCCTGAATGTAGTATTAGGTACGCTCATGAATGCGATCGGATACACGCTCCTGGACTTTTTCTATATGGGTGTATACAGTTTGTACTGTTGTTTGCTTGAGCTGGTATCGGTTCTTCAGCATGGATTTGACATACTGATCGGACTTGAAGATATTACATATTACGTCAGTGTCGGCGGTCAGACGGTCGAGCGTCAAGATACGTTGTTGAATTATCTCATCAACTATGACGCTACACGCACTATACTGATCGCGATCACGATCGCGGCTTTCGGACTTGCGATGCTGTTTGCGATCTACGCTACGATAAGGTCTACGCTTGATTTCGATTTTGAAAACAAGCGCCCTGTCGGCAAGGTGCTCGGCGCGACCATGAAGACAATGATCTCATTCCTTATCGTACCTTTCCTTATGTATGTGGGAATAAGTCTTGCTTCTGTTGTTCTTAAGCAGGTCGCTTCTGCGATAAGTCTGAATCAGACAACATCTATCAGCGATATGATATTCTGTGTGTCCTCAATGGACGCGGCAAGAGATCCGGATATTGCGTTTTCGCTTACATCTGAACCGTGGAGCTCTGTGTTGGACGGAACAAAGGGCTATCTCGGAATAATCGGTTCGTTCCATATTTCAAAGATAGACTATTTCGTCGGGTTTACATCAACTATTTTCGTAATGATAATCATGACGATGTGTTTGTTTACCTTTATCAAACGTATCTTTGAGATATTGATGCTGTTTGTGACCTCTCCGTATTTCGCTTCAACGATGGTGCTTGATGACGGACAGAAGTTCTCGAAATGGCGTGAGGCTTTCATCAGCAAGCTTATCGTAGGCTTCGGTGCAGCTATTGCTATGAGATTGTTCCTCATGTTGATACCTGTCATAATGGACGAGAAGCTGCAGTTCTTTGAAAATGCTATTATGGAAGCCACGGGCGGATATCTGATAAAGCTGATATTCATTCTTGGCGGTATGTATGCTGTATATAAATCCACAGGCTTGCTTGCTTCCGTATTCGGCGGCGGTGCAGGCGGTGGCGCAGGAGAGCTTGCGGGCTTGGCTATGGCAAGAGGTCTTGGACACAAAATTGGCAGCAAGGCTACAAACAGCGCTAAACAATCCTTGGCAAAATCCAGACAGGCAAGGCTTGATGCTGCAGCAGAAAAGGCTAAGGGTAACAAGTTTAATGGAGGCGATGCTGCAGGTTCTCAGAAATTCAACGGCGGAGTCAAGGACGGCGCTAAGGATAAACCTAGCGAGAAGCTCAGCATGGAAGACTTTGAGATGCCGTTTGGTGATCTTGACGGCAAGCTCACAATGGACGACTTTGAAATGCCGCTCGAAGCCAAGGAGG
>JAZNTS010000112.1:0-9848 GCA_045591905.1 Oscillospiraceae bacterium | reverse complement strand
GATACCTAAAACCCTTCTGTTTATGCTGATCACGATCTTCGCAATGGTCGTTATCATCATACTGCTCGTACTTCTCGTTTCCCTTTTCCAGCAGGTATATGTATTTGTTTACTCTATCTACACAGAGCTGCTTTACAGATTCTCAAGTCTGGAGCCGACAACGCTGGTACTCATCATGATAGGCGCTGTCGTTCTGGTTGCTGCTATCGTCATCACAGCTTACACGCTGTATGAAAAGCACCAGCTCAAGAAGGAAATGAAAAAGCTTAAATCTTGATTGAACAGTAACTGATTAGGTTTTAATATTGAAAATGGTGGTGTAAAAATGCTTCAATTACGCAAGAAAATACTTGCCGGCGTACTTTGCTCAGCAATGGTGCTTTCGGCAAGCCAGAGCGTTGCATGGTCGGAAACCATAGAGGCTTCCGTTGAAGCTGAAACTGACAGCTCTTCTGAAACAACAGAGTCTGCAGACGACGCCGCAGCCGAGGGGGATACGCAGGAGGAAACCGAACAGGTTGCTCCCGTGACCGAGGAACAGGCGCTTGCAGAGTGTCAGCTTTACGCAGAAAGCTCCACGCACGCACTTTATGTAAATGAGAGCACAGGTGTATTTGCCGTTAAGGATAAGAATACCGGCTACTGCTGGTGGAGTAATCCTTATAATGCAGATTCCGATCCTGTTGCCAGAGGTACCAACCTTGCCGGACTGAAATCCGCGCTTTGTATTGAGAGCAGAAAGGTTCTTGATACCGAGCATAGCAAGACTGACCTCAAATCCTTTGCGGAGTCCGTTGAAAAGGGCGGATTCAAGATCGAAAAAGTTGAAAACGGCTTCAAGGGAACGCTTGAATTTGCGGCAGCAGGTATTGTCGTTCCTTACTATGTAACATTGGTCGATGATTATTTTGAAGTTACAGTTGCTGTTGATGAGATAGTTGAACGTGAGCATCTCGGTGATACTGCGGAAACGATTCGCTCCATCATTATAATGAGCTTGTTCAAGGATCTCGGTGCAGGCAGTTACGATGAAGATGGCTATATCATCACACCCGATGGTTCAGGTGCCGTTATAAACTTCAACAACGGAAAGATCAATGCGGCAGAGTACAGCCAGAGAATCTATGGCAGAGATATTACAATAAGCTCCGACTTTGCGCCCGCAAAGACAGAGCAGGCTTATCTCCCGATACTTGGTATCGTTAAGGAGGATAATGCTCTTCTCGCTGTTGTAACAGAGGGTGCGGCTTATGCTACTGCAAGAGCCAGCATCAACGGTCAGGGTGCGACCAGCTTCAACTCTGCGTGGTTTGATTTCAATATGCGTGCTAAAGACTCTTATGTAATGGGTCAGGCAGGCATGGCGCTGGACGCTTATGAGGTAGACCGCATTCCTGAGGATAAATTGACAGTTCGCTATTATCCCATCGCCAAGGAAAGCGTGGATTATGTTGACGTTGCTCATCGCTATCAGAAACATCTTGTTGATGAGGGTGTACTTGTTGACGGCAAGACCAAAGAAGGCGACGTTCCTTTCTACCTTGATATTTTCGGAGGTACTATCAAGCAGCAGTCAGTGCTTGGTTTCCCCGTTGCGCTTGAAACAGCCGCAACAACATATGAGGAAGCTAAAGAGATCATTGAAAAGCTGAACTCTTTAGGTATCGACAACATGATCGTCACATACGAGGACTTCAATGCAGCGGGCATGACAAGCCGCATTTCAAGCTTTGTAGATTACTCCGGAACCCTTGGCGGAAAGTCCGCATTCTGGAAGCTTGCAAACTACTGCAGCAGCATTGGCGCTACTCTTGCGGGCAGTGTTGATATTCAGGAATATGAGCGTTCCGGCAACGGATACTCCACAACAAGCTCTTCTACAATTCGTGTAACCAAGGCTTATGCTACTCAGAACGAGTACGAGCGTGCATTCGGCACTCCGCACGATACAAGAGATAGCTGGTATATCCTTACTCCCGCTTACTATGAAGAGGTAGTTCAGAAAGTAGTTGACAGTTATCTCAAGGAGGGTCTTACTTCGATCTCTCTTGAGCAGGCAACAAATATGCTGTACAGTGACTTTACTGCAAACACAGAAAAGCACTCCTCCAGACAGCAGGCAGCTATTAATCTTGAGGCTTGTTTCAAACTGATCGACGAAAGCGGTCTGACTTTTGTTGCTGACGCGTGCAACGATTACGCTCTGAAGTATGTTGATTACATCAGAAATGTTCCGCTTTACAGCAGCAACTTCGATGTTTATGATTACGATATCCCGCTTTACGAGATCGTGATCCATGGCTACATTCCCTATACAACAAAGGCAAAAAATGCAAGCTCGGGTGCCGATGAGATGTTCCTGCTCTCTGTAGCTACAGGTACTCCCGTACACTACGAGGTAATGCATGAGAACCCCAACGAGTTCACAGATTGCGCTTATGATACCCTGTTCTATACTTATTACGAGGGTTGGCTTGAAATAGCTGCAAATGAGTATAAGCTTACTCAGGATCACCTTAAAGCGCTTGCTGATGAAACTATTACCGATTTCGAGTACGTTACACAGGATAATGTAAAGACCACCTTCTCTGACGGTACCGTTATTGAAGCTGACCTTGAAAACCTTACACTCAAAATCAACGGCACAGAGGTAAAGCTTGCCGACTACGGACTGAAAGGAGCGACAACTGACTGATGAGTGACGAAAGAAATTTCGACCCCACAAATGCGGCTGAAGTTAATGCAGCAGCAGCAGAAGAGGTTGTGGCAGCTCCTGTACCTGCCGCCGAAGCTGCTCCCGCAGCAGAGGCAGTGGCTGAGTCTGCTCCTGTGGTTGAACAGAAAGCGGAACCCGCTCCTGTTCGTGTTTCTGCACACAATACTGCCGCTGCCGCTGCTTTAAATGCAGCAAATGACGAAGTCGATGTGCGCAGAATAGGCGGTGCAAAAGCTCAGCGCAAGATAAAGACCTCAAAGATCTCATATGAGAGGAAAAAGAGCCTTTACGGTTACGGATTTATCGCTCTTTGGGCAATAGGTACTCTTTGGCTGTTTGTGCTCCCTGTTATCACCTCTCTTTGGTATTCACTGTGCGATACGCAGCTTTTCGCTAAGGACGACGCGCTGCTGCACGGTATGACTACAGCAGGTATCTATACCGAGTGGAACAACTTCGGCAACTACATCAAAGCTTTTGCCGACAGCACAGAGTTCCTTCCTGCACTTGTTGCATCTCTCGGTGATATAGGCCCGAAGACCATCGTTATTTTGATCTTCTCACTGTTTATCGCTGTTATTCTGAACCAGAAATTCAGAGGAAGAACACTCGCACGTTCGATCTTCTTCCTCCCTGTGCTTATTGCGACAGGTCCTGTTATCAGCGTTATCAACGGTGATATGGCATCTCAGGGCGTTTCGGAGGCTTCACAGTTCAGCACGCTGTTCAAGACTGACCTTGTAACAGAGTTGATGGAGTTCCTCGGAATTTACAACCTCAACCAGACGTTCACTGATGTTATTAAGAATATCACCAGTGACGTTCTGAACCTTGTATGGAATTCGGGTATTCAGATCCTGATATTCCTGTCGGCACTGCAGACTATCCCGCCGTCGGCGAAGGAGGCTGCAAGCATGGAGGGTGCGACTTCTTGGGAGTTCTTCTGGAAGATCACATTCCCCTACATAAGCCCGATGATCCTTTCCAACCTTGTTTATACTGTTATCGACGCATTCGTATCGACGGATAATCAGGTAATGGAGTTTGTTCTTGAGCGTTCAAGACAATGGGAATACGGCTATTCCGCAGCACTTGCATGGATTTACTTCGCAATTATCGGCGTGTGTCTTGCAATTATTACGGTGCTTGTAAACAGATTCGTATTCTACGAGAATGATTAAGGAGGTTAGAGAAGTGACAGAAAATAATTTTGTAGCTCCCAATGAGGAGAATGCTAATGTTGCTAATCAGCCTGCTGAAAATGTGACATCTGTTTCCAACATGAACGATGCGGCTGCTGTCGTTGCTACTCCTATTGAGACCAACAAACCCAAGAAAAAGGAAAAGAAAAAGAAAGACGATTACCGCGTTACTAACTTCGATATCATCAAGAACTACCGCCACTATACAGCAAAAGAAAGAAAGCATTATCGCTACATCTTCTGGCGCAGAATATCCGGATATGTATGGCCGTTCTTCAGATTTATCATTGTGTTCGGTCTGTCTTTCGTAATTCTGTATCCTATTCTTTATATGATCTCGACCTCCATTCGTCCTCAGGCTGAGATGAATGACCCTTCCGTAATGTGGATCCCCAAATCGATCCGCTTCGAGAACTTTGTTGAGATCTGGAACGCTATAGAGTATCCCAAGACATTGTGGCAGACGCTGGTGCTTAATATCGTATCCTCGATACTTCAGGTTGGCACCTGTGCGCTGACAGGTTACGGTTTTGCGCGTTTCAAGTTCAAGGGCAAGAATCTGCTGTTTGGTATAGTTCTGCTTCAGATCATCGTTCCTACACAGATCATACTTATTCCCCAGTATATGCAGTTCCGCTATTTCGATATTTTCGGTCTGTTTAACGGTCTTCTGGGCGACTCTATCTGCCTTGTTGACACGAACTGGGCAATGTATATTCCTGCATTCTTCTGTAACGGTATCCGTGCAGGTCTGTTCATCTATCTGTTCAGACAGTTCTTCAGAGGTCTGCCTAAGGAGCTTGAGGACGCTGCGTACCTTGACGGCTGTGGCCCGTTCAAGACATTTGTCAGCGTAATGGTACCCAATGCGGCAAGTTCTTTCCTGACTGTATTTATTTTCTCAATCGTATGGTACTGGAACGACTACTATGTATCCTCTATGTACTTTACAGATGGAAATACGATCTCCCTGAAGATCAACGGTGTTGCATCTATCATCTCTATGTATCTGCATAATGAGATCAGAAACGCTGCCGACTTCGTTGTTTGGATGGAGGCAGGCTGCTTGCTTGCTATTGCTCCTATCGTTATCATGTATGTATTCCTGCAGAAATACTTTACAGAGGGTATCGAAAGAGCAGGTCTTGCTAACTAATCTGACCATTGATAAATTTACGCATACTGCGTTGGCTTAGGCTCGGCGTATACTACACACGCGGTCGCCTTGCCGCCTTGTCTGCGGAAATTCGACATCAAAACTCTAAACATACAGCCTCCGAAAAGGAGGCTGTTTTGTTGGATAACTGGAGAATATCATGAAATTTGTAGAAATATTCACCGATGGCGCTTGCAGCGGTAATCCGGGTCCCGGCGGATACGGAGCCATACTACGCTGCGAGGGCAGGGAAAAAGAGCTTTCAGGCGGTGAGGCTCACACTACCAACAACCGAATGGAGCTGCTTGGGGTTATCACGGCGCTGGAAGCATTGAAATTCCCTTGTCAGGTGAGGATAACGACCGACAGCAAGTATGTTGTTGACGGTATAACCAAAGGTTGGGCGCAGGGCTGGAAAAAGCGCGGCTGGAAAAAAAGCGATGGCAAGCCTGCTCTTAATCCCGACTTGTGGGACAGGCTGCTTACGCTGCTGTCACAGCACGAAGTGGAGTTCTGCTGGATAAAGGGACACGCGGGACACGCTGAAAACGAGCGCTGCGACAGGCTTGCTGTGGAGCAGAGGGATATTTATTCACAAAAATAGAATTGAAGCGACGTGCTATGTGCCGTCGCTTTTTTATACAGTAAATCAGTTTTTTATTGTAAAAAGTTGCAATAACGATGAAAATGTGATATAATAGAAAATGTATAATTATGTTATATTTATGAAAGCATCAATTGACGAATATTAGTATATCTGCGCTTATAAAATTTAAGTACGCGGCAAACAAGAGGTGATACAGTGAAACTCGATATTCGTGATATTACAAAGCTGCCGAATCTGCTTACTTTGGTCAGGATCGCGCTTATTCCGCTTTTTGTCTTCATCTTTCTGTGGGAGGACGGAATGATCCAAGCCGATATTGATATGATGGAAAAGACTAACGGCTATCTGCTTGCGGCGATAATCGTTGTAATATCGGGATTGACCGACGCTGCAGACGGTTATATCGCAAGAAAATTCAATATGATAACCGATCTCGGCAAGGCGTTAGACCCATTCGCAGATAAGCTTACGCAGGCCGCTGTGGTGGTCTGCCTTGTGATACGCTACAATGAGATATGGTGGCTGGTTGCAGCGCTGTTTACTTTTATTGTGGTCAAAGAGATAACTCTGCTGATAATGGCGCTGTTGTTTCTGAAAAAGGGTCAGGATCTTGGCGGCGCAAAGTGGTTCGGAAAGGTATCCACGATCGTATTTTATGTGCTGGTGATAGTTCTTATCGGTGCTCCCTCTGTAAACACTTTGGCGGCGGCAATAATGATGGGCGTTATGTTCGCGTTCAATATACTTGCATTCTGCCTGTATATGAGGGAATACATGACGCTTTACAAGCAAAGGAAGCAGGAAAATGATAATAGCTGATGTTCACGTTCACACCTCTTTTTCCAGCGACAGCGAGGAAAAGCTTGAGAACACGATGAAAGCCGCCGTAAACGCGGGGCTTAAAACGCTGTGCATAACCGAGCACATGGATATGGATTTCCCCACGGGGGAGTTTTTGCTGGATACCGCTGCATATAGAGCGGAGCTTTTTCGCATGAGGGAGCTTTACAAGGATAAACTTGAGATTTTATACGGTGTGGAGCTTGGGCTTATGGCGTACCTTGCACCGCGGCTTTACAAGTACACTCAAAGCGAGGAATTTGACTTTGTGATAGGCTCGTCGCACCTTGTTGAGGGCATGGATCCTTACGAACCTGAGTTTTTTGAAAAATACGGCGATAAAAACGGGCTTTTACGATACTTTGAGAGTATTCTCGATAATATAAAAGCCTTTGACGATTTCGACGTATACGGACATCTTGATTACGCGGTGAGATACAGCAAGGCAAAATCCTACGCTCCGTCTGATTATGCCGACCTTACCGACGAGATACTCAAGACGCTTATCTCAATGGGCAAGGGTATTGAGCTTAACACAGCAGGGCTTAAATACGGGCTTGGCTATGCGCACCCTCACCCCGAGGTACTGAAGCGTTACAGAGAGCTTGGCGGTGAGATAATCACTGTAGGCTCGGACGGACACTGCGCGGAGCATATCGCATACGATTTCGACAAGGCGGAGGCGATACTGAAAGACGCAGGCTTTAAGTATCACGCTGTATTTAAGGGAAGAAAGCCGCAATTTCTTCCGCTGTAGTATAAAACCAATATCGGCGTTTATTGTTAAAGACGCCGATATTTTTTTGTAATATGAAAAAATACAGTTGAAATGTTTGTGCAAAGTGTTGAAAACAACAAAAAAATCATAAAAACACTTGTATAATTAGAATAAATGTGCTAAAATGAAAACAGAGAAATCCGAACGCTCGTATTTCTTCGGCGGGCTTCCGCCACTAATCTCGAGAGGATGATTTGAATGAAAGTTACTATTACAGCGAAAAAACTCACTATTTCTCAGGCATTCACTGACTATGCAGAGCAGAAGCTGAATGCAAAGCTTGACCGCTTCTTCCCCGAAGAGGCAGAGGCAAAGATCACGCTGGCAGAGCGCCGTGACATGATCATTCTTGAGTTGACTGTAAAGTATAACGGAATCATATACCGTGCGGAGCAGTCGGCTAAGGACAAGAACGACGCACTTGATGTTACTGTTGACCGCATTATCCGTCAGATAAGAAAGCAGAAGACCAAGGTTGAAAAGAGCCTGCGTGCAAACGCATTTGCGGGACTTGAGCCTGAGGCAGAGGAGAAAGAATACGAGGTTATCCGCTACAAGACCTTTGCGCTGAAGCCCATGACCGTTGACGAGGCTATTCTGCAGATGAACCTGCTCGGACACGAGTTCTTTATGTTCAAGAACGCAGAGAGCGGACTTGTAAACGTTGTTTACCGCAGAGAAGAGGGTAACTATTCCGTACTGGTGCCCGAGAACTAATAGACTTGGCTTACAGCCGCCGTTTCCGATAAATAATGTCGGAAGCAGAAAAACGTTATAAACGATAGAAGCCCCGTACCTTGTGCGGGGCTTTATTGTTCTGCTATTTTACAAAAAGAAAACTCTCTGTAATTTTATACAGAGAGTTGTTTATTTTACTTGCCAGGCTCAGTGACCTCGCAGTTTTCGATTGCAAATTCCAGCATCTTGTTGATAAGCTCATTGCGCGAGCGGTTTGTTTCTGCCGCAAGCCTGTCAAGGCTGTCAACGATATCATCGCGAACGCGAATGGAAAATACCTTGTATCCGTCATCGCCCTTTAATCCCGAGCGCTTTGTTATTTTTAATGTGCTCATGTTATCACCTCTGATATTATTTTAGCTTGACTTTTCTGATTAATGTATGGTACAATCTATGTGACATGATTATATCATGTTATATGTTGTAAGGGGTGTAAAGCATGGGCGGTAAAACAGCAACTTTTATTGGACACAACGAATGCTATAGGTTAGACACGACCAAGCTCCGCGAGGAGATACGAAATCTTATCGTAAACGAGGGCGTTGATACATTTTTGTCGGGCGGAATGGGAGGTTTTGATTGCTGTTGTGCTCGTATGGTGCATAGTATGCGAAAGGAATTTCCGTATATTATCAGCATATTGGTGATGCCATATCTCAATTTCAATGTGTTCGAACGTTCGTGCTTCGATCACATCGAATTTCCCGAATGTGTTGACGGACTGTTTTATAAAGCGGCTATCGTGAAACGAAACAGGTATTTGGTTGACAATTCTGCATTTGCTTTATGTTATGTGAACCGCACATACGGAGGCGCATATAAAACATATTCTTATGCTCAAAAAATAAACATAAAAGTTACTAATTTAGCCCCGAACTTGTAAATGTGCTGTTTAGGCGCATTTTTACCAAATGCGGGCTTTTGTGCTTTTTATCTAAAAAAGCTTCGAAAAATTTGTGCAAAAAACCGCCCTTGTAATGTAAACGTTTTACTGATATAATATAGATACAGACAAAAATAAGCCGAGCAGAAAAACCTCGGCACAAATAAAACAAACGGAGGAAACCCCAATGAACTACGGTTATTTTGACGAGCTCAACAAAGAGTATGTCATCACACGCCCCGACACTCCCTCTGCGTGGGCAAACTACCTCGGCTCTCCCGAGTACGGAGCTATCATCTCCAACAATGCGGGCGGCTACAGCTTCGTAAAGAGCGGTGCTAACGGACGCGTTATCCGCTACCGCTTTAACGGCGTTGCTAATGACCAGCCCGGCCGTTACGTTTACATCAAGGACGCTGACACAAACGAGTACTGGTCTGCTTCATGGGCGCCCGTATGCAAGCCCATGGACGAGTACAAGAGCGAGTGCCGCCACGGTACAGCTTACACCGTTATCACTTCCGAGTACAAGGCTATTAAGTCCGAAGTGACCTACTACGTTCCCAAGGACGCAACATACGAGGTATGGGCTGCTAAGGTAACAAACAACGACACAAAGCCCAGAAAGCTCTCTGTTACAGGCTACTGCGAGTTCGTAAACGATCCCAACTACGAGCAGGATCAGGTAAACCTGCAGTACACACTGTTCATCACACGCACATACTTCAAGGGTAACTTCATCCACCAGATGCAGAATGAGGTATACAACCCCAACAGCGGACGCTTCCTCGGTCTTGCACAGGCTAAGGCTGACGCATTCTGCGGCGACCGCGACGCTTTCGTTGGCAGCTACAGAAGCTACGCTAACCCCAAGGGCATCGAAGAAGGCTTAAAGGGCGACCTCAACTACAACACCAACTCCTGCGGC
>JAZNTS010000111.1:0-4075 GCA_045591905.1 Oscillospiraceae bacterium | reverse complement strand
CGTTTTTAAGCATTTTCCGATAGGCTTCATAAGCCGACTGAGCCGTTATCTTCTCAGCTTCAGGACGCGTACCCTGTATGGAATACTGCCAAGGCTCGCCCTCATAGGCAAGCTCTGCACCTCTGTGAGAAGCATAGCTGCGCTTGTCGTTTATTACGCTGTCAATGCTGTCGAGTAGTTCTGCTTGCATCAGCTTTGTCGTTCTTTCCGAAAAAACTCCTTCTTCGGTGAGCGGGTGCAGCAAGCACTCCAACAAAAGCTCGCAGCTCTCCTGCTCCACGCTTTCACCCTCAAGCGCAAACCTATCGTCGATAGAAGTGACGGTCAGACTTGAGCAGCGGCTGTCGCCGTCAAAGCTTGTATTATCTGAAAGCGTTGCGCCGTAAAGCTCGGAAAAGCGCAGGCTGAGCGCGGAATAGTCGGGATATTTTTCGCAGCTGTCCACAAGTATATACGGAACTACCGCATAATCCGAGCGCGACAGACTGCTGTCATTGATATCTGTATAAATTAGCACCGCAATACGGTTCACCTTGAAACGATGATCTGTCACCTTGCTGAACCATATACCGCTGCCGATCTGTTTTCTTTCGTAAATCTTAATACACCCCTTGTAATTATGTAATATGTGCTTATATCGCACAATACGCAAATACTAATATAGTATATCATATTTTAAACTACATTTCCAGTGCTTTATGTGAAAATTAGCAAAAAAAAAGAGCCAAACGGCTCTGGGTGCGAAATCCTTCGCAAATGAAATGATAATTATGTGTAGAACAAAAGAAAGGAGACAACTAAACAAAACAAATGAACGGAGAATTAACTCAGACCATTTATTTGTCTATATTATACCGTGCTTTGACGGTTTTGTCAATAACTTTTTTGTTTTTTTATAATTTTCATACATTTTGCATAAATTCGTATATTGTTATTTGACAGGAACATGAAGTTAAGAGTAAAGATTACACGCCGTTACATAGCAAAGGCTCCGCTGCGAATATTTAAGCACAGCAGAGCCTCGATATATTATAAGCCGTGTTTACATTTCTTCCGCAGTAACTGCATTTCTTCTGAAAAGCAGCGAAATGCACCACGCCGCCGACAGAGCAACCAATATATACACGATTCTGCTTATTGCCGCACCCTGTCCACCGAATGCCCACGCCACGAGGTCAAAGCTGAAAATTCCCACAAGACCCCAGTTGAGGCCGCCGATTATCAGCAAGGTAAGCGCGATCTTATCTAACATAGCCAAATCCTCCTTTGCGTTCAGCATAGACCGTTTTAATCTTCGGTCGAGAATATTATGTGCATTTCGACACAGAATAATACCACAGCCAAAAAGCGGCAGTGATTTGTGCGATTTGTCATAATATCAACACCAAACAAGTGTTTTTTTATAAAAAACGACATTTTTAATAAAATCTCTTGACAAAGGGCAAGCTTTGGTGTAAAATATAAAAGTCGTCAGGGAAATGATGACGCCGAAATTGAATGGGAGTTTAGCTCAGCTGGGAGAGCATCTGCCTTACAAGCAGAGGGTCACAGGTTCGAGCCCTGTAACTCCCACCAAATTTCTTTTTCCCAACGGCCCGGTAGTTCAGTTGGTTAGAACGCCGCCCTGTCACGGCGGAGGTCGTGGGTTCGAGTCCCATCCGGGTCGCCATATGCGGATTTAGCTCATCTGGTAGAGCGCCACCTTGCCAAGGTGGAGGTAGCGAGTTCGAGCCTCGTAATCCGCTCCAACATAAATTCGTCGTGGAAGTATTCACGGCGTTTTTTTTGCCCATTTTTCCCGCAGTGACCTCACCTATTGATTTTTTCACAAGAATAGTGTATAGTATAGATAACAAATTATTAAAGAAAGAGTGATTTTCATGAGCAAGACCACCATAAATATGATGTCCAGTGCCACAAAGGTCAAGGGGCAGGGCGTCGGCTCCGCATATATGGAGCAGGTAGACCTTGTAAAAACAGGTCTCGGACACAAGTTTGAGGTGACCGAAAACAAGCGCGTAAAGCCCGATATCACACACTACCACACAATAAACCCCGGCTATTACCTCGGCAGAAAATCGCGCACCAAAAACGGAAAGTCTGTCGGCTATGTACATATGCTTCCCGAAACTGTGGAAACAAGTCTCGATCTTCCGCGCTTTGCAAAAAATATATTTTATAAGTATATGATAAAATTCTACAAGAGCATGGACTATCTTGTGACGGTAAACCCCTATTTTATCGGCAGGCTCGCCCATTACGGCGTAGACAAGAGCAAGGTTATATATATCCCGAATTATGTTTCTTCAGAGAAATTTCACCCTGTCAGCACTGAGGAAAAGAAAGCGCTGCGCAGAAAATACGGCGTTCCCGAAGATGGCTTCGTGGTTATGTGCGCAGGTCAGCTTCAGGTGCGCAAGGGCGTTTTCGATTTCGTTGAGATAGCAAAGCAGATGCCCGACGTTACCTTTGTATGGGCAGGCGGCTTCTCATTCGGCAAGATAACCGACGGCTACAAGGAGATACAGAAGCTTCAGGATAACCCTCCGGCTAACTTAAAGCTGCTCGGCATCATCGAGCGCGAATGTATGAACGAGATATATAACCTCGGAGATGTTATGTTCCTCCCCTCTTACGAGGAGCTGTTCCCCATGACCATACTTGAAGCGATGTGCGTAAATGTTCCGATACTTCTGCGTGATCTCGATATCTACCCCGATATCCTGTTCGACTTCTACGGCAAGGGAACGAACAACGAGGAATTTATCGCCGAGCTTAAAAAGCTCAGAGATGACAAGGACTACTACGCGCAGCAGGTAGACGCTTCCAAGCGCGGAAACGAATTCTACTCCAAGGAGCACGTTACCAAGATGTGGGACGAGTTCTACACAATGGTCAAAGATTCCATCAAAAAGTAAGATAAAAAGCTGTATACAGCAAAAATAGTCGAGAAAATTCTTCGCTTTTGCAGTAGAATATAAACACAGGGAGGCGAGGAGATGAACGAACAGGTTTTAGCAGTACAGCGTATGCAGGACTACATAGAAGCGCATACCGACGAGGAGATCACTATGGCAGATCTATCAAAAACAGCGCTGTTTTCGCCATGGTACTCCTACCGCATTTTCAAAGCGCTGACGGGAATAACACCGTCGGATTACATTCGCAGACTCAGACTTTCGAAATCGGCGCTGAAGCTGAAAAACGAAAAAACGAGAGTTTCGGATATTGCTTTTGAAATGGGCTTCGGCAGTGTGGACGGTTATCAGCGAGCGTTTCTGCGCGAGTTCGGCTGCAATCCCAAGGAGTACGCAAAAAATCCTGTCCCCATCACTCTTTTCATTCCCTACGGAGTAAAATTCAGAGAACTGCGAAAGGAAGAAATGACTATGGAAAACGTAAAGAATGTATTTATTCAGCAGCTTCACAAGCCCGCAAGAAAGGTCATCATCAAGCGCGGCAAGAAAGCAGAGGACTACTTCGCATACTGCGAGGAGGTAGGCTGCGATGTATGGGGAACGCTTACGAGCATGGATTCCCTGTGCGGCGAGCCTGTGTGCCTGTGGCTTACCGAAAAATACAGAAAGCCCGACACCTCAGTTTATGTTCAGGGCGTGGAGGTTCCGCTTGATTACAACGGTGTAGTACCTGATGGCTTCGATGTTATCGAGCTGCCCGAGTGCGATTACCTTATGTTCCAGGGCGAGCCTTTTAAGGAAGAGGACTACTGCGAGGCTATCACTGCTGTTCAGCAGTCTATGGAGAGATACGCGCCCTCCGTTATCGGCTTTGAATGGGACAACAACGAGCCTAAGATCCAGCTTGAGCCTATCGGCGAACGCGGATATATCGAGCTTAAGGCTATACGCAAGAAATAATATTTACGAATAACACGATCAAGAGCAGTTCCGCTAAACGGATCTGCTCTGTTTTGTTTTTTTACCGTTCTTTTTCTTACAGAAAAATGATTTTCGCATTGACATATTACGGTTTTTATTATATAATAAAATATGTATAATTATAATTAAAAACGGAGGAATAGCAAAATGTCCGATTACATAAGAAGACTTCCCGT
>JAZNTS010000110.1:0-2378 GCA_045591905.1 Oscillospiraceae bacterium | reverse complement strand
GATCCTCAAGCGAGCCTGATACGCGGCGCTCAATAACCTCTTTTTTAGACATTCCCGAAACCGGGATAACATGGTCGCGGTCGCAGATTACGGCAGGACAGCCGGCCACCTTTGACAAAACATCTGCGTACTGCGACGCTGTACCCGAAATTTCACCCACGGGAGAATACTTCTTGAATATTACCTCGCCGTCGGGACTGGTGTATATCTCAAGCGGGTCGCCCTCACGTATACGCATCGTTCTTCGTATCTCCTTAGGGATAACTATACGTCCGAGGTCGTCTATCCTGCGCACGATTCCTGTTGCTTTCATATATTTCAATTCCTTTCATTTACCGGATTTTTATTATGTCACAAGAGTATTGTCTGCCATCAGGCGGGAATTTATTCAATAGTTTCGACATTTTTCATAATATAGTGCCATCTAAATAAACAACTCATACAGCACAGGTGTTGCAATACCGCAAAAACATCACTTAAACGTAATAATTACACTTGAAAAACACATAAAAGTATGATACAATTATTATGTGTTAGAACTTGAATAAAAACAACCGCTTACAAAACACAAGGAAACGGAAATATGTCAACAATAAATAAAATACTGAAATACATAGCGCATATGCGCGAAAAACGCGTAAATATAAACAAGGGCGGACTTAATATATGCTTCGTCCTTTTAAGCATATACGCATTTGTAATGAGCATCGTATGCTTTGTAAAGCCTGATATCATCATGGGCATAGTTAATGCCGTTATCGGTTGTGTGATGCTGTTATCCATAGTAATTATCCTAAAGGTAAAATCACACGCAATAGTTGCAACTTATGTGCTGACTTTCCTATATCTTCTTATGATGGTATTTCTTTGCGAAGGCGGCGTCGGCGGAGTCAGCGTAATATGGCAGCTTTTCGTTCCCATAGGCGGAATGGCACTGATAAATCTGTATTACGGCAGTATACTGAGCTTTATGGTAGGAATAAGCACTACCATATATATGCTTACCCCATTACATGAGTTTGGCTACCATTACAACGAAGACTACAGAATACGCTTTCCTATCATATACTGGGCGTTCACGATGATGACTCTGCTTATTTTCATCAGAATAGACAGATTTGAAGAAACACAAAAGCAATTCATCAAAGAGGCTGATGACTCCAACCGCGCCAAAAGCGAATTTCTTGCGAATATGTCGCATGAGCTGCGCACTCCTATGAATGCTATCATGGGTATGTGTGAGATAACATTAAAGGAAGATATTCCCGACAATATCAGAGAAAACAACGAGAGCATCTACCATTCCAGCAAGGATCTTATAAACATCATAAACGACCTGCTTGACTTTTCTAAGATCGGCTCGGGTAAAATGGAGCTTTCCTGCAGTCAATACAGGCTTTCAGATGTGCTTAAAGACGTTGTACATATGGCTTCGGCACGAAAAGGAAGCAAGCCGCATGCTTTCGTTGTAGAATGCGACCCCGATATTCCGGACCTGCTGTACGGCGATGATATGAGAATTAAGCAGATAATGATAAATCTGCTCACAAATGCGATCAAATATACACATGAGGGCGGATTTCTGCTGAAGCTGTCACACCGAAAGGAAAGCTACGGAATCAATCTGATCATAACAGTAAAAGACAGCGGAATCGGTATCAAGAACGAAAACATCGACAAGATATTCGACGTCTACGGAAGAGTTGACGCCGAAAAAACGCACAAGATCGAAGGAACAGGTTTAGGACTGCCGATCACCAAAAAGCTTGTCAGACTTATGAACGGCGTTATCGGTGTAACCAGTGTTTACGGCGAGGGCACTGAATTTAAGGTAATCATTCCTCAGAATGTAGTAGACGAAGCTCCTATCGTAAACTTAGAGAAAAACGAATGCACCGGCATTTTGTGCTACTACAACGCCGACAATCTCCCCGATTTTGCCGATAAAGCGCTTGATAACACATTCAATATCGCCATAGACAAGCTCGGAAAAGCGGGCTATATCTGTAAAAACCTTGAAACCTTAAAAGATGAGGTCAGCACAGGCGCTTACTCACATATTTTTATCGGCAAAGACGAATTTTTCGAGGACGAACAATATTTCAAAGAGCTTTCAGAAACTTATAGCGTGACAGTGGTACGCGATAAGACCGATCAATTCAGCCTCGGCGCAAATATATCAGTGGTCTACAAACCGTTCCACATTAAAAAGCTCTGCGAGGCTATAAGCAAGCCCGTGCAGAAAAAAGCGCACAATGAAATGAGCGGCAACGATTTCACCGCTCCAAACGCAAGTGTTCTTGTTGTTGATGACAACGCCCTCAACCTTAGAGTTGCAAGAGGTCTAATGAAGCAATACGGAATGAAGATAGATATAG
>JAZNTS010000109.1:0-2050 GCA_045591905.1 Oscillospiraceae bacterium | reverse complement strand
CTGCTCATATCCTACGAACTTATCAAGCTCGACATTCGCTTTGATCTGCGATACACAGGCTGCTGCATTCAAGACAGAGCCGTTCCAGATATAATTCATACCCTTATACTCGGCACGAAGTCCTGCGATATCGTCCTGCTTTGTTGCTTTGGGACAGATAACTCTGTTCAGAGCAAAATCGTCAGCCACCGGAGTTGAAGCCGAAACACTTGTGATACAATCATCAATGCTCTGACGTATCACATCTTTCTTTCCGAAGAGATCGCACAGCTCATTGAAAGACATTGACAGGAAAGATGCAAAGCATCTCTCCACTACCTTGACGGCAGCACTTGCAAGCGCTGTTTCATCTTCAGCCGCGACCTCAAGTATGCCTGATTGAGCAAACGCTCTTGAAAGCACGTCTGACGGGACATCATCTACCAGCTTGTCAAGCTTCTCGCACACTTCGGGATCGGAAAGAGAGAAAGCGTCAAAAGAACAGCATTCATCGCTCATATCAGCAGATATTTCTTCGATGATCGTCTTTCTGTTCTTGGCAATAAGCTCGAATGCTTCCGTAGCGACTTTCAGCGTATTTTCAAGGTAGTCGTTCAGCTTGTCGTACAAATCCTGATAGAAATCTATCAGTGTACCGCCTGTGCGCAGCTTACAACTGTAATTTGCAAACTCATGCAGCTCGAATGTGTATTGCTCGACAGCTTTTCCAACGAAAAGCGGAGAGGTCTTTATCTTCATGTAAGCGGTGCGCGTCAGATTACGTGCACGCTCTACCTGCTCCTCCATATCACTGACATCAGCCTTTGTTTTTGCAATAGCAACGCGAAGCTGATTAAGGCATTTTCTGATAAGCTCCGAGGCATAGAAAGGTCCCTTTTCAAAATCAGACTTTGCTTCCTCACAGACCTTTATAACGCTTGCTGAAATTTCTTCAAGACAGATTTCAGCGCCTTTTTTGGTTGAATTGGAAATGCGCTCAAGCCACGACTCAACATAATCGTTAGCGGCGTCGCTGCTGACTTTGAGAGCACGCGGAGCAAACACGGGGTTTAGCTTCTCGTCAAACTCCAGAGCAGGCAGATCGCCTGCTTTTTGTGCAAGGAAACGTTCATCGGGAGTTACAAGAGTACCGTAATGCCCAAGCAGCATTTCACCGACATTGTTCTTATTCAATGCATGATTAATAAGCGTAAACGCCTTAATGCATAGATACGAGAACATTTTACCCAGCGGAACTTCGCATACTTTCACACCATAGGAAAGATAGCGGAAATCATGAGAATCATTCGGACGAAGCATATTATATGACATGATACGCTCGGCGTCATCATCTTTGCTGAACAATATCTCCATGCGGTTCAGTATCTTCTCTGCGGCGGTGTCAAGCGTCAATGCATAATTCTTCTCTGCACTTGCTATGAAGCAGGCGTTAAAAGGCGGTTTATCGGAGATAACCTCAAATGTCGAGGAATACTTTTGAGCAAAATGTCTCTTTTTGCACTGGAACATATCAAGCTCGTTCTTGGTAACGATAGCATTTGCAAAATAATTGCTCTGGTCGCGCTGATCGGTTTCAAACAGCACCGCTGTATCAGGCGCGAACATATATGCATTTATCTTGACCTGATAAGGGGAATCCTCAAAAAGCTTTTTCAAGATGTAAGCAAGGTCGATAAACATTCCGCCGAAGAAAACATCGCCGATGTTTCCTGTAAGGACAATTTCAAGTGATTTGTCAGATCCCGAAAAAGCGCTTATAGCCTCTCCTGCCATATGGATAATATTCTTTATGTTGTGAAAAAGCGCTATTCTGCCGCCCTGTCTTTTTGTAAGTCCGTAAACAGGCGTTGCGGGGGAATAGTTCTTAAGTCCGCTGTCAAACCAATCCAAAGCGTATTGCGGCAGTCTGCCGGGGTTATTCAAATACTTATATATTGCCTCATCGGGAATGATAGGCAGTTTTTCCCCCTCAGAAAGAACAGAGCCTTTGCAGGAAGCCGCTTCAAGGTAGGAATCCTCAGCAATTCCGAGAAATCTCACTTTTTTATCA
>JAZNTS010000108.1:0-7446 GCA_045591905.1 Oscillospiraceae bacterium | reverse complement strand
ATCCGACTTGTTGTCGTTTATCAGCGCGCCGCCGCCTGTCGCAACGATGTAGCCGTCGGAAAGCTCACGGATATACTTCGCTTCAAGCTCGCGAAAATGCGGCTCTCCGAAGCGCTCGAATATTTCGGGAATGCTCATTTCCTCGCGCTCCACTATCACGCGATCGAGGTCAACGAAAGTCTTGCCCGAAGCCCGTGCCGTCATTCTGCCGATGTGGCTCTTTCCGCAGCCCATGAAGCCGCAGAGATACACGCTGCTCATACAAGTGCCTCCATATCGGAGATAATCTTGTCTATGTCCTCTTTTTTATAGGACGCGTTATCCCAAATCTCATGCGCGGCCACTGCCTGCAGCACCAGCATAGCCATTCCTGTCATAGCCTTTGCGCCCTTTGCACGGGCAGTCTTTGCAAGCAGGGTCTCCTTGGGGTTGTATACTGCGTCAAAAACGAACTTGACGTGCTCCAGAAGCTCGGGAGCGCAGGGCATTCTGTCGGTCTTGGGGTGCATTCCTATAGGGGAAGCGTTCACCAGAAGATCGATTTCGGGCATATTCTCACCGAAATCCTCGGGGCTGAGCGCGCCGTTGCTGAATACTATCCTCACATCGGCGTCGGGCTTTTTCGCCTTAATTTCCGCTACAGCCTGCTCGGCAAGCGCAGCGTCGCTCTTCAGTGCCGCGATTATGAGCTTTCCGCCGCTGAGAGCAGTTTCTATCGCCATCATTCTGCCAACGCCGCCGCAGCCTATCAGCAGCACTGTGGAGCTAAGGGTAGCGCCAAGCATTTCTATTGACTTTGTAAAGCCCATAACATCGGTGTTGTAGCCGATTATCTTTTCGCCGTTTGCGATGCAGTTTACCGAGCGGTAGCGCTGCGCGCCCTCGGAAAGCTCGTCGCACTGCTCGATTATTGCGACCTTATGCGGAATGGTGATATTATAGCCGTCAAGTGATTTGAGGAATTCAGCCTTTTGCGGCAGTTCTTCGGGCGCGATGTCATAAAGCTGATAATCCACTGCTTCGCCTGAAAGCTCAAAAAGACGTGTGTGTATCTGAGGCGACAAAGAGTGCCCCAGAGGGTGTCCTATTAATCCGAATCTGCGCATTTTTTGTTATCCTTTCAGTGCTTCAAGTGCTTTTTCAAGACTTTCGTTGTTTTCGATATTTACTGCATTTGAGCCCTTAAATGTCTTTTTAACAAGTCCTGTAAGTACCTTGTTGGGGCCAAGCTCCAGATAAGCTTCTATGCCTGCGTCGTTCATGGCGTTCATTTCGTCTACGAACTTAACGGGAGAGCAGATGTGAGCCGCAAGGTAGGAGGGCATATCCGAGAAATCGGTGAGCTTCTTTCCGTAGAGGTTTGCATAGAAATCACAGTTAGGAGCCTTGAAATCAAAGCCAACAACGGCAGCCTTGAATTCCTCTGCTGCGCCTGCCATAAGCTTTGTGTGGAAAGCTGCAGATACTGCAAGCTTCACGCAGCGAGCTTTCAGCGCGGAAAGCTTTTCGATTGCCTCGTCTATTGCGGAAACTTCACCTGCGATAACGGTCTGCTCGGGGCTGTTGTAGTTTGCGGGAGCGGCAAAGCCGTTCACCTCGGACAGCACCTTTTCGATGGTCTCGTTGTCAGAGCGCAGTATCGCTGCCATTGCGCCGCCTGTAGCTTCGGCAGCCTTAGCCATAGCCTCGCTTCTGAGCTTGATAGCCTTGTAGCTGTCCTCAAGGGAGAGCATTCCGCTTGCGTACATCGCTGCATATTCGCCGAGAGAGTGACCCGCAACAGCACAGTTTTCGATACCGTTTTCTCTCGCCGCAGTAAGCGCAATAAGCGAAGCGGTAAAGATGGCGGGCTGGGAGAGCCTTGTTTGGCTAAGCTCCTCGGGAGTCGCCTCGTTTATCTTCTTCATAAGGTCGAAGCCCATGATATCCGAGCCGCATTCAAGTATCTGCTTTGTTGCGGAATACTTCTCCGCAAGCTCCGCTCCCATGCCGGGATACTGACTGCCCTGACCTGAAAATAAAAATACTGTCTTCATAAAATGTACCTCCAAAAAATGTTTGACAAAAATAACGTATTTTGCTTTAAAAATCGACTTTTTGCATCGTTTAGTATTTAAAAACATAATAAAGCGGTTGACAAAAAGCCAATAATAAGGTAAAATATAAAATGGTATGTTTGTATAAGGGCGAGCTGTGCCCCGTCAAACCATTCTGAAACGTTGAGCGGACGCTTGATGGTATTTAAAGCGCACTCACTGTTATATTATACATTATTATGTAAATAAAATCAAGGAGTTTTTTTGATGAACGGAATCGAGATCATCGGAACAGGCAGTTATGTCCCCGAATTTGTGGCTGATAATGATAAGTTTTCGGAGTTTCTTGAAACCTCAGACGAGTGGATATTCCCCCGTACAGGCATAAAGGAGCGCCGCATAATGACCGACAAGCCCAACTATTACATGGGCATTGAGGCGGCAAAAAAGGCGCTTGCTGACGCTGATGTTCAGGCTTGCGATATCGATCTTATCATAGTTTCTACCTGTTCACCCGATTTTTTCTATCCCTCCATGTCCTGCCTTGTTCAGCGTGAGATCGGTGCGGACAACGCGGCGTGCATTGATGTGAACAGTGCTTGCACTGGATTTATCACTGCGACCGATGTTGCACAGAAGTATCTTGCGTCGGGTGAATACAAAAATGTTCTTGTTGTTGCAACAGAAAGGCTTTCCTCGCAGCTTGACTACACCGACCGTTCTATGTGTATCCTTTTCGGTGACGCGGCGGGCGCTGCTGTTATGCGCAGATCTGATAAGCTGTTCAAGTCTATGCTTGGTGCTGCTGGTGATGATTTCAAGGCGCTGTACTGCAAGGCTAACTATCAGTCGAACTGCCCGTGGCATGAGAGCCTTGACGAGTTTTACGGCAACCGCTTCGATACCTTCGGCAAGCAGAATTTTCTCCAGTCCGACGGTCACGCGGTGTATAAGTTCGCGGTGAACGCCATGAACAACGCGGTGAGAAAGGTCGTCGGCGATGTAGGCTGCAGCATTGAGGACATCGACCTTGTGGTTCCCCATCAAGCAAATCTTAGAATAATCAAAAAGGCTACCGAAATGCTTGGCGTTGACCCTGCTAAGGTATACACCAACATTGAGAGATTTGGCAACGTTTCAAGTGCGTGCATTCCCGTTGCACTTGACGAGCTCAAAAAAGAAGGCAAGCTGAAAAGCGGCATGAGAGTGTGCTTTGTCGGCTTTGGCGCAGGTCTTACCTATGGCGCTATCATCATGGATATTTGACATTATTTTTAAAGGAGAAGTAAAAAATGGCGAAAACAGCGATCATCACAGGCTCCAGCCGAGGAATCGGCGCAGCGATAGCAAAGCGTCTTGCAAAGGACGGCTGTAATATCGTAATAAACGACGTTTCACAGGAAGTCCTCGATACAGCAGGCGCAGAGGTTGCTGCTGCTTGCCGCGAATACGGCGTCAGAGCGGAGTGCTATGCCGCAGACGTGTCTGATTACGCTCAGTGCGAGGCAATGGTAAAGTGGGTCAAGGAGCAGTTTGGCACTGTTGATGTACTTGTAAATAACGCAGGTATCACCCGTGACGGTCTGATGGTGCGCATGGACGAGGACGTTTATGACACTGTTATCAGAATAAATCAGAAATCCGTGTTCAATATGACAAAGCTTTGCGCAGCGATTATGATGCGTCAGAAGAGCGGCAGAATAGTAAATCTTGCTTCTGTTGCAGGACTTTACGGCAATCCCGGTCAGATGAACTATTCCGCGTCTAAGGGCGCTGTTATCGCGATGACCAAGACCACCGCCAAGGAATTCGGCAGCCGCGGAATCACCTGTAACGCTGTTGCCCCCGGCTTTATCCAGACGCCCATGACGGACAAGCTGACAGAGGAGCAGAAGAATGCAATGCTCCAGATGATTGCAATGAAGCGCTACGGTCAGCCCGAGGAGGTCGCTTCCGTGGTATCTTTCCTGTGCAGCGACGACGCGTCCTATGTAACAGGTCAGGTAGTGGAGATAAGCGGCGGACTCAGTATGTAAGCGCGGCGATAAGCACGCGGCTACGTAGTGCCTGAATGTAAGCAATTTCAGTGAATATTTTTTAATCTATATATCGGAGGATTTTCGTTTAATGGAAAGACGAGTTGTAATAACAGGACTTGGCGCGGTAACTCCCTGCGGAAATACCGTTGATGAGCTATGGAGCAACCTTATTGCAGGAAAGCACGGCTTTGAGCTGGCTCCTTGGTTTGGTGAGCAAGACCCCGAAACTCTCGGCGTTGTTGCAAGAGTAAAGGATTTTGACGCGTCTGAGTATTTCGACAAGAAGGAGCTTCGCAGAAACGATGTTATCGTGCAGTACGCAGTTTATGCGGCTCTGAATGCTCTGAAAGACGCAGGAACCGATTTCAAGGATATCGATCCTTTCCGCGTTGGTACTATCATAGGCAGTGGTATCGGCGGAATCGAGACCACTCAGGACGAAATACTTACCTATCACAATAAGGGCAACAAAAAGGTTTCCGTGTTCACTATCACAAAGATGATAGGCAATATGGCTTCGGGTATCGTTGCTATTCGCACAGGCTTCAAGGGCAGTAATTTCTGCGTTACCACAGCCTGCGCAAGCGGAACTCAGGCAATAGGCGAGGCGTTCCGTTCCATAAAGCACGGCTATCTTGACGCTGCTGTTGCGGGCGGTACAGAGCATAGCGATATCGGCTTCTGCTATGCTGCGTTCAACAATATGCACGCTATCACACGCTCGCAGGATATAGACAGAGCTTCCACACCGTTTGATGCGGAGAGAAGCGGCTTTGTTCTCGGTGATGGCTGCGGTATCCTCGTTCTTGAGGAGTATGAGCACGCAAAGGCTCGCGGCGCTAAGATATACGCAGAGATATGCGGCTACGGTTCTACCTGTGACGCGCACCACGAGACAAGCCCCGATCCCGACGGAATCGGCGGCGCAAAGGCTATGCAGTTCGCTTATGAA
The DNA here is from genome assembly GCA_045591905.1 of Oscillospiraceae bacterium. Taxonomy (GTDB): domain Bacteria; phylum Bacillota; class Clostridia; order Oscillospirales; family Ruminococcaceae; genus CAG-115. The sequence continues at coordinate 2,419 of JAZNTS010000108.1, read as the reverse complement.
GAAGCAGGCATGAAGCCCGAGGAGATAAACTACATCAACGCGCACGGCACGTCCACCAATATGAACGACAAGACCGAAACCAAGGCGATAAAGCTTGCTTTCGGCGACCACGCAAAGAACATCGCGGTAAACTCCACAAAGTCTATGACAGGCCATCTGCTTGGCGCTGCGGGCGGTGTTGAGGCTGTAGTTACAGCACTTTCCATAAAGAATAATAAGGTACACATGACCAAGGGCTATAAAACACCCGATCCCGAGTGCGACCTTGATTATGTAACAGAGGGCGCGCGCGATATGAAGATAACAGGCGCGCTGAGCAACTCACTCGGCTTCGGCGGTCATAACGGCTGCATCTGCATGAAGCCTGTAAACGACTGAGAAAGGATACAGACAATATGAGCGTTAAAGAAAAGGAAACAGTTATCGAAAACACCATCGAGTGCGTTGAAGCGCTTGCTAAGATCGTAAAGGATAACGACCTTGCAAAGATTAAGATCAGCACCGAGGATATCGACATCGTTATCGAGGGCAAAAAATGTGCGCCTATGACTACAGTGGCTATGCCTGCAATGGCACCCGTTGCGGCTCCCGTGGCAGCACAGGCTGCTCCGGCACCCGCTGCTGAGGCGGTAAGCGAGGCTGTAAGCGGAAATATCGTTACATCGCCCATCATCGGCACATTCTATGCTGCTCCCTCTCCCGACAAGCCCCCTTTTGTTAAGGTAGGCGATACAGTGAACGCAGGTGATGTTGTGTGCATCATCGAGAGCATGAAGCTTATGAACGAGATAAACTGTGAGTTCAGCGGCAAGGTTGCTGAAATTTATGTAAACAACGGCGAGGCTGTGGAATACGGTCAGAAGCTTATGCGTATAGAATAAAAAAGGCAATAAGCGCACTTCTTCGCGTTTTTCTTGTCCGCGGTTTATTGCGACCTATAGCGCATTACAACTTCGGCAGTTGCAACCGATAATTAATAAAGGAGATATCATGACACTTAATCTTGAACAGATCAAAGAAGTTATCCCTCACCGTGTCCCGTTTCTGCTTATCGACGCGGTAACAGAGCTTGAGCCCGGTGTAAGCGTTACCGCAAAGAAATACCTCAAGCCTGACGAGGACTGGTTCAGAGGACATTTCCCCGGTCAGCCCGTACAGCCCGGCGTTCTTATGATAGAAATGCTTGCGCAGGCAGGCGCTGTATGCGCTCTTGTTCTTCCTGAAAATAAGGGAAAGATCGCATTCTTTGCAGGTATAGACAAGGCTCGTTTCCGCGGCACTGTAAAGCCCGGCGATACACTGGAGCTTCATGTCGATATGATAGGCAAAAAAGGCCCTATCGGCTTCGGCAAGGCTGTTGCGACAGTAAACGGCAAAAAGGTAGTTACCGCTGAGATTTCCTTTGCGGTTGCCGACCCCGCACCCGAGGCGTAATGCCTGGGTCATTCTAATTGGAGTTGACAGAACGAATGTTTAACAAAATACTTATAGCCAACCGCGGCGAGATCGCTATCAGAATAATGCGTGCGTGCCGCGAGCTTGGAATAAAGACCGTAGCGGTGTATTCCACTGCAGACAGGTCTGCGCTTCATGCGCAGATAGCTGACGAGGCAGTGTGCATCGGACCTGCCGCAACAAAGGACAGCTACCTCAACACAAAGGCGCTGCTTGCGGCGTGTGAGATAACCCACGCAGAGGCTATCCACCCCGGCTTCGGTTTCCTTTCCGAGAATGCTGATTTCGCTAGACTTTGCGAAAAATGCGGAATTAAGTTCATTGGCCCTGCACCCGAAGTCATGGACGCAATGGGCGATAAGGCAAACGCGAAAAAAACCATGGTTTCTGCGGGAGTTCCTGTAGTGCCCGGCTCTGACGGCGTTGTTGCCACGATTGAAGAGGCTAAGAGCATATGCGCCGAGATAGGCTATCCTGTTATGGTAAAGGCTTCGGCGGGCGGCGGCGGACGCGGTATACGTCTTGTTGAGCGCGAGGAGGACCTTGAGTCTCAGTACACTGCGGCTCAGCAGGAGGCGCTTCAGTTCTTTGGAAATGACGAGGTATACATCGAGAAGTTCATCATAAATCCGCGCCATGTTGAGATACAGCTTCTTGCGGACGAGCACGGAAACGTTGTTCACCTCGGTGAGCGCGAGTGCTCGCTCCAAAGAAAGAACCAGAAGGTGCTGGAGGAAAGCCCCAGCCCCATCATGACTCCTGACCTCAGAGAGCGTATGGGAAGCGCGGCTGTTGCTGCGGCAAAGGTCAGCGGCTATCAGAATGCGGGCACTATCGAGTTTCTTGTGGACAAGGACCGCAACTTCTATTTTATGGAAATGAATGCAAGAATACAGGTTGAGCACCCCGTAACAGAGCTTGTGACGGGTATAGACCTTGTAAAAGCGCAGATCAGGATAGCTGC
>JAZNTS010000107.1:0-9000 GCA_045591905.1 Oscillospiraceae bacterium | reverse complement strand
CAGAGCATTATCCACTCCGCGGTGGAGTTCGAGGACGGCGCAGTGATAGCGCAGCTTGGCAGCGTCGATATGCGTATTCCTATACAGCTTGCTTTGACGTACCCGAAAAGGCTTGCTTGCCCCGCAAAAAAGCTTTCGCTTTTCGATGTTGGGGCACTTACCTTTGACCGCCCCGATGAGGATACTTTTGTTTGCCTTGCGCTTGCAAAAAAGGCAATATCAATGGGCGGAAATGCGCCGTGTATCATAAACAGCGCAAACGAAGCTGCTGTCGCATTGTTTTTAGCGGACAGGATACGTTTCAACGAGATAGGAGAGGCGGTTTCTATGGCTCTCGACAGCATTGATTTTATAAAGTCGCCTGACCTTGACGATATTCTCTCTACTCAGTGCGCGGCGGAGGAGCTTGTGCGCACAAAATTTGGAGGTCTTTAATGCAGATAGTTATTGCAATACTTGCTTTTTGCGTAATAATAATCATACATGAGCTTGGACATTTCATAGCCGCAAAGCTTTGCGATATACAGATAAACGAGTTTTCCATCGGCATGGGGCCTGTGATATTCCGTAAGCAAGGCAAGGAAACACAGTTTTCGATACGTGCGATCCCCATCGGCGGCTTTGTTTCAATGGAGGGCGAGAACGATGAGAGTGACAATCCGCGCGCGTTCAACCGAAAGCCTGTTTGGCAGCGTATGATCGTTATTTTGGCGGGCGCTGTGATGAATCTCGTGCTTGGCTATTTTGTTTCGTTGGGTTATATCTGCTCGCTCGACGATGTTGCAACAACTACTGTAAGCACTTTCCGTGAAGATTCGATAAGCAGCACACAGCTTCAGCTTGATGACAGGATAACTTCTATTGACGGACTTCCCATTTTCACATCGACCGATATCATTTACAAGCTTCAGAACGGCGGCACAATAAACGAGAACGGTAATGTTGAGTTCGATTTTGTTGTTGACAGAAACGGCGAGAGCGTTCTGCTTGAAAATGTTGAATTTCAGCTTCTTGGCAGTGAAAACAATATCAATTCCATCTTTTTTGACTTCACCGTCTACCCGATGGAGAAGAACTTTTTCAATGTTATGGGTGAAGCGTTCAATGAGTCTGTTTCAACGGGCAGACTTGTGATTCTGACGTTCTATGACCTTATCACAGGCAGATTCGGCTTGAACGACCTTTCGGGCCCCGTTGGTGTTGTCGGCGTTGTAAGTGATACGATGGCTTCCTCCGATAATTTCATGGAGGGACTTTCAAATTTGCTGTATATCGTTTCGCTGATAACCATAAACCTCGGTATCTTTAATCTTCTGCCTATACCCGCACTGGACGGCGGCAGATTTTTGTTCCTCATCATTGAGGCTATACGACGCAAGCCGCTGAAGCCCGAGCATGAGGGTATCGTGCATTTTATCGGCTTTGCGCTGCTCATGGTGCTGATGATAATCGTAACATTCAATGATATAGTAAAGTTGTTCTCGGGAGGCTTCGGTGGGTAAAAAAACAGTAAATGTCGGCGGACTTACACTCGGCGGCGGTAAGATATATATCCAGTCAATGCTGAATGCCCCCGCGCATGATGTTGAGGCTAATGTAAATCAAGTTGTTGCTCTTGAAAACGCAGGCTGTGAGATAATTCGTGCCGCTGTGCCGACTATTGATGATGTACGGCTTATCCCCGCAATAAAGGCGGCAGTGAAAATTCCGCTCGTCGCTGATATCCATTTCGACTATAAGATCGCGCTTGCTTGTGTTGAGGCGGGTGTTGATAAGGTGCGTATAAACCCAGGAAATATCGGCTCTGCCGATAAGGTGCGCGCTGTTGCGGACGCTTGCTCTGAGCGCGATATTCCAATCAGAATAGGCGTGAACAGCGGCTCACTGGAAAAGGACTTACTGCAAAAGTACGGCAGTCCTACAGCCGAAGCTTTGGTTGAAAGCGCCGCGCGGCATATCGGTCTTTTAAACGACTGCAATTTCGATGATATCGTCATCAGTATCAAGTCCTCCGATGTGCGGCTTATGATAAGCGCCTACAGGCTTTTTGCGGAGAAATACAGCTATCCGCTTCATCTCGGCGTTACCGAGGCGGGTACCGAGAGAATGGGTATGATAAAATCGGCGGTAGGCATAGGCTCGCTGTTGTGTGACGGCATTGGCGACACGATCAGAGTTTCGCTCACCGCAGACCCTGTGCGCGAGGTATATGCCGCAAAGGATATCCTCAAAGCCTGCGGTATCGGCGGCGGTGTGGAGATAGTATCCTGTCCTACCTGCGGCAGAACTAAGATAGACCTTATCGGGCTTGCTGAGAGGGTCGAGGAGCTTTGCCGAGATATCGACAAGGATATAAAAATAGCTGTCATGGGTTGTGCGGTAAACGGCCCCGGAGAAGCGCGCGAGGCTGATCTCGGCATAGCTGGCGGCGACGGCGTGGGTCTTATCTTCAAAAAAGGAGAGATACTGCGTAAGGTGCCTGAGGATATGCTGCTCTCTGAGCTTAAAAAGGAAATAGAATTGCTGTAAGCTAGGCTTACATGGAAGGAAGTAAAAATGTCTGCAAAAATCAGTGAACTTTTTGACGATCTGACGCTTTCGCCTGCGGTTGCACAGGGTGAAGTGCTGAAGATCGTTTATAACGAAAGCAAGAACACGCTGAATATAAATCTTGGGCTTGACGACACCGTTCCTGCCGCTGTGCTTATCACGCTTAGCCGTCAGCTTTCCGAGGCTGTGAGCGGAACCGAGGTGTCCGTTTATCCCAAGTATCACAGCTCGCTTTTTTCCGCCGACTATCTGACAGAGGTGATAGAGCTTCTGAAAACAAAGTTCGTTGCGGTCAACGGCTATCTTGATGACGCTGAAATAACCGATGACGGCGATACATACGAGATATCGCTGAAAAGCGGCGGCAGAGATATACTTCTCGGCATGGATATAGACAAGAAGATTGAAACCTATGTCAAGGGCTTTTTCGGCGTTAAGATAAACGTTGTGTTCACAGGCACAGCGGAGCTTGACATCGAACAGGCTTTGATGGAGGAGCAGTCTGCGCCTGTTCCTGTGATATCGCTTACGCCTCCTCCTGCGGCAGGCGGAGAGAACAAGTATTCGGGCGGCGGCTCCGGTGCGCCGAGAAGCGGCGGCGGAGGCAGACGTGCCTCGGTGCTTGAGGAAGCCAAGGAGATAATGCTTCCGTTTGAGCATGAGAAATTCGACAGCAAGGCGGAGCTTTTCTACGGTAAAGGTATTTCAGAAGAGCCGCTGCGTATGTCGGAGAACTTTAACGAGGGTGACGAGGTAACTCTTTGGGGTGAGGTGTTCAAGACCGATGAAAAGACCTCGCGCGACGGAAATACATTTATTTTCACTGCGTATTTTTCGGACAAGACCTCGTCTGAGATAATCAAGATCATAATCCCCACTGAAAAGTCCGATGTGATAAAGAATAACATAAAGCCCGGCAAGGCTATCATCATGACGGGCAAGTTCGAGTATGACACCTTTGCAAAGTGTCTTAATCTGCGCCCTTATTCAATCGCAAGCGTTAAGGTAAAGCAGAGAAAGGACACTGCCGAGGAAAAGCGCGTTGAGCTTCATATGCATACCAATATGTCCGATATGGACGCTCTCACTCCCGCGGGCGACCTCGTAAAGCAGGCGTTTGCATGGGGACATAAGGCTGTTGCGATAACCGACCACGGCAACGTGCAGGCTTATCCCGAGGCAATGAACACCGTTGAAAAAATACGCAAGGACGGCGGCGAGATGAAGGTCATCTACGGCATGGAGGCGTATTTTGTAAACGATAGCGGCGCGCTGGTTTCGGGCTGCAATGACTACGGCATCAATGATGATATTATCGTTTTCGATATAGAAACAACAGGACTTGGCAAGGATACAGAGCGTATCACTGAGATAGGTGCGGTTAAGCTGCGCAATATGGAGGTAGTCGAGGAGTTTCAGACCTTTGTTAATCCCGAAAAGCCCATACCCGCTAATATCACCGAGCTTACTGGAATAACCGATGATATGGTAGCCGACGCGCCCTATGAAAAGGACGCTTTGGAGGCGTTTATAAAGTTCGCGGGCGACGCTGTTTTGGTCGCACACAACGCTGATTTTGATACGGGTTTTATCCGTGTGGCTTGTGAAAGACAAGGCATCGACTACAGCATTCGCTATATAGATACGCTTGCGCTGTGCCGTGCGGCGCTTCCGCATCTAAAAAAGCACAAGCTTGACATTGTGGCAAAGGAATACAAGCTTGGCAATTTCAACCATCACCGTGCCATTGACGACGCAAAGATGCTTGCCGAGATTTACCGCAGACTTATTTCCGATGCAGGAAAGGGCAGGGAGCTTACAAAGCTTGGCGACCTTAACTCGATACTCGGAAATGTAGATGTTAAAAAGCTTCCGACATATCACATGATAATCCTTGTGAAAAACAAGGCGGGACTAAAAAATCTCTACAAGCTGGTATCGCTTTCAAACCTTAACTATTTCTATAAAAAGCCGCGTATACCGCTGTCTGAGCTTCAAAAGCACCGCGACGGACTTATCATCGGCAGTGCCTGCGAGGCTGGCGAGCTTTTCCGTGCTATACTTGACGGCAAGCCCGAAAGTCAGATAGAGGAGATAGCATCGCTTTACGACTATCTTGAGATACAGCCGATAGGCAACAATGCGTTCCTTGTGCGCGAGGGTATCGTCCCCGATGATGAGGGACTTCGCGACCTTAACAGAAAGATAGTTGCACTTGGAAATAAGCTTCAAAAGCCTGTTGTTGCAACCTGTGACGTTCATTTCAAGAACGCTGAGGACTCCGTTTTCAGAACGATACTTCAGGCAGGTCAAGGCTTTAAGGACGCGGATAATCAAGCACCGCTGTATCTGCGCACCACTGATGAGATGCTTAAAGAATTTGAGTATCTCGGAGCGGCAAAGGCGAAAGAGGTCGTTATCACTAACACTAACGCCATAGCCGACATGATAGACGAAGATATCAGACCTATCCCCAAGGGCACATATACTCCCTCTATCGAGGGTGCTGAGCAGGAACTTCAGGATCTCTGCTGGGGCCGCGCTATGGATTGGTACGGCTATGAGGGTAAAATTCCCGATATCGTTACATCTCGTCTTAACAAGGAGCTTGACGCTATCATTAAATACGGCTTCTCTGTGCTTTACATGATTGCGCAGAAGCTTGTTAAATACTCAGAGGATAACGGTTATCTTGTCGGCTCGCGTGGCTCGGTCGGCTCAAGCTTCGTTGCGATAATGTCGGGTATATCGGAGGTAAATCCGCTTGCACCGCATTACCGCTGCCCGAAATGTCGTTGGAACGAGTTCGTTGAGGACGGCTCTGTAGGCTCGGGCTTTGACCTGCCGCCAAAAAGCTGCCCCAAATGCGGAAGTGATACTATCCGTGACGGACATGATATCCCGTTTGAAACGTTCCTTGGCTTCAAGGGTGACAAGGCGCCCGATATCGACCTTAACTTCTCGGGCGAGGTACAGGGCAAGGTTCACCGCTACACAGAAGAGCTGTTCGGTAAAGACCATGTGTTCAAGGCGGGTACTATTTCCGCGGTACAGGAAAAGACCGCTTTCGGTTTCGTTAAAAAGTATTGCGAGGAGCGCGGCATAACCTACAACAATGCCGAGATGGAGCGTCTTTCGGTTGGCTGTACGGGTGTTAAGCGCACCACATCACAGCACCCCGGAGGAATGGTAGTTGTGCCGAATGACCATGAGGTATACGACTTCACGGCGGTTCAGCACCCAGCCGATAAGACCGAAAGCGACATGATAACAACGCATTTCGACTTCCATGCGCTTCATGACACTATTTTGAAGCTTGACGAGCTGGGACATGATGTTCCCACACTGTACAAGCACCTTGAGGACATGACAGGCATGAAGATCGCCGATGTTTCGACTACTGACAGGGATATCTATGACCTGTTCGTGTCGGTTGCTCCTTTAAAGGCTTCTGATGAGGAGCAGCTTGGCGTTAAATGCGGAACTCTCGGTATCCCCGAGTTCGGCACGCCGTTTGCTATGCAGATGCTTCAGGACGCGCAGCCTAAGAACTTCTCCGACCTGCTTCAGATCTCGGGTCTGTCGCACGGTACTGACGTTTGGCTCGGCAACGCACAAGACCTTATCAAAAACGGCACTTGTACTATTTCCGAGGTTATCGGAACGCGTGACAATATCATGGTGTACCTTATGCATAAGGGCGTTGAGCCGGGTCTTGCGTTCAAGATAATGGAGATAACCCGTAAGGGCAACGCCAAAAAGCTGTTTGATGATACTATCTATCAGGCGTTCAAGGATAACAACGTTCCCGAGTGGTATGTGGAAAGCTGTAAGAAGATAAAATATATGTTCCCGAAGGCTCATGCTGCGGCTTATGTAACGGCGGCTGTTAAGCTTTGCTGGTTCAAGATAAATCGTCCGTGCGAGTTCTACGCGGCGACCCTTACAAAGCACACGGAAAACCTCGAGGTCGACGTTATTCTGAAAGGACAAGCTGCCGTCAAGGCGCGCCTTAAAGAGATACAGGCTATGCAGAAGCCTACCGCCAAGGAGGAGGGCGTTTATGACGCACTCATGCTTGTAAACGAGATGATGCTGCGCGGAATCGGCGTTCTGCCTGTTGATTTCAAGAAATCAGGAGCTGCGACCTATGGCGTTGAGGACGGAAAGCTGAGATTGCCGTTCCTTGCTATTCAGGGCTGCGGTGAAAATGCGGCGTACCGTCTGAAAGAGGTTATAGACGCAGGCGACTACATCTGTGTTGACGAGATACAAAAGCAGAGCGGTCTGAACAGCACTGTTATGGAGAAGCTCACCGAGATGGGCGTTTTCAAGGATATTCCGCAGTCGGCTCAGATGTCGCTGTTTTAACAGATTTTGCGGCAATTGTTGAAAGCTGCTGTGCATAATTACGAATTGTATTGCAATGCTTGACATTATCATACTATTATGGTATCATGGTAGTGTGCTACTATACTAAAGTGTAAATTAACAAAGAAAGGTTTGACTGACTTGAAAAGATATGATCTGCTGACCCCCGAGGGAACAAGCGACCTGCTGTTTGATGAGTGTATTGCGAAGCGCATCATCGAAGAGCGCGTTAGAAAGATATTCACCGATTACGGTTATTCCGAGGTCGTTACGCCCGGACTTGAGTTTTATGATGTTTTTAACGGCAAGGTGCGCTATTTCCCACAGGAATCCATGTATAAGCTGGTGGACGGCAAAAACCGCATGATGGTGCTCCGTCCCGATAGCACAATGCCTATCGCTCGATTGGTTGCGACAAGACTTCGCGAGGAGCCGCTGCCGCTGAAGCTGTTCTATAATCAAAGCATTTTCATGGTAAATCCCAAGAACAGCGGCCGCGATGATGAGTTCGCACAGAGCGGTATTGAAATCCTCGGCGGAAACAGCAGAGCTGCTGACCGTGAGGCGCTTGTTATTGCTGTTCAGGCGCTGTCTGCGTGCGATGACGGTAACGACAGCTTCCGTCTTGAGATAGGCGAGAGCGGCATTTTCAGACTGCTTGTAGAGGCTCTAGGAGTTGACGAGGACGAAAGCGACAGAATACAGTCGCTTATCGACACAAAGAATTATCCCGCGCTGAACGATGTGCTGAGCTGCTATAACGGAGCAGCCGCAGAAGCTATGCGCGCTCTTCCTACGCTGTTCGGCGGCGCAGAGGTGTTTGACAGAGCAGAGCAGTACATGATAACTCCTCAGCTCAAAGAAAAGCTTGCTTCGCTCAGAGAGCTGTATGAGGGCTTAAGAGCGGCAGGTATAGACGAGGTCAAGGTCGATCTCGGTCTTGTACATAAGAAGAATTATTACACAGGCATAATCTTCCGAGGTTATGTTGAGGGATACGGACTTCCCGTGCTTTCGGGCGGTCGTTATGATACTCTTATCGGTGATTTCGGCAGAAGCGTTCCCGCGGTAGGCTTTGCTGTAAACGTTGAGGCGGCGGCAAAGGTTATGCTTAATAAGAACAGCGATACACAGCTTTCTGTTGCTCCCGATGTGCTTGTTTATGCTGACTGTGGTGCAGAAATAAGCGGTCTGCGACATTGTACAGAGCTGATAAATCAGGGAAAAACAGTGTACAATTCCGTGTTTGACAGCAAGAGCGCGGCTGTAAGCTACGCCAAGAGCAAGGGTATAAAGCGTGTTGACACTGTTTCTGCTGACGGCAGCGTGACATCAGAGGAGGTTTAAGCATGGAGAACAAAAAGGTTAGGATAGCGCTCACAAAGGGCAGACTTGAAAACAAGACCGTTGACCTCCTTGATAAGATAGGCTACGATGTATCGGAGCTTCGCGATAAGGGCAGACGTCTTATACTGTCTATCCCCGACGAGGATATTGAGGTAGTTCTTGCAAAGGCCGCCGATGTTATCACTTACGTCGAGCATGGCGTTTGCGATATCGGCGTTGTTGGCAAGGATACCATAATGGAGTACGGCGGAAAGTTCTTTGAGATAACCGACCTTGGCTTCGGAAAGTGCAAATTTGCGCTTGCAGGCAAAAAGGGCGAGGATTTCTACAAGGGCTACGGAGTTAAGACCGTTGCTACAAAGTACCCTAATGTAACCAGAGGTTATTTCGAGAGCAAGGGCATGGACGTTGATATCGTGAAGATAGAGGGCAGTGTGGAGCTTGCTCCTCTGGTTTCTCTTGCTGACGGTATCGTGGATATAGTTGAAACAGGAACAACACTAAAGGAAAACGGTCTTGAGGTGTATGAAGATGTAGCGCCTATCTCGGCAAGGCTTATCGTTAATACAGTAAGCATGAAGCTGAAGCAGGAGCGCATATCCGAAATAGTTAAGCAGATAGAGGAGAATTTGTAATGATAAAGATAATCAAAGCCGACGGCGCTGAAAAGGAATTTCTCGCCGAGGTAGAAAAGAGAGCAGGCGAAGTAAACGCCGATGTTGAGAAGATAGT